>JAAXHW010000035.1 GCA_012270675.1 Candidatus Latescibacterota bacterium | reverse complement strand
TCATTTTTTTCACTTCTAAGGTCTGGCGAGCGTGAGAGACGAGTAAATTGCGATCCTCTATCAGGGTCATTGCTTTTGACAGAGGTCATCTCCAATCCCTCTTTGACATTTCGCCTCTCATGTGCTATTTTGCGCCTTTCCCTGCACCCCTTTCCAACAAGGAGCCGTCACAATGAACCTTGCCGTCACAGAAGGCGTCTATTCAAAAGACAGCTACGAACCCAACCTCTGCACCCTGCAAGACGGCAAAACGTGCTGGACCGCCTGGGCGGCCTACGGCGCGGCGGGGTCCAGGGCATTTGTGCGGAAATTCGTCGGGGAAACCGCCGGTCCCATCCAGCCGCTGTCCCCCAACAACACCATGCAGACGCGCCCCATCTGCATTCCGACAGGGGATGAGGTGGTATTTGTCTGGCTTGAAAAGACCGACCAGCAGTACGCGTTCTGCACCCGCAAACAGGATGGAAATGCGTTCACCCGGCACCGGAAGCGCCACGTCCTGCCCGCTTCGGCGAAGGTCTGGGAGCCGCAAGCCCTCCTGGACGAAAGCGGCGCCCTCTGGGTCTGCTGGGCCCACGCCGTCAGAGGAGACAGCCGCATCGAAATCCTCAGAACCCTCCCGGATGGCAAAACCGCAACGTATTCGCTGGGCAACCGGGTACGCTACAATTACCGGCCCAGAATGGTCGAATGGGGGTCCGAAGGCGTCTATATCACCTGGGACAGCTACGTGGACCGCACCTACGACATCTACGGCTGTGCGGTCAACCCGGCAGGCCCCCGGCAAGCGGTCAAAATCAGCCGCGACGCCGGGTGGGAAAACAGATCAACCCTCTGCCGGGACGCCGACGGTGCGCTCTGGGCCGTGTGGGTGCGCGGCGTGGACGTCATGTACCGCAGCAGCACCCTCCAGCAGAAGTACTCCCTGCGGGGCGCCCGTCTGGACGGTCGGTCCTGGGAGCCTCTGTCGGGTGCGGACGGAGGGGCTGACATTGCGCCGCTCCACTACGGGCTGTTGACCGACTTCCCCAAACCGCCCAACCTGGGACACATGGGCAGGCGGCTCTTCCCCATCCTCAAAGGCGCCGAAACCGGCGGCGTCTGGCTCTTCTACGAGGCCAAGGCGGACAGCGAGCAGGGCACGCTCACCTCCAGGGGCCGCCTCTTCGGCCACACCTGCGCCGACGGCGTCTGGTCGGAACCCCGCAACATCGCCGACGGGAACATTTTCTACGAGCTTCCCCACAACAGCACCGTCGGCACCCGGGTGCACCTCCTGTCTCAGGACATGATCACCGATGAGCGCTACCTGGAAAGGGTCGACCTCTCCGCCGACCTCCCCGTTGTACCCCCTGAAAACCGCAGCATCGACCTGACCCGGTGGAAGGAAGTCCGGCTGCCGTTTGAGGACCCGCGGGACACGGACCGGCCCCGCAACGAGCTGCCCGGCGAGGAAAGCGGGAAATACCACCTCTTCTGGGCGGACCTGCACTGCCACTCGGCGGCCTCCATCGAAATGGAGGGCGAGCCGGATGAACTGGGCCACTACGCCCGGCACAAGGCGCAAATCGACGGCCTGACCGTCTCCGACAACGACTGCTTCTGGAACCTGCATACCCGCCAGAACGTGCGCCACCTGAAGGACTACGAGTGGGACTACGTCAAAGGCAACGCGATGGTCCTCAACGAACCCGGACAGTTTGCCATGTTTCCCGGCTACGAAATGACCATCACCGACCGGGTGGACTCCGGGCGGGACCACCGATCGGTGATGTCGGACGACGACGAAATGGAAATGGACCTGCTTCACTTCAAGTACAAAGAGGCCCACTTGAAGGGCGAGCGGCATACACAGAAGGACACCAGGGAGTGTCTCGCCTGGTTCAAGGAAAAAGGCTACCTCCCCCTCCCCCATCCCCACCACGGGAAATACAACCTCTACGACACGGACGTCGAGTGGGGCATCGACCTGTGTGCCGCCTGGATGATCAACTTCGACCTTTACGACATCTATTTCAAATACCTGAACGCGGGCCACAAATTCGCCTTCACCGGCAGCGGAGACAGCCACCACCGCAACCCCGGCTTAAGCGGTGCGCTCACCGGCATCTGGGCCGAACGCCTGGACCGTGCCGCCTTTCTGAACGCGATCAAAGCGAGACGCTGTTATGCAACGGCCGGCCAGAAAATTCTGATCGAATTCACGATCAACGACCAGATGATGGGCAGCTCGCTGGTCGTCCAGGACGACCCGGTGCTGAAGTGGCGGGTCGTGGGCGAAGCGGGCCGGGAATACATCCTGCGCGTCCACCGGGACGGGCGTCTGATGCACGACGACCGGTTCATCGGCCAGACCCGGGGAGAGCGAAAAGAATTCCAGCTGTGCCGGTATCGCCCCGGAAAGCACTACTACTACCTCGAAGTCATGTCCCCCGACCCCATCCCCCAATACCCGGCCAACGTCGCGCACGCCATGGGCGCCAAAGGGTGGAGCACACCCATCTGGGTGGAGACATCGGAATGACCGCCACCGTGGTTTGAGCAAACAAACGGGGCGCACGGCCGTGCGCCCCTGCGATACCCATCCGACAACACGCGACCGGTCAGTAAATCGGCAGATAACGCTCCCGCTCCCACTGGTCGACGTGCAGATGGTACTCCGCCCACTCTTCGCGTTTTACCTGCACATAATAGTCAGCATACTCCGTGCCCAGCGCTTCCCGGAGCACGTCGTCGGCCGCCAGGTGATCGGCCGCCTCCGCCAGGGTACCCGGCAGCAGGTCGATTCCCCGTGCGCTCAACTCGCTCTCGGGCACCTCGTAGAGATTGCCCTCGTTGCGTTCGCCCGGCTCCATGCGGTTTTCAATACCATCAAGCCCGGCCGCCAGCATCGCCGCGGCCGTCAAATATGGATTTGCCGCCCCGTCGACGGCCCGATTCTCGATACGGCCCGCGTCCGGGATTCGAATCATCTGCGTCCGGTTCGATCCGCCGTAGGTGATGCAGATCGGCGCCCAGGACGCCCCCGAACGCGGAGCACCCCTCGTGAGGCGCTTGTAGCTGTTCACCAGAGGCGCGGAAACGGCCGAAATCGCCTTGGCGTGGTTAAGAACACCCGCCATAAACCAGTAAGCCTCCTTCGACAGGCCGTTTTCATCCGTCTCGTCGAGGAACAGATTGGTCCTGTTTTCTGTATCCCACAGGCTCATGTGATAATGCGCGCCGCTTCCCGTGAGATGAGAAAACGGCTTCGGCATAAAGGTCGCGTGGTATCCGTGCTGCTCCGCGTTCACTTTCACCATCCATCTGAAAAACGTCTGCCGGTCCGCGGTTGTCAGCGCGTCCGAATAGGTCCAGTTGATCTCGAACTGGCAATTGGCATCCTCGTGGTCGTTCGCATAGGGGTCCCAACCCAGTTCCTGCATATACCCGATCAGCGTCGTCATCACATCCAGATTCCGATGCAGCGTTACCAGGTCATAACAGGGCTTCTCCAATGTGTCCATCGGATCGGCCAGCGTATAATTGCCCTGGTCGTCCTTTTTCAGGAGAATGAACTCCGCTTCCACGCCCAGATTCAACCGATATCCCTTCGCCTCCGCCCTTGCAAGCTGGCGCTGTAGAATCGTCCGCGGACAATACCCGTAAGCCTCCCCCTCGACCTGGATGTTGCCCGCCACCCACGCCACGTTCTTGCGCCACGGCAATACGGTCATCGAATTGAAATCCGGTATATTCATCATATCGGAATCGTGCGGCCCCTGCCCCATGTTGCCCGCTGCGAAACCTGCAAACCCGGCCCCCTCCGCTGCCATATCGTCCAGGTGCGTCACCGGCACCACCTTGGCCTTGGGCATCCCGTTCATCTCCACGAACGAGCAGAGGATAAATTCGATCCCTTTCTCCTGAACAAGCGCCTTGGCCTGATCCAGCGTCATAACCGACCCCCCCCCTCTAATCAGAGATTTTTCTGGTTGTTCCGGACCGTCTGAATAAGATTGTCATCCTGACCCAGGGTTTCCATCTCTTCCCTGTAGCTCGAACATTCAAACCTCATCTGCCAGACCGTATACACAATCCAGAGCACAACACAGACCACGAACAGCAGGCCCTCTGCCCCCACAAAGGGATAAATAGGCCCCATGTCTAACGGATTCCCCCCCCAGCTCTCAACAAGACCTGTCCTCATCCTTTACCTCCTTGAATGAATAAGAATCAAAAGAGTCCCACCGTCTGTCCCTTCTCGTCAAAATCGATCGACTCCGCAGAAGGCACCCTGGGAAGGCCGGGCATGGTCATAATATCGCCCGCCAGCACCACCACGAATCCGGCGCCTGCGGAAACCCGGACATCGCGGATGGGCAGGTCGAAATTCCTCGGCCTGCCCTTCAACCCCGGATCCGTGGACAGAGAATACTGGGTCTTTGCCATACAGATCGGCAGATCGCCATATCCTTCTCTCTCCAGCCGTCGGAACCTGGCCCTCAGGCGCTTGTCGCCCACAATATCGTTTGCCCCGTAAATCTCCTGCGCGATCGTTCGGACCTTGTCCCACAGCCTGCGCTGATTCGGATACAGAAACCTGAAATCGCTCCTGGTCGTCTCGGCAACCTTCACCACCGCCCCTGCCAGCGCCTCTGCGCCCTCCCCGCCCCTCGCCCAGTGGTCGGTCTGCACGACCTCCACCCCCAGGTGGTCGCACTTGTCCCGAACCAGCGCCACCTCCTCCGGCGTATCCGTCGAAAACGTATTGATCGCCACAACCCCCGGCAGGCCGAAGAGACGGATATTCTCAAGATGCTTCTTGAGGTTCTCGACCCCCCTGTCCAGCGCCGCCATGTCGGGCCGCCTGAGTTCCTTCAACTCGACTCCGCCGTGGGATTTCAGCGCCCGCACCGTCGCAACCAGAACCACAACATCGGGACGAAGACCCGCCTGCCGGCACTTGATATTCAAAAACTTCTCCGCGCCCAGGTCCGCGCCGAACCCGGCCTCGGTAACCGTATATTCGGACAGCCTCATCGCCAGCTTGGTCGCCATCACCGAATTGCACCCGTGAGCGATATTGGCAAACGGACCGCCGTGTACGATGGCCGGGTTGTTCTCCAGGGTCTGCACCAGGTTGGGCATAAGCGCATGCCGCAGCAACACCGCCATTGCGCCGTGAACGTTGAGGTGCGCGGCCGGAACGGCCTTCCTCGAACGCGTATACGCCACGATGATTTTGCTCAGCCGGTCTCGCAGCTCCTCCAGGGACTCCGACAGACACAGGATCGCCATCACCTCCGAAGCCACCGTAATGTCAAACCCGGACTCGCGGGGGAACGAATTGCCCGGACCGCCCAGGCCGATGACGATGTTCCGAAGCGCCCGGTCGTTCATATCCACAGCGCGTTTCCACACCACACGCCTCGGATCGATATCCAGCCGGTTCCCCTGATGGATGTGATTGTCCAGCACGGCTGCCAGCAGGTTGTGCGCCGTGCCAATCGCGTGCATATCCCCCGTAAAATGGAGGTTGACATCCTCCATCGGCACAACCTGCGCATATCCCCCGCCCGCCGCCCCTCCTTTCATCCCGAAACAGGGCCCCAGCGAAGGCTCGCGCAAGCAAACGGTGGCCTGCTTTCCGATCCGGTTCAATCCATCGCCCAGCCCCACCGCCGTCGTTGTCTTCCCCTCTCCCAAAGGCGTCGGATTAATCGAAGAAACCAGCACCAGCTTGCCGGCAGGCGCATGCTCCAGGCTGCGGCAGTACTCCACCGAAACCTTCGCCTTCAACTTTCCGTAAGGCTCAATATGCGCCTGATCGATCCCCAGCTTCCGGGCCACCTCCTCAATCGGAAGCAGCACTGCCCGCCGTGCAATCTCGATATCCGGCGGCATCTCACGCTTGCCCATAGCACCCCTTTCACCCTTCGTCCTGCGACACGCCCCCACCCCGCGCCGCTTCGAGCTCCGCACGGAGGATCTCATTCACGTCTTCCGATTCCTTCTCTATCGCGCGGTGGTCCATTCCCGCCAGTTCAACCTGCTCGGGAATTCTGAGCAGATTCAACCGCTTCAGAAGAAGGCCGACGATGTAACAGGGCAGGAAACCGAGCACAAGGAACATAATGATCGCACCGATGATCTGCCCCCAGGGCGTAATAACCGCATAGGCGGGATTGGGTGAACTTGGATACCCCCACAGCACAAACCCGGCAATAATCACCCCGATCACGCCGGCATATCCGTGAACGGCAACGGCGCCGACCGCATCGTCGATTTTGAACTTCCGCTCCACCCAGTAGTGCAGCCTGTACATACACAGCACCCCGAAACCGCCGATCAGAAGGGCCTGCAGCGGATGGTACAGGTCGTTTCCCGCCGAAGCGGTAATAATGCCCGCCAGTCCCCCCGAAAACGTCCAGTAGGCATCGCCTCTGGACACAAAATACCCCGCGATCAACCCTCCGGCCAGCGACATCAAAAAATTAAACGTAATCGCGCTCAACGTCGTGGGCGTCAGGTAGATCGTCGTGGCCGAGAAAAACGTCCTGGCATCGGAAACATCGATATCCCAGATCGGCACATTGCAGGCCGCGTAAAATCCCCAGAACCCGGTATAGATCAGAAACAGCCCGATGACAACCAGCCAGGTGTTGCGCGGAGGGAAAGTCCGGGGCGTCCCATCCGGGCGAAACCTCCCGATTCTCGGCCCCAGATGGTACAGAATGGCCAGTGCCGATCCCCCGCTGATGGCGTGGATCACCCCCGACGCATAGGCGTCGTGGTAGCCCAGCACCTGGACCATCCATCCATCCGCCGACCATCCCCACGCGGCGTCGATCACCCAGGTGATTGACCCCACCAGAACGGCGAATAGCCAGAAGGCGCTCGACCGGATGCGTTCGATCACCGCCCCCGAAAGAATCGAACCCGCCGTCCAGGAAAAGATCAGAAACGCCGCCCAGAACACGCCGTTGATACGCGCCCATGCCGCCGTGTCCGCCGCCGACAGCCCCCCACCGTGGGGCTTCCCCCCCATGTGCGTTCCCATCAACTCGTTCCAGGGCTCCGCCCACGCGGCGGACTTCAAGCCTCCTGTGATGCCCGGTCCGTTCTGAAAGGCGAAATAGATCCACCATCCGAAAAAGTAAAACGTCACCGTCACCAGCGGAATAAGCATCGCATTCTTCATCAGGGTGTGCATCATATTCTTGCGGCGGGAAACGCCCACTTCATACAGGCAGAACCCCACGTGGATGAGGAACATCAGCACAACGCACACCCAGTAGTAGAACTCCGTAAAAATAACCGACAATGCACTCAGTTCGTTCGCCATAGATCGACCTCCTTCCAGGTCCTGCGTTGGCCCGCGGTTAGCTCCACGGAAACGGGCTGTTTGACACCGGGTGCAGCCTCCCCTCGGCGTAACGCGAAAAGCGGAAGGGCGCCAGCATGGCGCTTTCGTGTCCCATAATCTCTTCCGCAACCAGCTCTCCCACGCCAATCATCTTGTACCCATGGTTGGAATCGGCAATGATGTAGCAATTCTCACAGAATACGTCGAACACCGGGAAGCTGTCCGGCGTAAACGCCCCCAGCCCTCCTGAAGGTTCATCGTTTTTATAATATTCGAACTTGCCCTCAAAGCGCTTCTGGCAGAAGGCCAGCGCCGAACACCACATGCGGGCGAAATCCTCGCCCGCCACAAAATCGGGCGACTCGGGGCCGTAGGGGTCCACGCGCACCTCGTCCGGATCGGTCTCAACCCTGTAGGGCATACCGCCTCCCTGCACGCCGCCGAAGCAGAAATCCGGCTTGTAGTAAATCCCCCACAGCGCATCGGTGATCAGGGCGCCGTCCACGTCCGAATACAGCGGCGCATCGGTGTCCAGGTGGATCACGGGGGGCATCTTTCCGTCGTTGGTCTTCTGGAAGTGGGGATCAACGCCCAGCGTGCCCTCCTGCAAACACCAGTAGGTCCACATCCGGATATCGTGGTGCATCCTGCCGTCGCGGCCCTTGATGCTGACCCTCCCGGGCAGGTCCAGCATCTCCCAGACCGACTTGATCCACGGCCCCGCGCCCACCACCACGTAATCCGTCCGAATCACGTTCCGATCCGTCACCACGCCCGAAATCGCCTTTCCCGAGAATTGAAATCCGGTGACCCGGACGCCGGAGAGAATCTGCACACCCTCGTTTTGCGCTTTGGCAGCCAAGCCTTCCATCGAGGCCTTGTTGTTGGCATACCCTCCCTTCTTCTCGTGTAAGACCGACGTAACGCCCCTGGCCTGCCAGTCGTGAAAAACACCTTTCATATACGCCTTGCTGTCGGCTTCCCCCTCGATAAACTCGGAGGGGTAGCCGATCTCTTTCTGCTGTGCGGCAATACGGGCCACATCCTCGTGCATCACCTCGGGACTGATCTGCATGTAGCCCACCGGATGGTAACTGTATACCCGGGGGTCGCTTTCCCATACCCGAACGCTGTGGGCCATCAGCTCGCGCATCGCCGGCTGGTAATAGTTGTTGCGCACCACCCCGCATGCAATCCCCGACGCCCCGGCGGCGACCCCCGTCTTGTCCACAATGAGAATATCCGAGCCGCTTCCCCTCCCACGCGCCTTCAACGCAAGCGCGAGGTGGTAGCCGGTGCTCAGCCCGTGAACGCCGGCGCCGATAATCACATATCTGGAAGCCTCAGGCACCCCCATCGGTCGTACTCCCTTAAACAAGCTGCGTGTAATTTCCGCCATAAAAAATCAGCGGACGGCCCTCGTTCGCATTCCCCGCCACAACCTCGCCAACAAAAATATCGTGGTCACCGCCGGGCAAAATATCGGTCAAATAACAGTCCACAAACGCCAGCCCCTCCACCAGGATCGGAGCGCCCGTCTCCGCCTCGGTGAGCTTCAGATTGGAGAAGTCTTTCGGGCCGGGGGCCGCAAACTGCCGGGAAACCGCCTCCTGTTTGTCTGTCAGCACATTCATCGCGAAGCACTTGCCCCCCGCGAGCGATTCGTGCATCTGGTTGCGCTTATCCACCGCCACCAGAACCAGCGGCGGGTGCAGCGACAGCGACGCAACCGCATTCGCCGTCATTCCGCAGAGTTGGCCCTCGTGACGCGTGGTCACCACCGTCACCCCCGTTGCAAAACAGCCCATGATCCGCCGCTGTTCCATCGCATCGAACGCCATCCCCGTTCCCTTTTTGTCCAGGTTGGCTAAGAACGCGGCCGCGCTTTCTCCGGATCGTAGAACGGGAAGCGCACCACCCTCGCCGGAATCCGTTTCTGGTACCCGTCCAGCTTGCCCACCTCCACCTCCGTGCCCACATCCGAGCACGCCACGCCCATCCGGCAAAGCGCGATATTCTTGCGCAAAATCGGAGACCGCATGCCGCTGGTGACCACCCCCACCCGGCTGCGCCCCACGTAAACGCAGTCGCCGTGCACCGCAGGCTCGTTGCCCTCCAGCTCAAGCCCGACGAGCATCCTTCGGGGGTGTTCTCCGTGCCGAACAAGCGCCTCCCTACCGATAAAGTCATCCGCCTTCTCAAGGGCAACCGTAAAGCCGATACCGGCCTCAAACGGGTTGACCCGGTCGTCAAATTCGTAACCGGCAAAGATGAGTCCCGACTCGATGCGCAACATATCCAGCGCATCCAGCCCCAATGGCGTCAACCGGTGGGGCTGGCCCGCCTTCCAGACCGCGTCCCACACGGCAGGGGCATCCCCGGGATGGCACCAGACCTCGTAGCCCAGTTCTCCGGTGTAGCCCGTCCGCGAAACCAGAACCGAAACACCGTTCCCATCGCCGATGCGGCCGATGGTGAACCGAAACCAGTTCAGTTCCTCAAGCGTCGGCTGCAGCGGCGTCGTCCACACCACCTCCTGCAGGACCTCCCGGCTCCTGGGCCCCTGCACCGCAAGGTTGTGGAGCTGGTCGGTAGACGTCCGCACCCACACACGCAGCCCCAGCTTTTCGGCCTGTTCACGCAGCCAGACCCCGCCGTAGTCATCGCCGCCGATCCAGCGGAAGTTGTTGTCGCCCAGCCGGAACAGCGTCCCGTCATCCAGCATACCGCCCGTCTCGTAACACATTGCCGAGTACGTAACCTGCCCCACCGACAGCCTGCGCACGTCGCGGGTCAGCGTCCGCTGCAGCAGTTCCTCGGCATCTGGACCGAGCACCTCAAACTTGCGCAGGGCCGAGAGGTCCATCACCACCGCCCGCTCCCGACAGGCGTAATACTCCTCAATCGCGCCATGCCCGGTAAAGCAGGCCGGCAGCCAGAATCCCCGGTACTCCGTGAAATTCCGCGTCAATGCGGACGTTCGGGGGTGAAACGCGGTTTTACGCGTCATCCGGGGCTCGGCATCCGGAGTCATCCTGTGGGCAATCCCCTTTGAAAAACGGCGCACCGCCGGATAGACCCGAACGTGAATATCCGTCGGATTCCAGCCGTTGGCCGGGTCGATATCGTCCGGACAGGCCGAAGACAGGCAGACCAGGTCCGTCATCGCCCGCAGCAGCACATAATCGCCCGGGCGCGACCAGGGCTCATCCATCAACAGCGCGTTGTTGCTGTCGATGCCCGTATTGTAGAAAAAATTAATTGCGGGCCAACCCTTGCGGGGGGCAATCGTATAGGGATGCAGCGCCGCATTAAAATTGTCCGAACAGTTGATGTGGCCGGGGTACCCCATATCCTCGTAGTACCTGGCGGTACAGGCCAGAGCAAACGTATCGTGGCGCCCCACCGTATCGCGGATGACCTCCACCAGGGGCACCATGTCCTGGTCGTAAAACCTGGAAAACAAACCGGGCCCGGGATAGGCCGCGCCCATCAGCGTCCGCGTCGTGGTCGCGTCCAGCCCGCGTTCAACGCCCCGCTGCAGCTGTCGGCTGTCAAACGCCAGAAAATCCGAACACTGCCGCCCGTCAACGTCGATCACCTGAATGTATTCGCCGGCCTTCACCTCGTAAGCCATCGCCGTCGCCCGGTCCACGCGCAGGTCCAGGCGCAGGTCGTCCGGGGGGGGCGGCAACAGCGATTCGACCGCCGCCTCCGAACTGGCCCGTTCGACAATAACGCTCAACTCGGTGGGCGGATTCTGTGCTTCCACCCGCATGGGCCCGCCGGGCGCAGCCACAATGCAGATTGCCTCCCGCGTGGCGGTAAACGCCTCCTCCTCCCCCGGCCGTGTCCCCTCCCCGAAAAGCCGTACCGCCCGGGCCTCCGTCGCGTCAATCCCCCGCTGCCGCAAAGCGGCCACAGCGGCCAGCGCGTCACCGTTCCCGTTTGTCAGGCCGGGCGAGAAGCTCACCAGCCTGCTGTCCGCACGGGCGCCCAGGGCCTCGAGGTCTTCGCCCCCCTCCCGACCGAAAACCGCAAGCTCGCACGGCTGGCCCCCTTCAACGTCGATAATGTACATCCGGTCGCCCGCTGTAAGCGCCAGAACAATTGACCCACCGCCGCACACCCGGTACCGCTCCACCCCGGGCTCCGGACGGAGCAGGCCCGCCTCGAGCCTGCCTGTAACAGCCATCAGTCCCCCTCTGCCTCTGCAAGCAGCTTCTCGGCCAGCGCTTTCTTCGCCTCCCTGTCCAGCTTTTTAATCTCGTTGTGGAGCATGCGCTCGTTCACCGACTGGTTCCAGTAATCCAGCGAGTCGAACCCGAGCAGCACGGCCTTTCCCACGAACTGCCGCAGCACCTCGTTGGTGGGCCCCATCACCCACCCCGCCTTGCCGTCACGCAGGTACCGCTCGATCCCCAGCTCCGGCTTGTACCCGGTGCCCCCACAGGCGTGCAGCATTTTGTCCGACACATTCGCCACATTCTTGGCCGCGACAAACTTCACCTGCCACATCCAGTGCAGCACCTCCGCCCTGGGCAGATTGGACAGGTCCTCGTGGATCGACCAGTCGCAGTGGTTCGTCAACTCGTCCATCGCCCCGGCCATCTGAAAAACAAAAGCCCGGGACGTATTCGTATCCATAACCGCCTCACCCACATAATCCTGGATGGTCGGATAGTCCGCAACGCGCATGCCCACGTCCGCGTGCCGCCTGGCCGTGGTGTGGCGCTTCGCAATATCGATCAACCCCAGTGAGATGCCGTTCCAGCAGGCCGACGAGCACAACAGGAAGAACGGGTCCACCGTCTCGTCGTTCGAACTCGCTCCATCCCCCACCGGCCCCACCAGCCGGTCTTCCGGAACCGTCACATTGTCCACCTCGATCGCCCCCGACTGGTTGCCCCGCAGCCCCAGCCCGTCCCACTTCGACGGCTCCGCCTTGACCTCGTCGGCCATCACCAGAAAACAGGAAAGGTTGGAGTAATCGCCTCCAAAGTCCGGACTCGTCGTCTGGACAATGTACCAATCGGCAAAACCGCCCGACGTCGTCCACGACGCCTTCTTGCGCACCTTCCAGCCGCCGTCGACCGCCTCGGCCCCCGACGAAATCGGATACCAGAAGTGCGAGCCCGTCTCCGGGTCCGAATAAGACAACGTCCCGACCAGGACATCCCTGTCGAGACGTTTCATCAGTTCCTGAATCGTCGGATTGTCGTGACTCCGGAACATCGCGGCGGCAACGGCCCCGACGTGCATCGTGTAGCACATCGCGGTACTGGCGCAACCGTACCGGGCGATGGTCTCCACGACCATCGCGGTACACGTATGGTTCTCCCCCAGCCCGCCCCACGCTTCAGGCACGTTCAACCCCAGCAGACCCATCGAGGCCAGCGCCTCGAAATTCTCGCGGGGGAACAGGCGCTTCTCATCGCTTTCCACCGCATGCTTCCGCAGCGTGGACTGACAAAGCGCAATCAGCCTGCCCTGAAGCGCCTTCTGCTCCGGTGTCAGCACCCACTGCGGGTCCCAGTCGTAGCCCAGCCCCCAGAATGCTTCGCTTCCCCACGGTTTTGTATCGCTCATATCGTCTCCGTAAATCTCGTCAACCTTTTCGATACGCTTCTCCAAGCTCAACCAGCGGATGATGCTTTGACATCTGAAACTTGATCAGAATTTCCCGGGCGATCATGTCCCGCTCCTGCTGGTTGTGAGGCAGCGCCATATCCTCCGGCACCACCACCCAGCCGTTGATGTTGCGATCAAACACCGCAGACCGGCCTTCCTCGTAGCCCATATGCACGTCTTCCAGCCAGTTCAGGTCCTTCCACCCCATCGCCTCGATATATTGCTTCAAAAACGGCGTCAGGAGTGAATAGTCCGGCACCAGGTTCACGTCGTACCGATACCCGATGTGCTGTCCGATCTCCTTCTCACGCTCCGAGTCCAGACCATCGGACTTCAGGTAATAGTCAACGTCTTTGGCTTCGCCCACAGGTTCCTCCCCGGTTCGTATGGCAAACGTCCCATCGGTCAATACCGATCCATCTCCGGGTGCCCGACCGTGTACCGCGTGCCCGCAAGCGGTACCCCGGCGATCGCCGATGCCTCACACGTCAGTGCCGCCAGGTCTTCCGGTTCGAGGGAATGCACGCTGGTCTTGCCGCAGGCGCGGGCCATCATCTGGCACTCGATGGTCAACGCGTGAAGAAAATTGTAGACCCGTGTGGCCGCCTCGTCCGGGTCCAGCCGCTTGCGCAACTCCGGGTCCTGCGTGGCCACGCCCACGGGACAAAGCCCCGTATGGCAGTGGTAGCAGTAGCCCGCCGGCACCCCGACGGTCCCCTCGTAATCCGCCTCCGGAATATCCTTGTTGCAATTGAGCGCAACCATCGCGGCCGTGCCGATCGCCACCGCATCCGCGCCCAGCGCCAGGGCCTTGGCCACATCCGCGCCGTTTCTGATGCCCCCGGCGTAGACGAGTGAGATCTCGCCCGACTTGCCAACGTCGTCCAGCGCCTTTCGGGCCTGCCGGATCGCGGCGATGCCCGGAACGCCCGTCTCCTCCGTTGCCAGGTGGGGGCCGGCCCCTGTGGAGCCTTCCATCCCGTCGATGTAGATGCTGTCCGGACCCGTCTTGGCGGCCATGCGCACATCGTCGTACACGCGGGCCGCGCCCAGCTTTAACTGGACCGGAACCTCCCAGTTTGTCGCCGCGCGGATCTCGTCGATTTTAAGCGCCAGATCGTCCGGCCCCAGCCAGTCCGGATGCCGGGCCGGAGAGCGCTGGTCGATGCCCGCAGGCAGCGAGCGCATCTCTGCGACCTGGTCGGTCACCTTCTGCCCCATCAGGTGCCCCCCCAGGCCCACCTTGCAGCCCTGCCCGATGAAAAACTCCACCCCGTCCGCAAGCCTCAGGTGGTGGGGATTGAAACCGTAGCGGGACTGAATACACTGGTAAAGCCACTTCTCGGAATACCGCCGTTCGTCGGGAAGCATGCCGCCTTCCCCCGAACAGGTCGCCGTCCCGGCCATGGTGGCGCCCCTCGCCAGCGCAACCTTCGCCTCATAAGACAGCGCGCCGAAGCTCATGCCCGTAATATAAATCGGGATGTCCAGAACCAGCGGGCATTTGGCCCCGGGCCCCAGCACCGTTTCGGTTTCGCATTTTTCCCGATAGCCTTCAATCACAAAGCGTGTGAGCGTACCGGGCAAAAACGTCAGGTCGTCCCACGAAGGGATCTTCTTGAAAATGGCCATCCCGCGCATGCGGTATCGGCCCATCTCCGCCTTAATATGAATATCATCGACAACCTCAGGTGTAAACAGGAAATTCTGCCCCAGAACGTGTCGGTTGCGTTCCTGCGCTTCGATCGCCATAGTCCTTTCCCCTCTTTGTGCTACAGCACGATCTTTTTTTCCGCTGGCTCCAGGTTGTCGTAATTCCAGAGCTGCTTGCCCGCAACGATCTTCTGCATGTTCTCCACCCCGTTGGACGCCTCCAGACCGTACAGGTCCAGCTTCTGTTTCAACCAGGCCGCTTCCAGTTCGGTCATCTCGCCCCGCACGGCGTCCACACCCAGAGACGCAATCCGTCCACCCACGTAGATCGTCCCATCGTACAGGGAGTCCCCGAGATTTTCGTCGGCATCTCCCAGAATGACCATACGGCCGCGCTGCATCATAAACCCGGACAGGATGCCGGTCCGCCCCCCGACAAGAATCGTACCGCCCTTCATATTAATACCGGTCCGCGAGCCCACGTCCCCCTTGCAGACCAGGTCCCCTCCCCGGATGGCGGCCCCGAAGGACGACCCCGCATTCTTCTCAACCACCACCGTGCCCGCCATCATATTCTCCGCGCAGGACCATCCCACCCGTCCCCTGATCCGAATGTTCGGGCCATCGTTCAGGCCCACGCCAAAATATCCCAACGAGCCTTCGAAGTCCAGCTTGAGCCGGTTTAAAATGCCCACGCCGAGAGAATGTTTGGCATTTGGGTTCTGAACGACAATATGGCCATAGCCCTGTGCCATCAACTCCCGAATCTTCACATTCACGGCCGGCGAGTCCATATCGGCCGCATCGAACTCGGCGCGCCTGTCAAAGTCCACATCACAGCCGTCCGGATAGACCAGGCTGTCGCTGTCACCGGCCTCGAAATCGAAAAAGGTCCGGTGCGTGCGCCCGGCCAACTTCTCGTCGTGCATCCCCATCGCGTACGATTTGTGCGTCTTCTCGTGCGCTTTTAATTCCGCCATACCCGCGCCTCTCCTGCATAAGGATCAATCGTCTCGATCTCGTGGGGAAAAACGGTTCGAATCGCCACCTCTTCGGAAGCCAGGGCGATGCCGTCCTCCCCCTCGTAGAGCACCATCGGCTTGGCGGCCATCACATCCTTGGCCATCCCCAGGCTATCCGAGGTCGCCACCAGGTACGTGAACACCCCGTCCAGTTCCTCCACCGATTGCGTCATCGCATCCTCAAGCGAGGTACCCCCATCGATCTTATCGGCAATATAAACGGCGATCAGTTCAGAGTCGCAGTTGGAAACAAAGCGGTGTCCCCGGCGCTCCAGCTCCCGGCGTTTGGACCAGTAATTGGTCAGTTGCCCGTTGTGCACCACCGACACATCGCTGAAAGGATAGGCCCAGTAAGGGTGGGCCGAGCAGATGTCCACGTCCGACTCGGTCGCCATGCGCACATGGCCAATGGCGTGGGTGCCCACGAATTCCCCCAGCCTGTATTGCCGGGAGACCTGGCTGGCGTCGCCCAGGTCCTTCACCAGTTCCAGGCCCCTGCCAATAGACAGAATCTCCGCGCCTTCCACGTCCTCGATATAGTCCGCAAAACGGCGCAGGTCACCATCGTATTTAACGCGATACAGGTACGCGTACTCCGTGGCCTGCTCCACGGAAACGACCTCCCCGCCCAGCGACCGGATGCGTTCGTCCACCGCTGCTCTGCGTGCTTTGATCTGATCGTGGATCTCGAAGCCGGCGGCGAGATCCACGTTTTCTGCAACCTTGAACCGTATGGCCAGCTCGCCCGCCCTGGGCGTGCCGTAAACCGCGAACCCCGCTGAATCCGGTCCCCGGTGTTTCATCGACTGAAGCATCAACGTCATCTCCCTGCCGATTGCTCCCGTCTTTCCCCGGTGAATAATTCCGGCAATCCCGCACATAGCCGTCTTGCTCCTGTGTTCTTAGAAGCTGTCTTAGAATCCCCAGCGGTCTTCGCGCGGCTGCAAAAGCNNCACCAGGAATTTTAAAACAGCTTCTATGGCAAACAATCCCAGTACGTTTCCATATCCCAATCCGTTACCGTGGCCAGAAAACGCTCCCACTCGTCCCGCTTGTAGTGCATATACACGTCGTACATCTCGCCGGGCAGGGCCGACCTGATCACCTCGTCCTGCGCCAGCTTATCCAGCGCCTCCCCAAGCGACAGCGGCAGCTTCGTCACCTCTTTCCCCTCTTCAATCGCCTCGTAAATATTCCGCTGCTCCGGCTCGCCCGGGTCCAGTTCCCGCCGGATGCCATCGTCGAAGGCCTTCAACAGCGCCCCGGCCATCAGGTAGGGGTTCACCATCGCGTCAACCGCGCGATACTCAAAGCGGCCCGGGCCGGAAATACGCAGCCCACAGGTGCGGTTCTGAAAGCCCCAATCGGTATAGACCGGCGCCCAGAAGCCGGTCTCCCAGAGCCGTCGGTAAGAGTTGACCGTGGAACAGCCGATCGCCGTGAGCGCGGGCAAGTGCTCCGTTACGCCTCCGATACACTGCAACCCCGTTGGCGCGGGCATCTTCTCTCCGGGCAGCGGCTCAAACGTATTCTCGCCTCCCTCCCGGTGGAGGAACGCGCCTTCCATCCCCGGAAGTTCATCGTTGCCCAGGGGGTTGACCACATCCTTACCCCCTCGCCACAAAGACAGGTTGTGGTGGCAGCCCGACGCCGACACCCCCATAAAAGGCTTGCACATAAAACAGGCGATCAAATCGTGCTCGCGCGCCACCTGAGCGCAAATCTGGCGATAGGTTGTCAACCGATCGCAGGTGCGAAGCGCCTCGTCGAAGGTAAAATTCAACTCCAGCTGACCCGGAGCGTCCTCGTGGTCCCCCTGGATCATATCCAGCCCCATCGCCCGGCCGTAGTCGATCACCTTCATCACCACCGGCCGGAGGGACTCGAACTGGTCGATATGGTAACAATACGGCTTGCTGAACCCGTCTCCCGGCTTGCCGTCCGGCCCTTTCTGCAGCCACATCATCTCCGGCTCGGCACCGTGCCGCATGTGCAGCCCGTCGTGCTCCTCCTGGAACTGCGCCTGGATGCGCCGCAGGTTGCCGCGGCAGTCCGCCGTCAGAAACGCGCCGGCATCCTCGGGCTCTTCCCGGTTGCGGAACAACGTGCAAAAGACCCGTCCCACCCGCCCGTCCCAGGGCAGCTGAACAAATGTCTCGGGGTCCGGAATGCCCACCAGTTCCCAGGCCTCGGGGCCGTAGCCGATGTAATTGTCATAGCGGTCCATAAACAGGTTGGCCGTCGCCCCGTAAACCAGCTGGAAGCCGCGCCTGGCAGTCCGCTCCCAGTGGTCGGCGGGAATCCCCTTCCCCACCACACGGCCCGTCACCGAAATGAACTGGTAGTAAATATACGTAATGCCAAGGGCGTCAATCTTCGTGCGAACCTCCTTCACAAGCGCGTCACGGCCTTCGCTTTGCACATACGCCTCAAGGTCCGTAGTCGTGCCGTTCGACATATTCTCCTCCCTCGATCTATGTCAGCCTGCCTCCAGCGCCTGCAACGCAGCCCGGCCGACCGGAACCGCCCCCAGTGCCTGCCCGCTCTCCAGGAGAGTATCCCACAAATATGCGCCAAGCGAACGGGCACCGATGATTGAAAACGCCCTCAGCGGACCGATATCGCGTCGGATCACAAGCTGGGCCGTCTTGGCAACGCTGGTCTGTCTGGCCGCACCGTCGGGAAACGCCCCGGAATAAAAATCCAGCCCGCACACCTTGCGCATCAGCGCCGGGCTCTCCGGGCCGACCACGCGGATTTCCGACCGTCCGTGGGTCACGTCCGTCACCGTGACAAACAGGCCGGCCTCCTGTACCCGCGCCGTCACGCGCTTCAGTGTTGCGCCCTCCCCACCGGGTGGCGTGTGAATCAAAAAGAGGTCATTCCGCAGGCGATAGACGCGGTCCGTCTCAACCGCACCCCCCCCACCAACAGCAAGCCCGGACAGGCCGAAAACCGCCTGGATAACCGCCTCCGCCTCCAGGCCCTCGACCATGAGCTTGCCGTTGGGCGTCTCATCGGCCAGCACAACGCCTTCCCGGGCCGCAGCGACCTCGGCCCCCGCATAGGCCTCTGCAACCCGCCAGCCCCGGCACTCGACAAACCGCGCTTCACACTGCTGTGCAGCAGCGTGCAAAGGCGTCAATTTGATCGCCGCGGACATTGTCACATCTTCAACCTTTCTCCCCCGGGATCGTAAAAGGCGCCGTGGTGAACCCGGGCCTCTTCCAGGGATTCATTCATATAAATCGTAAAAGCGGCCCCATTCCGGGCAGCCAGGTCCGCGGGCAGCCAGCACATCCCGATCACCTCCTTCAGCGTGGGGCTGAACCTACAGGAGGTGACCCAGCCGATCATCTCCAGCTTCCCGTCCGGGGAGGGTGTGACAATCTGCAATCCCTCCTCGGCAACCCTCCCGGGCCTGGCCATTTTGAAGCCCACCAGCCGCCTCCCGGGCCCCTCTTCCGAAACCCGCGCCAGGTTGCGTTTCCCCAGAAAGTCGCGCTTATCCAGCTTCACCGCCCACCCCATATCGGCCGAAATCGGATCCGTCAGCGCATCGGTATCCTGTCCGACAATCAGGTGGCCCTTCTCCAGCCTCAGCACCCGCTGCGCCTCCACCCCAAAGGGCGAAATCCCGAATTCCTCTCCCGCATCCATCAGGGCCTCCCACAGGTGGAGCGCATACCCGGACGGACAGTGGACCTCGTAGGACAGTTCCCCCGTAAACCCGATGCGCAGCAGCCGGCAGGGCACACCCGCCACCCTGGCGGATCGAATGCGCATGTAGGCGAAACCTCTGTTGGAAAGATCCCGGTCCGTCAGCTTTTGCAGCACCGCCCGCGCCTGCGGGCCGGCCAGATTGAACGCGGCGTAAGCCTCCGTCAGATCGACCGCGTGCACGCCACCTCCCCACCCCGACTGCATCCACCACTGTATCCACTCGTACACGCCCGTCGCACCGGAGGACGTGGTGCTCATATACCACTCCTCCTCCCTCACATAGGCGCACACCCCGTCGTCCATCACCACCCCCTCATCGTTGCACATCATCCCGTAGCGCACCCGCCCCACGCCCAGCTTGCGCCACCGGTTCACATAGAGCCGTTCGAGCAGCCCGGGCACACCGGGACCGGTCAGCTGCAGCTTGCCCAGCGTGCTCACGTCGATGATGCCGACCCGCTCGCGCACGGCCTGCACTTCGGCGGCCGGGTGCCCGTAGTGTTCCGGACGCAGCCACAGCCCGGCCACCATCATCCTGGCACCCCGCGCCAGGTGCCAGTCGTGGACCGCGGTCACCTGTACCGGTTCCATATTCTGTCCGGCCAACGCGCCCAGTGTCACGGGAACAACCGGAGGCCGCGACGTCGTTCTGCCGGTCTCCTGGACTGTCCAGCCATTGGCGCGGGCGCACAGGTGGATGGCGTTCATCGAACACATTTTTCCCTGGCAGGGCCCCATCGAAATCGTACTGTACCGCTTCAGCAACTCGATGCTGGTGTAGCCTTCTGCGATCGATGTCTCCAGGTCCTGGTCGGTCACATCCTCACAAAAGCACAAAAACCGCTTCTTTTTGCCCGGCACAAGCGTCCGGGGAGACGTACGCGCCGGTTCGGCGGCCTTCTGCCGGGCCAGTGCAGCGGTCTCATCCGGCTTCGGCGCGCTTCCCAGGCCAAGATAGGCGGCAGCATTTGCGCCGGCCAGCCGGCCTTCGTCAATCTGCGTATCAACCGCGTGTGTCCCCGCTGCTCGCCCGGCCCCGTACACGCCCGGCGGCAGGTCAACCGGCAAGTGCTCGGCCCGGTCCGGGTCGTACTCCGACCTGCCGCCCGCCATATACACCAGCGCGTGGTCCGGCGTCCACCCCATACTGACCGCGATCAGATCGCATTTCAGCGACTGCGCGGTGGACCGGTCGACCTGGCCATCGGAGCCGACCCGGACAATCACCACACCCCGAACCGCCTCCGAACCGCGCGCATGCAAAACCGTATGCCCGTAGAAAACCGGAACCCCGGCCGAAGCCAGCGCCTCTGCATGGGGGCTGGCGCTGGCCTCCCGCTCGTCCACAACGGCCGCCACGTCCACCCCCGCAGCGTGGAGGTCGGCGGCTGTGGCCCACCCGTCGTCGTTGGCCGTTACAATCGCGGCCCTCCTGCCGATGACAACGCCGTAGAGATGGAGCAGGCGCTGCACCCCGCTGCCCAGCATCACACCCGGCAGGTCGTTGTTGCCAAACAGCAGCGGCGTCTCAACAGCCCCGGTTGCCGCCACCAGCGACTTCGCCCGAACCTTGAACAGGCGCGTCCCCCTCACGGCCGAGAGCCAGTTATCCTGGTACCAGCCCAGCACCGCCGTATCGGTATAAACCGCGATGTTTGGCTGTCCGTCAAGCGCTGCCAGAAGGTCCGACAGCGTCCCTGAAGCGGTATCCGACGGGGCAAACCGGAGGTGGCCGCCCAGCCCTGGATTCTCGTCGAACAACAGCACCCGCGCCCCCTGTTCGGCGGCTGCCAGAGCCGCACGCATCCCGGCCGGACCGCCGCCGACCACGGCGACGTCGCCATACAGATATTCCTTGTCGAATTGACCCGGCGTGGAACGGAGGTCGACCTCACCCAGGCCGGCGGCGTGGCGCAACACGCGCTCATACAGCGGCCACATCGATTGGGGCCGGATGAACGTCTTGTAGTAGAACCCCGCCGGCATAAAGCGGGTGCCCAGCTGGGTCAGGGACAACAGATCGTGGGAAAGCGACGGCCAGGCGTTCTGGGCCCGCACGTCCATATCCGCTTCCACCCGCCGCTGGCAGGACCGCACATTCGGTTCATCGCCCACCTGCACCAGACAGTTGGGGCAGTGCCCGGCGCAGCAGAGCAGCCCGCGCGGGCGGTGGTACTTGAACGAACGGCTCAACACGTTCACGTCTGCCGCTGCCAGCGCCGAAGCGATGGTATCGCCCGGATGCGCGGCGTAGGCCTTGCCCTCGAAAAAGAACCGGATGGTGGAAGAACGGTCGATCACCTCACGTTTTTGAGGAAAAAGCCGGTTGGATCTCACGACCTGTCCCGGGTCGGCCGCCACAACCTGTTCCGTCTGCACGCTATGCGTCTCCGATCGCCTGATTGGATTGCCAGAGATACGTCCTGACCACCTCGTTTGTGCGGGTATGCCGCTCGGCCAGAAACCAGAGCCCACACCCGGCATTGTGAAACCACCACTCCGTCTGCACCCCCATCCTGTTCTTGCTCAGATAGAGATAGTCGGCCCACACCGCATCGTCCACCGCCTGAGGGTGCTGCGGACGCGGGTTGTATTCCCCCCCAAACCGAAACTCACTCACACTGCGCCCCCCGCAGTTGGGACAGACCAGAATGAGCATAGACAACCCCTTCATATTCTAATGTCCCACCGACGCCGCGCCCTTTTCTCCGACCAGACGGCCATCTTCAAAGCGGGACAGACAGAAGGGCGCAATCAGGTCCGGAGTGCGCCCGGTGGCGATGCATTCGGCCAGCATTTTGCCGCAAATCGGAGAAGCCTTAAAACCGTACGTCCCCCACCCCACATCCACCAGAAACCCCTCCACGGGCGTAAACCCCATAATCGGACTGTAGTCGGGGCTCATATCACACAGGCCGGCCCACTGGCGCAGGATACGGACCTGGCTCAGGGACGGAAAAAGCTCGAGCACGTGCCCGGCGATGCCTTCCAGAAACGAGAGCGAACCCTCCATGGAATAAGAGGCAAACGGGTCCACGCTGGCGCCCATCACCAGTTCGCCCCGGTCGGACTGGCTGATGTAGACGTGCAGGCTGCCGGAAACAACCACCACGTCCAGGAAGGGCTTGAGCGGCTCGGTCACGCAGGCCTGCAGGGGGAACGTGGTCAGGGGCATCTTAACCCCGGCCATGTCCGCAATCGTGGACCCCCATCCGGCGGTGGCGTTGAGCACCGTCCCGGTCTTGATGCGGCCGCGATTCGTCTCCACCCCGGTCACCTTCCCGTTCTGCACCTCCACCCCGGTCACTTCCGTCTGCTGGTGAATGTGCACGCCGCGCACGTCTGCATGGTGTGCATAGCCCCACACGACCGCATCGTGCCGGATGATGCCTCCGGGCGGATGGTAAAGCGCGGCCAGGATGGGATAACGGGGATGGTCGCTGACGTCGAGACAGGGACAGAGGCGGGCAATTTCGTCGGGCCGGATCAGGTACGACGCGACCCCCTCAAGCCGGTTCACCTCGGCCCGGCGGCGCATCGTATTCACCGCACCGTCGGTATGGGCCAGCGTCAGGTGCCCCCGCTGGGAAAACATCACGTTGAAATCCAGCTCCGTGGCCATCTGTTCGTAGAGCTTCACGCTCTCATTGTAAAACCGGACACCTTCGGGGGTGAGATAATTGCTGCGGATAATGGCGGTATTGCGCCCGCTGCCGCCCGAGCCGATATAGCGCTTCTCCAGCACCGCCACGTCGGTGATGCCGTGTTCGCAGGCCAGATAGTAAGCACAGGCCAGCCCGTGCGCTCCCCCGCCGATAATCACCGCGTCATAGCGGTCTTTCAGGCTGTGCGACCGCCACATCCTGGGCAGCCGACCGTTGCCGTTGAGGGCCTGGCGGATCAGTTTGATAGACATAATAATCCAGACACCTGGGGGATTTCAGCCGGGCAGGCCGCCTCTTACATCATTGCGCTTGATCGGCCAATTGTCAAACCAAAAACTGCAAAATAACGCTTGATCGGCCAATTGTCAAACCAAAAACCGCAGGATAACAATGGACTTATTTCTCCGCCCAGCCCGGCCCCCCGCCAAACACCCGGTTCGTTCCCGCCAGCGGAATCCCGCACGTCATGGACGCCTCTGACGTCAATGCGCGCAGATCATCAGGGTCCAGGTCGTGCACGTCGGCCTTTCCGCATGCCCGGGCGAGAATCTGGACCTCCGACGTCATCGCCTGGAGCAGATTGGCGACCCGCTCCGCCGCCTCGTCGATATCCAGACGCGCCATCAGGTCGGGGTCCTGCGTTGTAATGCCAACAGGGCAGCGCCCGGTGTGGCAGTGGTGGCAGTAATGCGGCTCGGTATCCAGCTTCCGGTAATCCGAAACGTAAATCGGCTTGTTGCAGTTCAGCGCAATCAGGGCCGCTGTTCCGATATAAACGGCATCCGCCCCCAGCGCCATCGCCTTCGCCACATCCACCCCGTTTCGGATGCCCCCCGCAACAATAAGCTGCACCTCGCCGAACACCCCGATATCTTCCAGCGCCGCCCGCGCCTCACACACCGCGGCCAGCGTGGGAATGCCCGTGTGTTCCTGAGAAATCTCGGCCGACGCCCCTGTGCCGCCCTCCATGCCGTCTACCACAACAACATCCGCGCCCGCCTTTGCCGCCAGCCTCACATCGTCGAACACCCGGGTCGCCCCCATCTTCACGAAAATCGGCACCTGCCAGTCGGTCGCCTCCCGCAGTTCCTCGATTTTGATAATCATATCGTCGGGACCCAGAAAATCGGGGTGCCGCGCCGGGCTGCGCTGGTCCACCCCGATTGGCAAATCGCGCTGTTCGGCAATCGTGTCCAGCACCTTTGAGCCCAGCAGCAGCCCGCCCGTCCCCGGCTTTGCGCCCTGTCCGATCGTCAGCTCGATCCCGTCCGCCACCCGCAGGTCGTGGACGTCGATGCCGTATCGAGACGGCAGGACCTCGTAGATCAGCACCCTGCTGTGCTCGCGTTCCGCCTTCAGCATCCCCCCGTCCCCGGTCGTATTCGACGACCCCACGATATTCGCCCCCTTTGCCAGGGCGACTTTGGCATTGTAGGAAAGCGCCCCCCAGCTCATGCCCGTAATCATAATCGGCGTATCGAGTGCAATCGGCTTTTCGGCAAAGCGCGTGCCCAGCACCGTCCTGGCCGAGCAACGCTCCCGGTAGCCCTCCAGCGGGATGCGCGTCAACGTACATGGGATAAAGGTCAGATCGTCAAACGTTGCCCACCGCCGCTCCCGGAGCGTCCCGAACCCCCGGATGCGATAGCGCCCCAGGTCCGCTTTCACCTGGATATCTTCAATCACGTCCGGCGTAAACGTCCCGCTGGCTTTGAGGGGATGGTAGCTGCCTGGAGTATCTTCAGACATAAGCAGTGACCCTGTCTTTTGAATGGTGAAGCGGGATCACGAACAACGCTCAAAGCGCCTCGCGCCATACCGCTCGCTCGTCCTTGTCAAAATTCCACAGCTTGCGTCCGGAAACGACCTTTTTGAAGCGCCGGCCGTCCATTTGCCCGGCCTTCTCGGGAAGGTGTTGAGACAGCGTCTTTTCAAGAAAAGCCAGGTCCGCTTCCGTCGGTTCTTCGACAACCGCGTCGTTTCCCAACTCGGCGATATTGCCGCCCACAAAACAGACGGTTTCGTACATCGAATCGCCCAATGCCGCGCCCGTATCCCCACAGACAATCAGCGTCCCTTTCTGTCCCATAAACCCCGCCATATATCCGCAGTTGCCCCCCACAACAATCAGCCCGCCCTTCATCGCAACCCCCAGCCGGGCCGCTGCATGGCCGTGAATAACGATGGTGCCGCCCCGGATCGACGCCCCTGTACCGTTCCCCGTGCTGCCGTGGACCACCACCGTACCGTCCATCATGGACTCGGCCAGCCCCCACCCGGCGCTCCCCTCGACCTCCACCGTGGCGCCGGCGATCATACCCGCGCAGTAATAGCCAACGCTGCCGTCGAACCTGATGCGCACGGACGCCAGGGTCGCCACGCCCAGATTGTGCCTTGCACCGGGGCCTTTGACAAGAATATCCGTCTCCCCCCGTGCGATAAGCCCCTTGAGTTTCCGGTTGATTTCGCGGGTCGTTTTGCCCTCGCAGACTATCTCTGCCATATCCTCACGTCCTTTGCCTGTGCCTCGTCAACCCTGTAGGCGCCCTCAAAGGCAGCGCGTATTGCGATCTCTTCCGTCGCAACGGCAACAAATGTATCGGTCTCGGTAAACAGCAGCGGTTTGAGCGCAAACGGGTCTCTGGCAAAACCGATCGCATCGGGCGTTGCTGCAAGATAGCTGAACGAACCGTCCAGATCGACCAGCGAGGCCTCCAGCGCCTCCTTCAATTCCATCTGTTGAGACAAACGATCGGCGAGGTACACGCCGATGATCTCGGAGTCGTTCTCGGTGTAAAACCGGACGCCCCGCTGTTCGTACAGCCGGCGCATCTTGTGATAGTTGGTGATATGCCCGTTGTGCACAATCGCCAGATCGGGATACCCGTGCGCCCAGAAGGGCTGAGAGTGGCTCAAATCGATGCGGGACTCGGTAGAAAGCCGCGTGTGTCCGATCCCGTGCGTGCCCGTAAACGCGGAGACCCCGTAGGTCGCGTCCAGGTTCCGGGGCGACCCCACCTGCTTGACGATTTCCAGCCGGTGCCCCATGCTGACCACCTCGATGCCTTCACCTGCGGACTCAACAAGCCGCTCCAGTTGCCGGGCATCCTCCTGATCCTCCACCACGAGGCGCATGTACTCCGCGGTCGTAGAAACATCACGCACCGAACCCGACGTCTGCACCCGCTGCGAGACCTGCGCCGCCCTTTCGTCAAAGGCGCCATTCTCACCCAGGCTGATCCTGAGCACCAGGTCTCCGTTGCGTCCCTCCCCGTAAAGCGCCACACCTGCCGAATCGGGCCCCCGGCAGTCCAGGGCGTTCAGCATCTTGAGAATGGTCTGCCCCACCGCCACGGATTCGTTTCCGGTCCTGTCCAGAAAACCTGAGATACCACACATACGCGCTTTCTCCTCAACGTTTCCCCTCTCGATGCACACAACGGATGATACACCGGATGGGCCAAAAGTCAAGTATATAACTCAAGTTGTGACCTAAAGCT
>JAAXHW010000034.1 GCA_012270675.1 Candidatus Latescibacterota bacterium | reverse complement strand
GCCCTTACGTCCGGGGCTACACACACGCTACAATGGGTGGTCCAACGGGTCGCGAAACCGCGAGGTGGAGCTAATCCCATCAAAGCCATCCTCAGTTCGGATTGCAGGCTGAAACTCGCCTGCATGAAGCAGGAGTTGCTAGTAACCGCAGGTCAGCATTACTGCGGTGAATACGTTCCCGGGCCTTGTACACACCGCCCGTCACATCACGAAAGTGGATTGTACTAGAAATCCGTGAGCTAACCTTCGGGGGGCAGCGGCTTACGGTATGATTCATGATTGGGGTGAAGTCGTAACAAGGTAGCCGTAGGAGAACCTGCGGCTGGATCACCTCCTTTCTAAGAGAGACCGAATCGCCGGTCCGTCGGCCCTCCGGGGCCCTGTAAGCGGCAGGCGGTTCCAGCCGTCCGGCGCTCTCTTGCTCGGGATCGGGATCCGCACTGGTGGCCGCCGGCATAGCCGGGGCCCACGTCCAACCAGCCTCAGCTCGGGCTGCGAAGGGGCATCCGGGGCTGTAGCTCAGCTGGGAGAGCGCCTGATTTGCAATCAGGAGGTCGTCGGTTCAAATCCGATCAGCTCCACCATCTCCAGGCGGAAGCCCGCCGGGCCGGGGGCGTGTAGCTCAGTTGGTTAGAGCGCATCCCTGATAAGGATGAGGTCGCTGGTTCAAATCCAGCCACGCCCACCATCGAGGGCCCCTGCCGCGGTCGCGCACGGCGCGCTCGCGGCAGGGGTGCCCACGGTCGGCACCCCGCCCGTTGAAATCCGAATACCGAAGGTCATCATAGGCAATCGCCGGGAGCGCCCGACGCGCGCAGCGCGCCGTCGGCGCTTCCCGAGTAGCGCCACCGGAACCTCCGACGCGCGCGAGCGGGGCGGGCTCTGGTTCCGGGTAAGCTTTAAGGTCAAGCTACTAAGGGCGTACGGGGGATGCCTTGGCGAGAGCAGGCGATGAAGGACGTGGCTAACTGCGAAAAGCCTCGGTGAGTTGTAAGCAAGCGCTAAACCGGGGATGTCCGAATGGGGAAACCTGGCGGGAGTGCAACTCCCGTCGCCGCCGGCTGAATCCATAGGCCGGCGGGGCGAACCCGGGGAAGTGAACCATCTCAGTACCCGGAGGAAAAGAAAATAACCATGATTCCGCTAGTAGCGGCGAGCGAACGCGGAAGAGCCCAAACCGGGCGACCCTCGCGGGAAGCCCGGGGTTGTAGGACCTCACCGCGGGACCGCGGAGCCTAGCCGAACGGTTTGGAAAAACCGGCCGGAGGAAGTGACAGCCTTGTAGGCGAAAGGCGAAGCGGCCCAGAGGGATCCTGAGTACCGCGGGACACGTGAAATCCTGTGGGAATCTGCCGGGACCATCCGGTAAGGCTAAATACTCGCTCTCGACCGATAGTGAACCAGTACCGTGAGGGAAAGGTGAAAAG
>JAAXHW010000033.1 GCA_012270675.1 Candidatus Latescibacterota bacterium | reverse complement strand
GGCTTGTAATTTGTCCGAGCCTCTAAACTCAAACAGAAAAACAAGCCCAAATTCACGTATTGGGATCATTTTTTTCACTTCTAAGGTCTGGTGAGCGTGAGAGACGAGTAGATTGCGATTCTATTTCAATGTTCCCAGTTCTACCTGTACGGCCCACGACGATGCCACACCCGTTTGGGTACGTTTGAGCGAATACCGGAGTTTTAAACGGGTGTGCCGCCCGCCCCAGCCGAGGCGGAGGCCGCCGGTCTGTCCCTGGCCGGTGAGGACCTGGAGGCGACTGCCGCCCCAGACGTCGGGTTCAAAGGTGTAGACGCGGGCGTCGTAGGCGGTGATGTGGAACAGCGCCGCCCAGAGGGCCAGTTCCGGTCCGGGTCTGCGGCCGATGTTGAAGCCGATGCCGGCGGCCCGGCCGTGGCCCCGGCGGGATGGGGATGCGGCCCGGGTGCCTTCGACCCACGCCCTGAGGCGCGCCCTGCCCCATCGCCGGGTGAGGCGGATTTGGGCACGTCGGCGGATACGGGGGCCGATCTGGCCTGAGGCGCGTACGGTTTTCCGCTGCGAGCCGAGGACAAGGCGCAGGGTGAGGCTCCGGAAGGGGCGGTGGGTGCAGCTGAGGCTGAACCGTTCGCCCCGGCCGGGGAGGGGGAGTTGATCGGTGTGCCGGATGCGGCCGTGCCGGTCCAGCCCCGCCTCTATCCGGGTTTTTCTGCGCGGCTTCCAGACCGCGCCGACAAAGAGGCCCCATTCGTTTTGAGGGGGGGTGCCGTAGGCGGAGGTGGCCGCGCTCCGGAGGGTCTGAAAACGGGGGCCGTAGCGCCGGGCGAGGGTAAGCAGACGCAGGTTTTTGAATTGTACGGTGGAACCGGCCACCCAGGCCCTGTCCTGCCCCCCGGCAGCTTCCCCGAAGAGGGTGAGGCGATGGAGGCGCAGGTTCCAGTCGATGCCGAGGAGGCGGTGGTTCGGGCTGGTCCGGGCAAGGGGCGGGGTGAAGGCGGCCTGCAGGGCTGTGGTTGCGATTTCGCCAAAGGGAAGGTTGCAGCTGAGACGGAGCGCTGTGAGCTGCTCTTTGAGGGCGTCTTTTCGGTCCCGCTGGGTGCGGGTGACGTGTTGTCCGCCCTCCCGGACACGGGCGTGTCCGGCCTCGTCAACCGCCGCGTCCCAGGCGGTTCTGGAGAGGAGGAGGGCCCAGGTGAGACGACGGATTCGGCCTTCTGCGAAGAGCCCCCGGAGCGCTCCGTTTTCGGTGCTGGAGCGGTATCCGATCCGGTGGGTGCGGCGGGGTCTGGCCCAGGCCAGTCCGGTAGAGGCGCGGGTCTGTCGGCTGAAGATGAGGCCCTGGCCGAAGCCGGGGCGGAAGTCGCCCAGGAGCAGGCGCGTTGTGCCCGGCACCCGGGAGGCCGCGATGTACCCGCTCCAGAAGTCGACCAGGCCGGTCTCTCCGGGGTCCCGTTCGGTGAGGAACGCACCTGCGATCCGGTTGGCGATTCCGATTTCGGTGCGCTGGGCAATCCGCAGCTGGCTCCATCGCTCCGGGTGCTCCGGGGGGCGGGTGAGGCGCCACCGGGTCTGGCCGGATATCCGATGCCGTGCCGAGATGGAGAGGTAGGGACGGACCGCATCCAGGATTTCAGGGGAGATGCCCGGGACGCGGAGGAGGTCGTCGATGCGGCGGAAGGGGCCTGCGCGATTCCGATAGGTTTCGATCTGCCGGGCGGTTTGGGCGGAGAGCCAGGGGAGGGCCTGCAGGTCCTCTGCGGCGGCGCGGTTGAGATCGAGGCGGAGGCCTTCGAGGTCCTCCAGGAGGGCCTGATAGGCCCGGGCGTCTTCCGGGTCGGCAACCGGGTATTCCCGGGCGCTTGCGGTGCCGATTGCCGCAAAGACAAAGATGAGGGCTGTGGTGAAAAGCCTTTTCAATCCGTACAGGGCCGGATGAAAGAAAATGTCTCCCATGGTCTGGCCTCCTTCTGTGGCGAAACAGGTTGCGTATCAAGGGGTTACGCCCTTTTGCGCGGGAGAGGAGGTTTGTCCACCAGGGAGTGTGCAAGCCGGATGCCAGCAGAGGGGAACTGCAAAAAAGAAAGGGGAGGACCCTGATGGTCTTCCCCTTTCCGGTTTTTTGATTGCTGCTGCTGCCTACCTGTCCACCGTGTCCTGGTCGGGCAGGGGGGCGATCTTCCCCCTGCGAATGGTCAGCAAGTACATCCAGGCGTTCTCCCGGTTGCCTTTGCCAAAGGCGATCTGGCCCGTTGCCGCGGGTATTCTGGAGAGGGATTCCAGCCTTTCGCGGAGCGTTTCCCTCGCTGTCCCACCGGCGTTGATGGCGTGTAAGACCGCCAGCATGGCATCGTAGCCGAGGGCTGCTACGATGCTCTGGTCTCTTCCGAACCGGGACCGAAAGGAATCCACGAAGTTCCGGACGGATGCGTGTTCGCTCTGGTCGTGGTACCTGGCGACAAAAATCGCGCCTTCCACATAATCTCCGCCGTCGCGCGCCACCTCCGGGAAGTTCCACCCGTCGCTGCCCAGCAGCCGCGTCTGCACCCGGTGGAAGGCGACCTGGGGCGCGATCAGGAGCACGTCTTCACGCTCGCCGACGATCAGGAAGCCGTCCAGGGTCTGCACGGGTTCCGGCTGGACCGTATCCGGGTCGACCGGTACGGGCGGGGGTGGGGCCACGCGGATGCCGGCCAGGAGAAGCGAGTCGATTTCGCCGGCAAAGGTTTCGGGGATGCGGAGGGCCAGGCCGGCTTCTCGAATGCGTTCGAACTGGCCCCGGTAGTCGGTGGTTTCGGGTTCGTACCATTCCTGCACGATCACTTCTGCGCCCAGTTCCTCGGCGCGGGCGGTGAATTCTCCGGTGATCCGGTCGCCGTAGGCGTCCCGGGTGGCGAGGGTGACCAGGGTGTGCAGGCCCAGCTTTCGGACGGCATAATCGGCAATGCGCCGGCCCTGCGCGCCGGGCGTGGCGTTCATCTGGAAGATATAGGGGCTGATGGAGGCGATGCGGTCTTCAGAGGCTGTGGGGGTGATGAGGGGGACCTTGCGGTCGCCGGCCAAAAAGGCCATGGGGATGGTTTCCTGGCTGGTGAGGGCGCCGATGATGGCGATGACATCGTGCTGTTCGATGAGACGCAGCGCGGCCTGTCTGGCCCGGATGACATCGCCTTCCGAATCTTCGATGACGAGGCTGACCTGGTCGCCGGAGGCGAGCGGGTTTTGCTCCTGCGCCAGCAGAACACCATCCCTCAGGTCCAGGCCCAGGGGGGTTTGCATGGGGCCGACAATTCCCACTTTGAATCGGGCATGGGCGGGTTCGAGCGGCATTTCCGGGGGCAGGGTGTCTTTTTTGACCGTTACCCCCTCTTCGGGCCGGGACCTGAGTGTCTCTCTCGCACGCGACGCCAGGCGTCCGTTGGGATACTGCTCCAGAAAGAGGGCCATTTTACGGATGCTCTCTTCCGGGCGGCCCAGTTTGCCGGGCCAACGGGCCTGCCCGAAGGCAACGGCTTCTTCGACGGTGGCCCGCCCGAAATCCGATTTGAGACGTGCGATGTCCCGGTCGGTGAGCCGGTCGGTGCCCACCATTTGCCCGAGCCGGTCCGCAGCCCGGGTTTTGAGGCGGATGTCTGCTTTGCCGGTGAGGACGCGGGCGTACTGTGCCGCAGCGCTGTAGGTCTGGCCCTGGTGAAAATAGCAGTCTCCGACCACGAGGTCGGCTTCGGGGAGATACCGGCTGGAGGGGAAGCGTTCGTAGAGTTCGTAGGCGGCGGCGATGGCCAGGGTGTATGCTTTGCGTTTGTAGTGGGACTTGGCCAGCATCAGTCTGGCGGCCGATGTGCGCTGGTTGGGAGGATAGTGTTCGATGAGGTCCTGGAACCCCCGCTGAGCTTCCAGATAGCTCCCGTGGATGTACCGGGTGAGCGCCCGCTGGAAGAGGGTTTCGGCCTCTCTGTTGAGGGTAAGCCCACCGGGTGGGGGATCGGCAGCATTGGCAGCAAAGGCGAGGAGGCCCATACAGAGGCAGAAGAGAGGGATTCGAGCCTTCAAGCAGAAATCCTCAGGTGTGGTCCTGATTTATATGGAGAGGGTGTTGAAGTCTTCCGGATGGATCTGTTGCAGGCGGTTCCAGAGGTCTGCCGGCTTTTGTCCGGAGGCCCCGGAGAGCTGCATCCGTTTTTCCACGACCTCTTCGGCAACGAAGATGGGTGCGTCGAATTTGAGTGCCAGAATGATGGCATCGCTTGATCGAGCGTCGAGTTTGAGGGTGCCTGACCCGGACTTGAGGGAGAGCTTTGCCCGGTAGATATGGTCTTTCAGGTCGGATATGACGGTCTGAACCACACGGGCGTTCAGACAGGATACGACCGTTTCCACCAGATCGTGGGAAAGGGGCCGCGGGGGACGGTTCAGGTCCGATGAGAGTTCAACAGCCAGGGCCAGCATCTCGTTGGTGCCGATCCAGATCGGAAGTATTCTGTCGCCGCCGACCTCCTGCAGGAGGACGACCGGCTCTCCGGTTTGCTGGTCGATATAGAGTCCTGAGACCGATGCTTGAAACATATTGAACATCCACAACCGAGACCCGCTTGATTTTAATGGACTCGTTCACTTTTAAAGTCACACATCACGTCCACATGCGTTTCCTTTTTCTTTTCTTTTTGCCCTCTATGGATGCGCCTTGCAGACGGTTCCAGAGATTGATACCAGCATATTGTTCAATTTTTTTAGTTGGAACAAGAAATGATTCAAGAGGTTCATCGCTGTCTTCGTTAGGCAAGATGAAAGACCACATATCCAATGTTCCTCTGTTGTTTTCGGTGAGGATGGACTTAAAGTATGCGTGGGGAATGGGAAGCGTGACGCCATTCTTATCTTCAGATCCGATCAATTCGGTCGCCTTGTCAAAATGAAAAATAGGACCGCAAATGACATAGGTCTCCAGTATGTTTTCCTTTTCATTTAACTCTCTTGTCGCTTCTTCAAGTTTTTTCCACAATCCGCGATTAAAACCCGGAACTTGTGGAGACATATTGGAAAGCAAAAAGGTTTCGCTGTTTTGCAATTCCACTTCCCGTTGATTGGCACTTGCCACCAAATGCCCTCTGTCATAACCGGAACCCCTGTAATCTGCGAGGTCTGCGCGAAACATTTCCGGCACGCGGTAATCGGAACGGAAGTTATCGGCACGTTCCAGTTCAGTATAATCAGGGTCAATGATCTCAAGTGCCCACTTGGCTTGACGAAAATAGTAGGAATAGCCAATAACATAATGGCGATTGAATATCACTTGATCAGCCTCCGGCATCCCATAACGAGTCTCCCGCCTTCCACTTGGTATATCCATCGTTTGCTACCCTTGTTTGTGTTTGAAACGGCAACGTAGCAGCAGCATCGTTCATGCGGTTGCTTATTTGGCGGGTCTGAACTGACTCGTGAATCCTTTCCGTAAGCGTCTTGGTGGCATATAAAGCAAGTCAATTTCGCCGGGCTTTGGTTCATGGTCTCCGTATAGTGCCGTCTGAGTACTGCCCGGATATGGGGCCGGATTCTCATAAGGCCTATAGTCAGGTAGCAATTCGCACATAATGGCGGTGATGATTTTTTTGGTCTGCGGCCTGGCGTCGGAGCGGATATACCAGACAGTGCGGGGGTGGGTTCTTTCTTTGGTCGCTGTCAGGCACTCTCTTAGCATACGGCGGTATGCTTCCGTGTTGACAAACTTTTGCTCCGGTTTCCAATCCGGTAGGCTTGGTCCCTCCCCAAGTGCCCATAGCCTGAGCCAGTTGTCCGCCCGGTAGTTGGTAACATTGCTGTATGGTGGAGAGGTTAGCACTAGGTCGGCAGGAGTATGGGTTTCCGGTAAAGCTGTGGCGGAGCTTCCCAGGGTGATTGTGGGGGCTTCCCCGCCGGATGGTCTCGGAGTGCCTTTGGCATAGCGCCATTCGGCTCGCTTGTGTAGGAACTTCTGCGTGTTTATCTCTGGGGGAACGGAGTACCCATTTCGGTGCCACCATTCAATACAATACCGTGGCGATAGAGCACGTGAGTGGCGCATCTGATTGGACAAACCCTGTCCCTTTTTGTCGTGCAAGTGCTGGATCAATAGAGTTGCGACGGTTCGATCCAGACTGCTGGTGCGCCAAACCAATTTCCTGCGCGCTGTTTTGATAAATGCCAGCACGCTGGGGCAGAATGCCATTTCCTGAAATTCGCTCTCCGCCTTGCCGGCATCTGGGCCTGCGGCTTCCTGTAGTTGGCTGATACGGGCCTTCACCTCTTCCAGACTACCGTGAGGATCAGTTTTAGTTTTGGCGTACAGCCAAGCTACTGGATTGATGTCGCAGCCGATCGCCCTTATGCCGTTCACCATCGCGATGAAGGGTACGGTTCCCCGTCCGCAGAAGGGGTCTATCACTGTCTGTCCCGGCTTTGTATAGAGTTCGATGATGCTCTCGGCGAAGGGTATGGGAAACATTGCGTAGTAAGGACCGAGTCGGGCCCACCGCCCCGCGGCCGTACTGTAGGAGAGATTGGCACGAGTTGATTTCATTACATGCGCCGGTTCGTGTCGTCAAAGAGGTTAGCCAGGATGCGCTGACCCCGCCGTAGTGGTATTGCAGCGTGAGCGTTGGCTCGTATTAATGGGATGAATCCGTCCTTGTACAGATGGGTGTAAAGATCATCTACGATGTCGAGGGCTTCACCCAGGCGTGGGAAGGCGGTTAATTCGGTGCCGTTGGGTTCCCGTCCGGCGAGGTTGACGATAGGTGTCATTACTACCGCGTGCTGACCTGTCTGGTTTTTGTAGAGGATTTTGCGCCCATAGTAAACAGCTTCCCCATATGCTTTCTGGGTATCGGGATTGGGCCTAATGTGGCGGTAGATGTACTCGGTGGTAGGTGCCAAGGCGGTGCTGTTTTGCAACCGCTGGCGTGGCCCTTGGGATTGGTGCCAATCCAATTCTTCCAAATGATCTAAAAACTCGCCGGTTTTCTCCATGCCCATCAGGAGCAGTCCTGCGTGGCCTTGTCTTACAAGGTCGTTATGAATGTCTGCTACCTCGGTCTGAATGTGTTCTTTTAGCCAAGCTGGCATCCCAAAGATGGCCAGCGGGCCATCCATGACGAATGCTATTTCGTCGAACCATCGTGGAGGGTGGTTCCGGTGGAAGTATCTCAGGATATTAACCATGAGGAGGTGCTCGGTCACCATGCGGAAGGCCGTGAACGCCTGCTCGCTGCTACTATTGTCGTAGAATCGCTCGTGCGTGCGCAGGCTGTCCGTGGGATAGAGTTGCTCACGATCATCGCAGCAGCAGATAGTGTCCGCCCTTGGCCTGGAGATTCGACGTTCGCAGTACTCCATCGGGCACTGGAACTTATTGTCCCTGCCAGAGCGGTCTCTGGTGATGTCAAGAAATGTTTCCAGTAGTGATTCGTGCCCCGGGTCCAGCTTGAAGTTGAGCTCTTGCCGTATCGTCGAACGGAAGAATTTCTTCGGGGTGTCCTCCTCCGGGGTTTTGCCCACGACATTGGGGCCAGGCAGGACTGCGCTCATTGTGTTGACCTTTTCCAAGTCGCGGAGTTGGCTGGGACTGGGGATGTAGTCGCTGCCGAATTTGCTGAGCTCGTCGGTTTTGATGACGATGACGGCAGCGTTGAACAGTGCGGCTTCGGCTTTGGGGAATCCGTTCTGTACTGTTTTGGTAACAGTGGAGCCGTCGATGGCTACGATTCTTCTGATGGTTCTCTGCCTGCGTGGGGGGCAGACAACGGGTGGAAATTCGTGGGGTTGCTGCGGGTCTCTGGTGCGGATGGCACCTCTAAAATTCCGGACGCTTTCGTTGTCTTCCAGTCGCCAGAGGGAATCACCCGTTGCTCTTTCATTTTCGTATGGCATGGGTTGGCTGTCAGCTAGAATGGTAGCTGGTCTTGGTGCTGAGGACGAGGATGGCTGTTTACTTGGTCATCTTCCTGCGAAGGAGCTGGTGGTGCGGTGAAGAGGTCCATCTGGACGGGGATCGTGTAGTAGCTGGAGCGGGTTCTGATTTTGATGAGGCCAGCTTCGGCTACGTTGATGATGCTGTTGGTGAAGTCGTTGAAGTCGTTGAACTTGCGTATCTGGTTGGTTTCGTCGGTATTGTTCAGGTGGGCGATAAACCAGTTCTCGGTGTTTTTGAGGATGTTGGGCTGGAGCGACGATGGTTCCTGGGTGGAGTACACCATCCCGATGTTGAACTTGGCACCTTCTTTAGCTATTCTTGCCCAGATATTGCTATTATCGTCTTCGCTGGCTCTGGGTAGCAGGGTATGCGCTTCCTCGGCGTAGATGATGACCGGCGGCGGCTTGATTATTTCTCTTGTCCTGGAGTCTATTTGTGGCTGGCTGAAGGAAAGCTGTTGTTCTTGGAACAGCCGACGGGTGATGCGTTCGGCGGCTTGGCGGTTCATGTCGGGATCGCCCAGCAGTTGATCAACGATGACCAGTTTGCCTTCTCGGACTTGGGTTACGATCTGGTCGGCGTAGTCTGCGGTGGAACTCAGGTCATGCCATACACGGGTGCTTTGGATAATGGAGCGGGCGCGGGTGTCGTCATAGAATCTGAGCAGCCCTAACAGGTGGACATCGCTCCAATTCCGCCCGTCATGGGACGATGCGTAGTTGCTATCAAAATCCTTGAATGGCTTCTCTTTGACCCACCCGGCCAGTGCTTTGGTGAAATTGCCGGCGACCTCCCAGGGCATTTCTCCAGACTCGAGCACGTCTACATACTGTTTCATGTCCTCTGAATTGCCCATCAATTGGCGTAGCTCTTCGCTGAATAGGCCACTGACCTTGGCAGTTCCATCATCTTTATATCGGAATCCAGTTTCGGCCAGTATGCTGCGATATATGAACAGCCGACGACGGAATCGGGTGTATTCACTGTGCTCGCTGATGTGGACCTCGGTGGTCAGGTCGGCGTTGCAGAACGCTTTGATGTAGCCAGCGGTCTCTTCAGCCAAAGCGTCGTTGATGATCTGCTTGCCTTGATACAAGGTGCGGAGAACCCTGTCCAAGTCTTCCTTGCTGGGTGGCGATGTCGGCTCGCTTTCACCATAGAAATTGAACTTGGTAATGTGCCGGCCTTCGTCATAGGGATGTGGAAACGAACCATAAGTGTGTACGTCGTCGTCAAACTCTGGACTCTTGTATTTCAGGTTGCGGATGCAGCCCTGGTCCTGGGGGTTGTCGTTGGCGTATTCGCCGTTGGGGTCGAAGATCAACTGACCAACGCGTGTTCCTCCTGGGGATTGCCTGAGTTTGAATAAAGCGGCGGCGATGGTTTTGGTGGTGTTCGACTTGCCGGTTCGAGTCATTCCGAAAAGAGCGGTCCGCTGAGCAATGAAGTCTTCTGCGGTGATTTCAACAGGCACTGATTCGGGCGTGTTATCCTCTTTTATGGCGGCAGAGTAGCGGAGGCGGCCAATGCGTGTGGTCGGTGTTTGCTCCGCACCGTTGCTGCGGTAGTTGACGATTTTTTGCAGGGCGTCCCCGTTTGGCTTGTAGATTTTCATGCCCTGCCCGGCATAAAAATTGTCGATGTCGGAGCCGAAATGTAGCTGCCATTCGTCGTTCTGTTCTGGCTGATATACCCGAAATGTGCCCAAAATGCGGCACTGTACACCGGCGTAGCGGAGGAGGTTCAAAGTAAACTGGTCTGTCTGCTGAGCATCATCATAGTTCTGCCCGGTGTCGTTGGAGCGTTGCACTATCTCGAATTTGGTTTTGTCGAGGTCGATATCCGAGTTGAGCTTGGTGCTACCGGATACTCTGAGCAACAGGAGGGATGCACGGCTGTCGGTCGGATCTGTTATAGAAGGGTCGTCGGGGGTAATCCGGCTCGCGATGAGCAGGCAGCCGTAAGGCACGCCGTTCACGCGGATTTTATGGCTGTCATGGATGAGTATCTCGGCAGAATCGTAATCTAGGCTGAGTAGATCGCCGATGTACTGGTTTGGATTGATGAAGCTGGTGAGTTCTATAGGTCTTCAGAAAAAGAAT
>JAAXHW010000032.1 GCA_012270675.1 Candidatus Latescibacterota bacterium | reverse complement strand
CCCCCTGACCTCCCCCTCATCCGTCGCCAACACCACATCCCCATCCACACGAACAATACAGGTCGGCCTTCCCGCAATCCTGTCCGACCGGACCACCGTTCCACCGCCGTCCAGAACAACCAGCGTACCATCTTCGCAGCCTGCCACAACCCGGCAGGCGCCCGCCGCCTCCACCCCTGCCACAACCGTCGGCGGACTCGGCAGCCGTCTCGCCCAGACCTTCTCACACCGGTGATTGAGCGCAAGGACCAGCCCACCCGAAATCGCCACGAGCAGCTCTTTCCTGCCGTCACCATCCAGATCGGCGATATCGAAATCCCGCACGTTATCCGCCGGAATGCGCTGCCCCGGACCCAGGTGAACATTGTACAGCGCCGTCCCATCCTCCGCCCACACCGTCACCCGGTTCCAGGTTCCGTTGATCTCGCTGACCACTTCCATCCTGCCGTCCCCGTCCAGATCCTTGTAAAAAATGTGCTTCCGGCTCATGCACGCCCACCCTCCGATATTCGTGTGACCCGCAGGCACATCCCGGAAGCTGCGCTGCTTCGGGTCCATCTCGCGGTTGTTCACCACGGCCATCGCGTGCGAGTCCGTAGGCTGGCGCGCAATCAGAAGATTGATGCTCCCCCCGGGTCCTTCGATCAGGGCAAACCGGCACCCCGGCCCCCAGAACACCGGCAGCCGCTTCACGAGTTCTCCGTTTTCGTCCAGCACCTCCAGCGTGCAGGCGCTGCCCACGAACGCCTGGCTTTTCCCATCCAGAAAAACGCCGGAATGAAGCCCGTGAACACCCGCGTGTCCCGGAGCCGACTTGAACCAGTAAGGTTTTGCGGCCCGGAACACGGCAGGGTCTTCCTCGGACACAAACACCCATTTGCGGTCCCCGGTCTCCACATCGAACGCGATCACCTTCTCGTCCACGCACCCCGCCAGAAGCAACCCGTGCTCCCCCCACCAGTGAAGCACGCGGACAGGACCATCCGTCCGCAGCGTCCGGAGTTCCTCTCCCGCCCGTGTCAACACGTGTACACGCTGTGTTTCAGCCGCGCAGACCCGCGTGCCCTCCCCCGAAGAAACGGCGATGAGGTCCACCACCGCACCCTCCACGTTCGACGCAAAAACCGGCGTCAGAGACGGCACATCCGGCAGGACCGGTGAACCTGCGGCGGCAAACCGCCGTCTTGCTTCCCGGCCCTGGTCCAGAAGGCCCTCAAGCCACGCCGTCACCCTTTCAAGCGTGCCCGCATCCGGCACAACGCCGGACACCCTGTGCCGCCCGGCGGCGACCCGAAGTACCGAAAGACCGTCCGCAACCCCCAGGCGGATCTCCGTCTCCCCACCGGCCACCACCTCCAGAGCACCGCTGTGAAAGTCCCAGTCAACCTGCACGGGCGCACTTGCGGAGAAGAGCGAAGCGCCAGGCGCAACCTCTGTCACGTTCACCCCGTGCAGGTGGTCCCGCGCCAGCACCACCAGCTCACCCCGAAGCCCCTCATACGCGCCCACAGCAGCTACGGCCGGCGCCGGCAGCGCCAGCACCGCTGCGTTCTCCGCCAGCCGCGCACACACCGTCCCCTCTGCTGCGATCAATGAGAACAAGCGTCTCCTGCTCCCCTGCTGCACGGTTCCGCGCCAGGCCATACGCGCCAGGCCACCTTCAACAGCGGTCTCGACCGGGTCGCACAGGCGGATCTCCCCGGCACCCGCAACCCGGACCGCGCCCCCCTCCGGCAGCGCCTCCCACGCGCCCCTTCCCTGCCACAGTGCCTCAACCTCCATGTCCTCGCTGTCCGCACGAAACGCCAGATCGTCCACAGCCAGGACGTACCGGCCCACGCGCTGAACCAGGGTGCGCCGCCACCTGCAAAACGCGGCCCCGGGCACCTCGCCCACGACCACGGCGCTCCCTCCCACCACATCCCGATACCGGAGGGCCGCATCCATCGCCACTTCCGGCTCCACCATGCCATCCGCTCTGATCAGCACCTGGTTCAGATAGCCCTCCAGCAGCGTCTGTCCGGCCAGCCGCAATTCCAGAACCACAAAGGTGTGGTACGCGTTTCGAGACGCGCCGTTCATGCCCTTCATCAGGATGAAATCGCCCGTAGAATCGGCCGCACTGCGAAAGCTGCCGAACAGAAACGAGTCTTCCAGGGACAACCCGCTGGAGCGATCCCGCCACATCGGCTCGGGAATGGGATGGATGCTCCACGTATCCACCAGATCCACGGGCAGTTCCGGCTTGAGATCGTCTTCGGGCCAGAACGACTGTCCAAGTCGGAAGACGTCCAGGTCGATCCCGGTACGGCGCAGGTATTCGCGGTAGCGTCCGTCCCTCATCAGATAGGCGGCCTTGTTCAGAAACCCGATCGACGCCGAATTCAGCGCCCAGTCCGGCTCGCGTCCCGAAGCCAGAATCTCCTGCCCGCGAAGCAGCGTGGCCAGCACCCCGTTTTCGATCAGCTTCCGATCGCCCGTAAGCAGCATATAGCTCAAAACCGGGGCCATGCCGGTATTGTACCAGAAAAGATTGTCGTGCTCCCCGTCTACCCAGGCGTGGTGATGCAGCGGAACAAAATGCCATTTGCCCGCTTCCACCGACTGTTCCCAGAGCGGATGGGGATAGTCCTTCTGAAAATAGCGGCCCAAACAGTAAAGCGAAATCGCCGACCACTGTGCATGCCGGGACCCTACCCTGGGCGGCGGGTCTCCAAACCCCCGCCTTCCCGTGCGCACATTCTCCACAACCTGCCGCCGCGCGCCCTGGTCCTGCGCGTGCGCGAACTGCCTGGCAAATGCATTCGTCACACGCAACCGCTCTTCGTCCGTAAACACCGGGCTTTCTTCGATCAGATCCCAGTACAGAACCATCATATGCGCATTGTAATGGTAGGGCCCGCTCAGCGGCTCGTCCTTGTTCTCGATCCGCTCCCCGTCGATCTCCGTAATCTCCGCCATCGCGCGGTCATCCGGAAAAGCCAGGCGCAGGGCCTCCCGCGCATGAAACGGGTCTCCGGTCATATAGTACATCGCCATCCGCTTGCTGATGCTGTTCCACCCGAAATACCCCACCGACCCGTATCCCGCAGAGGCCTCCCATGTCTCAAATTCCCGGATATCCTCCGGTAGCTCAATCCCCCTTCCCAGCCTGATCTCCATCAGCCACCCGACCGAAAGCGTCCCGTCGCCGCCCTCTGCCTGTGCCAGCTTCCGGATGAACAGATCGGTCGCCCGGCCCACACCGACCGCGTCGCTGCCCCCCACGAAAATCACATTGTGCCCGTCCCCGAAAGGATTGTGCAAAGACCGCACCACAGCCCCCCCCGCCCCGGGGTAGCGCAAATCCAGCAACGTATAGTACCGGTTGTAAAGCGCCTCGATCGTCCGGTTGGTCGACCGGTTGCCCAGGGCGATCAGATTTCCTCCTATCGGCACCGCGCCTTCCGGCGCATCGTCCGTCGCAATCGGCGCCCGAACACCCGAACGCGCTTCAATCGCCACCTGCATCCGGGAAGCCACTGCATCGTAAATGCCGCTGCGGGGGACGACAATCGTGGCATTCGGCTTCCCCTCTCTCATCAGCTCCGTGTTCAGATGCAGATCCTTGAGCTCCGTGTAGACCGGCGGGACCTGAACCGCCTGTGCCTCATCTGCCACCATCGCGTGCTCCCTCTCGCCTTTTCCGGTTTAATACGCGTGCACCGCGTGTCCCTGCCCCGGGAAAAAGATCACATCCAGAACATAGCCCGCCTCACAATCAGATATGAAAAATTGCAAATCGAAAAGCCCCTCGGTAAACCCGATGCCCCAAACAGAGTATGACATGAAAAAACCCTGAAATTCCAAAAAAAAAGCCCCGATGCCAGACATATTACGGCCCAACGCGCAACCACCTGGCATTCAAAACCGTAACCTCATCGCACGCGATTGCAGGATAGTCCCGCACCGTGATCGCATCCCCCGCAGCCGACGCTATTTCGAACCCGGTCCGGGGAGCTTCCCCGGCCAGCAGATACGAACCTGTTGCAGGCGGCGGGTCCGGCAGAGGCCCGGCAAGATGAAAGGTTCTGTCGGCTACGGACCGCACCTCCAGGGTGGTATGGGGCTCCGGCAGGCTGATCTGCAGATCGCCGCATTCCAGGCTCGTGCCGTTGAGCAGGTATCCCTGCACAGCGCGCCCCTGATCGTCAACCGATACGAACGCAAACTGTCCGGCCACGCTCACCGGCCCGTACTGTCGCTGCTCCTGGTCCAGCGTCGAAATCATATAGTCGGTGCGCCCGGCCAGCTTCACCTCAACCGCCAGGGCACCGGAATCCAGGTCGTTTTCCAGCAGCCGGGCCGCAATCACCGGTGAGCCGGCCGCTTTGTAGGGCACCATCACAGCCGCATACCGGGTGGCCAGAGCCTCGCCGGAAGCTGCGGCCCGGTGCTCAGCCAGAATCTGCCGAATCGGCGGCTTCTCCAGTTCCTCAGGCGTCCCCACCCTCCATCCCGGGGCATCGGCCACAACAATCCGGTCCAGACTGTCCCGGGTATTGAGCAGGATCAGGTCCAGGTTCACATCCCGAAACCGCCAGGTGAACGTGCTGGGCGCCTCCGGCGTGACGGCCTGCGGGTTGTCCATCCACCTGTCCCATGCTTCCGATATATCCACCGGCTGCAGCGCCGGCTGTGCTGGTTGCATCCTCACTGGCGAGCCGTTACAGTGGAAGCTGTACTGATGGATCCGACCGCCCCTGACCCGGAATAAATCCACAATATAGCTCTGCCCCCCGGGCGCCTGCACCAAAGCGCTGGTGCGACGGTACTCCTCGCACTGGGGGTACACATTCACCCCCGACGCCTGCACGACCTCAATACCGGGGGCGACGCCGAACAACTCCAGATTCGAACCGCACGCGCGGCTGTTCTGGTCTTCCTCGTCTACCACCACCAGGTTGTGTGACAGCGTGCTTCTGGTCCAGCTCTGGCCGCTGCGGCCATCTGGAAGCCGCTGCCCGCTGCCCGAGAAATAGCCCCGGTCCGAGGCCAGCTCTTCGCCGTAAGCATAGGTACTCAGGCTCAGGACATCCTGCTGCCGGTGCCCGGTCCGGAGGGTCCACTGGTGCTCGTTGCCGTTCAAATAAAGCGCAGTGTCGTTTGCTTCCCGCCCTCCGCGCAAAACCCCCACATGCCATCCTGGAAACCACTCGGAACGCAGCGGCAGCGCCGCCGGCCCCCCGGCCTGGAGTCCGGGCGGACGGTACCACAGCGCATACTCGCTCCCCTTTTCCGACAGGCCAGCGCCCTGGAGGGTCTCCAGCAGGCCGGCAAACTGCCCGCCCAGGCGGGCGGTCAGGACCTCGGCGCAAAGCACATTCGCTCCGGTATCGTATTTGGTATCGCCAATGACCGGCATGCGGTTTCCGGGAGCGAGCATTCTCACCAGGGACAGCAGGGCCAGGTGATAGCGGCCGGTCGTGAACGGATCCAGATTTTCAAGCCGCGAACCTTCTTCCGGCCGGTAGCCGGACGGATCGCTGTATCCATACAGCAGGTCGGGCAGTTCGCGCACATTCAAGAAATTGTGGGCCGCATAGGCCGGTGACTCCGAGTAGAAGCCGTCGAAGTGGTAGCGTTCATTCAGCATTCGATCAAAACCGTTCGCCGCGTGGTGAACTTTCTCAGGATGTCCCAGGAGCATTCCAACAGCGGCGCTCAGCACAAAAACCGCCGTCCCCTTGTTGCTCAGAGAATCCCAGTGTTCCATATCCGTGCATCCGGCCACGATCAGGTCCTCCAGGATGCGGCGCTCCATATCCTCATCCAGGAGCCGGCGGCCATCCGGGTACTGCGCGTCCCGGATCAGATCGTAAGCCAGCGTCAAGGCGAACAGCGGGCCGGCGTCACTGCCCTTCCCGTGGACATTGAGCCGGCCGGCTCCCCAGAAGCCGTTGAACAGCGTGGCGTAATCCCCGTACTGGTTCAGGCCATAGGCATGGCGGATAGCGTCCCTGGGAAAACGTCCCCCGCGGGGCCCACCGCCGGCCTCCTGTTCACCCATATTGGCGGCCACCTCTGCAGGCGGCCAATCCGCCACGCTGCCGTCGTAGGAATGGTAGAGATAATTGGGGAACACCCGGGCGAAGCGGTCCAGTATCCACGCAGCCCGCTCAGCGTAGACAATCTCACCGGTCACGGCATAGAGCTTTGCCAGCGTCAACCCCTGCCCCCACGCCCAGCTCACCTTGCGGTATCGAATGTGACCGCTGAAGCTTGTCATCGTGGGACGATTCCCAAGCCACTTGAACGCGTACCTGCCCCGCTCCTCGGGATAGGCCAGCTCCTCCGGGGTCTGGTAGTAGGTAAACGTCTGCCCCATGCGCGGGCATGCCAGTACCCCGGTTTCCGGGTAGTCCTCATTGGGGTAAACCGTGCCGCAGGCCCTGCACCTGAGCTGGTCCGGAGCGTTGATGCTCCATCTGAACCTCCCGTTGCCCATAAGCGACTGCTTGCCCACACAGTGCGGGCAGTTCTGACCGTAGTGGGTGCCGGGGGTCAGCTCCGGGATGAACGCCTCGAAAAACGCCCGGTCCTGCTGCAGGACGAACGCCACCCTGTTTTTCCACCCGGTCACGATCTTCTGCGCCCAGCCGTAGCGCTCCAGGTTCTGCCGGGCATTCTCAATATCCCGGGGCTTGTACAGAGTGCGGGGCTGGGCCAGTGCGACCTCACAGCTCAGCAACGGCACGCCCACACACACAGCAAAAATGGAGCTTCTCATTTCATGTCCTCATGGAACCGCCGTTGTCAATACAGGTCTTCCGGTGTGGTGATGGAGCACCACCGTGCGGTGAACAGAGCGTCCGTCAGGGCGCTTTGCGCTTCGGGCGTGCCAATGCGCCTGAGCGCCAGCGCAGCATAAAACCGGTTGTACCTGTCATCGTCTTTCAACGCCTTGACCAGGTCCGGCACGGCCGGGGCTGCGGACGGACCGATTTTCGCCAGCGTTATCGCGGCGTTGCGGCGCACCCGGTAGTCCCGGTCCGCCAACACACCGGTCAACGCACGAACCGTGCCCGGGGAGAACGCCTCGACCGTACCCAGGGCCTCCACAGCGTTGCGGCGCACCCACCAGTGATCGTCGCTCAAGCGATCCAAAAGCGCCGGCACCGCTGCGCCGGCGCCGGGGCCGGTCCTGGCGACCACATCAACCGCCACGGCCCGCACCCACCAGTGATCGTCATCGAAAACATCCACCAGGGCCGGGACTGCGGGTGGGCCGATGACGGACAGGGCCATGGCCGCACAGCCTGCGGTGGGATTGGTGCCGTGTGCATTGTCCGGCGTTTTGGCCGTTGTCTCTTCGATGGACGCCAGGGCTTCCCGGCGCAGGGCATCAATCAGCGCAGGGACGGCAGGTTCTCCGATGGCGCCCAGGGCAAAAGCTCCGTTCAGACGGACGGTTTCGGATTCGTCGCGCAGGGCTTCAAGCAGGCGGGGCACGCCTTTTCCCGCAGCCTCCGGTGGCAGGGCCTCAGGTGCGCACCGGCCGCAGAGCCACGACCAGATATCCAGCGATACGGCCCTGTCCCGGGCAGGAGCATCCCAATCACTGCTGCCGTAATTCCAGGATGGGGCCTGAGGCTCCCGGGTGCGGACGAACTGGAACTTGAGCATATACCGCTTGTTGGCGCTCACATTCGGGGTGGCCCGGTGCCAGGCGTCGAAGTGGATGAGCGCAACGGTTCCGGCCTTGCCGCAGACCGATACGGCCGGTTCGCAGGTGTGCTCGGGATCGGGGTCTGAGACCGTCCTGTACGCATGCATACCGGGCAGAAGGCCGGACGGCCCCATATCTTCGGTCGTATCCTGGGGGTAATAAAAGGCCAGCACCCAGTGAAAGCGTGGGTGACGGATGTTGTGGTCGAACACGTAGCAGTCCTTGTGCCAGCTCTGGCCCTTCCTGCCGGGCGGATTGAGGTGGCAGTGGCGGTGGGGATTCAGGACATAACCCGGCCCCAGAAGACTGGTCAGCGCGCCGCTCACGGCCGGATGGTCGAACACCTGCTGAATCTGGGGAACCCTGGGCAGAATATTGTTGCCGACATTGTCCTCTTTTTCGAATACGGTCTCAATCTGCCGGAAGATGCTTTCGTGGAAAGAAGGGGGATAATCGGCCTGGACGGTCGTATACCCATCCACAATGAACTGCTGGATCTCAGCGTCGTTCAGAAGATACGTCTGGTCTGCCATATTCGACCTCGCTTTCATGTCCAGCGTCCCCGGGTACCCCCCTCACACCGGTGATCACAGCCGTCTCCGGAGAACGCCGCCCCTCGTCCCGGACCGCCGGGATGAGGGGCTATGCATCAGGTATTGTGCGCTTTTTCGTACCCGCAAGATAATACCTCTCGCCACGCTACACAATGATTTATGACACCAGGCAGGGGCGGTTAGCGAACCGCCCAAAACCACCGCCATCGAAACCGATGTCGAGGAGGCGAACGGCGTCCAGAGCCCCCGAACCACACCTGGTGGACATTGCGGTAGTGTCACCGGGCGCCCGCAAAAAGGAAAAGCGGCCCTTGCGGACCACTGTTCACTGCGAACTGTTTCCCTATCGTCCTGAAGGGTAAGGGGTTTCTCCATTTATGTCAAGTGACACATTTATTTTTTTTACCTCTACGCCCGATGCGAAACGGCACGAACAGCAGGTAAAACAAGATAAGCGCCACGCCATCCAGGATCGGGATGTACAACGGCCACGGCGCGAAGAAGAAAGGCGATTTCGTATCGGGCGGCTGGCTGAGAAACATATAATTGCTCCCCAGCGCCAGGTTGACCCCGATCAGGACCACAGCCAGGAGATTGAGCAGAACGAAAACACGGAGAACCGACCTGCCCGTCGGCCGCATGCCCAGGCCCCACGTTGCGAACAGCGCTCCGGCGACGATGCCGCCGTGCGTGATGAAATATTGAAAAAAGCCATACGCCGGATAGCCCACCTCGAGTTGAGGCGTCACAACCGCGTTGGTCGCGCCGGCAAGTCCCCAGAAATAGGCAATTTCGTAAGCCGCCCGGCTGCGGAACACAAGCGTGGCCGCAACCGCGAAGACCGAAATGCCGCAAACGTGCAACGGAAGGTGCGCCCGCACGAACGCGTGGACGCCGACGGCCTCCAGCCTGTAGCCCCAGTTCAGCGCTTCGTTGAGCAGGAGCACGCCCGCGAACGTGCCGCAGACGGCCCGGGTCGCCCGTGCCGAATCAAGCCGCTTGACCATCAGGGTCAAAATGAACGGCAAACCGACCATCAGGCCCATCACCACAATGTGGGGAAAGCCCAGAAACTCAAACCGGGTTGAAGACATGGTCTCCCACGGGTGAAAAACCGCTGCGGCAGCCGGGAGGGGCTACGCCCGGCGCCGACACGGTCAATCCCCCCCCACCTTTATCTGAAGGCTCTTGAAGCCTTCGATAAACAAATCGACATCTTCCTGCGTGGAAACAGTCGCCTCGGGGCCCTGTCCCCGGGGGAAACCCCGACCCGGTTCGAGCGGCATCACATAACTCAACCGGGCCTTCAGCAGGACATTCTCGTCCGCTTTATTCAGCCGTGCAAAAGCATCCTCAATCGTCTCCTCGCCCCTGAAACCACCAGGGGGTCCAAATCCGGGTCCACCTGCTCCGCCGGAGTCATCCCCCAATGTCGCAACAGAACCTGCTTCGAGCTGGTAGACACCCGCGGGAAACGTATCCGGCACGCTGAGCGCCAGCTCGATTTCCCGGTCACTCCGCCGGCCAACGCGCAGCGAGGCAGTAACGGCCAGCATGTCCCCGAGACTGATGACGGTATCCGCGGCAACGTCCACCACCAGGGCAAAACGAGGCTCGGGGATCACCTCGACCTGAACCTCGGCCTCCCGTACCTGCAAGGCGTAATCGTCTCTCGTCATAAGTTGGGCGAGTATGAAGGACAGGGCGTTAGAGGCATACTCAATCAGAGAGACGAGCCGTCCTTCGGGCGAGGCGTACAGCCGGGAACGCGCGAGCGTCGAATCGGCGCCGACAAAGGAAATATCCGTGGTAACGCGGATACTGTGGTCCGGCTCATCTTCGACCCGGTTGGACAAAGGGGCAAAAAGAGCACCGGCGACGAGATCGAGCGAGGTAGATGGGTCCACACCGATGGTGGGCATCTTGTGCACAAGTTCGACCACCCCCCCCGATGGAAACGTATACACGTTCCTGATCGGTACCAATTCCGGTCCGTCATCGAGCATGCCGCGAACCCCGGGCAAGCGGTCCTCGGTCAGCGTGCCCCGCACCGTCGGGTTCAGCGCCGCAAACTTGTACGGCGCCTCCAGATTGGAGATTTCTCCGAGCACCTGCGCTTCGATTATGGGAAGCGCCACCGGACCCACGTCCCACATGCCATGCCCGAAACCATATATTCGATCGCCGTCAACGTAGGATATGGTTCCCAGGCCGCCAAGGGTAAGCTCACCCAGCAGCAAACCAACCACCAGCGGCCTGCCGGGCGCAAAGCTGTGCTGACGCTGCCGGGTCAAACCAGCGGCAACCACCTCGCTCAGGAGGGACGAACCCCCTTCAGGCGGCGACATACGATTGAATCCCGTGCTCAGCACGGGAATATCCAGGGGGACGATACGGCTCCCCTGCAAAGTGGCCGCGGGTTTGGCCAACGGCACCGTTCCTTTGGAACCGATGACCCATTCGATGGGCGTGGCAAAGAAGTAGTACGGCGGGTTGTCCTGGGAGATAAATCCATAAGCGATGGCGCCCCAGGTGCCCTGCTCCGTGAAAATGGGGGAACCGCTCATACCCTTGGCAATCCCCCCGAGTTGTATCAAGACCGGATCGGAGGCTTCCACCATGTAGACCGGCATGGGCGGCAAGAAATCATCAACCACCTGGATGAACCTCATTTCAAGATCGGCGAGCTCGCCATTGGCGAATTCGGTCCGCATGAACACCGGCATGCCCGTGGGCATGGACCGAACCGAGTCGATCGGCACGATGGGGGACAGATCCCAGGGTTGCAATTCCCCGGTCGGGCGTAAGACCACAGGGACAGGCACCTCTTTGCCGAAGTTCTGCGCAAAGACCACAAAGTCCGAAAACCCGATCTCACCATCGCCATTCAGATCATACTTCGCTTCGTACTTCTCATCACCCCGACGCGCCCCGAACACGCCCGCAAAGAGCACAAAGTCGGAAGAACCAACCGTCCTGTCGCCGTCAAAGTCGGACAGGGCCGCGGCGTTATCGCCGCTGGCATTCACCGTGATCGCATGCGTTGTTGTGCGATCATCGTCTGCATCGGAACCCATCGCGGCATGACACACAAATGCCAGCAACCCGAGGGCCGCAATACACATCATTCCTTTTTGGGAAGTCATGTTTCGAATCCACGGGATGTCACATGTGTCTGCCCTCCTCTCAGGAGTCCCCAGAGGCCCGGTACAGGGCGATCACAGGGATCGCCCCTGCGAGAAAAACACACCTACTCTCCTTCGGAAACCTGCCGGCGTCGCCGCCGGGCCAGTTCCCGCATATCCGTGACCGTATCGGACTCATCCACGATCTCCCTGCCCAGAATCTCTTCCAGCACGTCTTCCAGCGTCAGAATACCCGCCAGCCCGCCATACTCGTCAATCACCGCAAAAAGGTGCTGCCGGCGTTCCAGGAACATCTCCAGGACCCGGTCCAGCGAGACCGTCTCGGCCACGAAATGCACCGGATGCATCAGATCCGAAATCCGGATATGCCCCCGCCCTCCGGTCAGCGCATTGAACACGTCCCGCCGCATCACAACCCCGATCACATCCTCAAAATCCTTCTCGTAGACCGGAGCCCGACTGTAAGGCCAGCCCCCCGCCTCCTGCTGGGCCTCCGCAACACTCAAATCGGCGCTCAGCGCGAAAACAACCGTCCGGGGTGTCATCACATCTTTGACCGTCTTGCGTTTGAGCGAAAGAATATTCTGCATAACACGCGCTTCATCCGGCTGGATGGCGCCTGTTCGCCGTCCCATACGCGCCATAACCGCGATCTCTTCTTCAGACACCTCCTGAGTCGTACCACCCGAAAACGCCCGGGTTACCAGTCGGCACACCTCAACAAGCGGGTATAGAACCCACACCAGGCCTTGCAGCGGAAAAGCAATCACACCGGCCAGGGAGCGGTTGTAGACCACACCTACCGTCTTGGGAATAACCTCCGACAAGATGAGAACCGCCAGCGTGATCCCTATGGTAAAATAAGTCTCCCATTCACTCCCGAAGACCTGGATAAAAGCCGCACCCGCCACAAACGCGCCGCCCGTATTGGCAATGGTATTCAGGGAAAGAATGGCCGAGATGGGGCGGTCCACATTGCGCATGCGCAGGTCTTTGAGGATGCGGCCCGAAACACGACCCTTCTGAGCGAGGTTCTCGATATAACTGATGGGAACCGCGTAGAGAACAGCCTCAAAAAGAGAGCACATTCCGGAGACAACAATAACAGCGCACACCGCGAAAACGAGTTCGAACAAACCAACTCACCTCCTGGTATTAAGAAAAAGAAGACCCGGGTGCGGCGCGTCCAAAATGGACCGCAAAGATCTTTGGGGATTTTAAGACAGCTTCTAAAGGTCATTCCGCCAATACGGATTATACATCTCTCCGGGGTACGTCGAATGCACCAGCTCGTAGACCCCCCCTCCCCAGCGGTCCCGAAAAACAAACGTATACTCTCCCTTCCTCTGGTAGAGCCAGACCTCATACGGTTTCTGACCGGCTGCGGACGTATGGTAATCGATATCGTCCGGCGGCCCGTACTTGATATAGACCCGTCCCTTATCCGTATCGGACCCCCGCTGGCGATGTCTCGCGGCAAAACGGTTCTCCGCATGGCTCATCCGGAGCATGTGTTCCAGAAGGCGCTCGTTGGTCGGCGTGCCCGGCGTAGAATCGATATTTTTCCAGAAATGCCTCAAAAACATCACCTTCGACGGCCAGTCCTGCAGGTCTTTGTACGCCTTGAGCACCTTCTCATCGGCAATATACCGGATATCCGTGTAGTATCGCAGCAGGTCTCTTTGAACCTGAGAGAACGGCTCCGTGTCTTCCCGGAAAGCCAGGAACAGGGGCCGCCGTGTACGGACGTACTCCCGGCTGCCGCCGTCGAAGGCCTCAATCTGGAAATGGTAACGCCCCTCCGGCAGTCCTTCGGTCTCCAGAATATCCGTCTTGGCGCAGCTCTCGCCGGGTTTCAGAACACGCTTGGCAATAAACTCCTTAACCTTCCGGCCGGTTGAGTCCACCAGGCTGTAGCCCAGGATAAAGCTGTCTTTGGAGCGTTCGGGGTCTACGGTGAAATTGTAGAGCTCAAAATAGATCGACAGCGGTTTCCCGGAAAGAAAGCGTCGGGTGATATTGGGCTTCACCTTCCACCCCTGCTTGACAAACCGGTCCACCTCTCCACTGCGCGCCACCTCCGAGGCAAACTGGATATCGCTGAATATCAGTCTCTTTTTTTCAAAATCGCGCGCCTCGATCACCGTCTTGCACGTTCCTGTTTTGCCGCTGCCGGTATCCCTGATCGTAACGGTCGCCTGGTAGCTGCCCGGCAGCAGATCGAACCCCACCACGTCCCTGTACGGGGCGCTGACCCGCGTCAGAATATCCAGACTGTCCACCGAAACGCGGCGGGTCAGCGTCCAATCTTCAACGGGCGACCCACCCATATCGGTCAGATGGACCGTCAGTTCCATCTTCCCCACAGGCACATTGTCCCCGGAAGCAAACCAGAGCTGCTGCGCGTCAATCAGAATGTAGACCTCATACCGGGTGCGCCCTTCCGGTCCGCGGAACCCCGCGGAATCCATGAAAAATTTCAGCTCACCCCTGCTCGCGATGGGCATATCGTCGAACTGTGCCGACGCGCCGGACCGCGCGCCGGCCTCCTGGCCAAACTGCGCCCACACAGCCGCCCACACAGCCGCCAGGACGATCCAGAAAAGACACCTTGAGGACGTTATCATATCTCACCATCTCCTGTGTACAATACCCTCATTCATAGCACCGGACCGCCTCCCCCGGTTTGGGGCGGGGTAAAAGGGGCTTTTCCGCGCGCGCAGGCCCCCAGGAGGTCCGTGTACAAAATCGGTCGGTGAAAATTCACCGACCGACTTGCCGTATATCCCCCGCCTGAGGCGCAGGGACTCAAAAACGAAACACACCGCGCCGGGCCAGGAAACCGTCCAGTGAGAACGGAACGTGGCGAACCAGAACGAGTACGGTGGCGCCGGCCATCAGCAAGAGATCCCGGACCAGGGCCGCGTGGAGCGAACCGCCGGTCCCGTCCAGGGCAAAGCACCCGCAGGACAGGTCCGCACCCCGGACGATGTTGATCCCCAGCGCCACGCCAAAAGCAATGAAAAGCAGCAGCGACGTGAGCGCGCTGCTGCGGGTCCAGAACCCCAGCACAAGACAAAGCCCCGCTGCGACTTCGACCCAGGGGACAACAATCGCAAAGGGATTGATCAGCGGGATGGGAAGGACTTCATAGGCCCGCACGGTCTGGGCGAACAGTGCGGATTCAGGGATCTTCGCCAACCCGGCCCACAGAAGCGTAGCACCCAGGACCACGCGGAGCAGCGCAAAGATCACAGGCGGTATGCGCCGGAAAGGGAGATTCACGGGGCATTCCCTCTTGTGGTGGGGTAGTTCGCCCAGAACCAGGCCTGCCAGCCCCCGTAAAACGCCTTCGTCCGGGTATACCCGAACCCGTCGAGCGCTTTGACCAGCGCAAGGCTGCTCTGGCAGCTTACGCCCCCGCAGTAAGCGATAATCCGTGTCGTCTTCGGCAGGTCTCCCAGCACCCTCTGCACACTCGCTTTGTCTACGGGCAGCGGAATATTCAAAGCCCCGGGAATATGCCCGGCAGCATAGGTTCTGGGATGACGGGCATCCACAAACACCGCGTCTTTGCGGTCGAATGCCTCCCTGGCCTCGTCCAGGGTAACGCGCAGGCCCTCCACGTACAGGCTCCAGTCGACCTTGTCCGATGGCCGGATCTTCGGAGGCGTTCGAAGCGGAATGCCGGTATCCGAAAAGGCATTGTAGGCAAACCCTGCTCCGGAGCCGACCAGGAGGACGGCAACAGCCTTTAAAATCAGGCACCCCACGCCCGTATCCACCCTCCTGGGTGTGTCTGTCTCCATCTCTCTGCGTCACCTCCCTGTCAGAAAAAGGCTTTTCTTTCGTGCGTATTGAGAAAGTATAATATGAATCATCAGCTCTGTCAAGAACCGAACATCACGCGCTCATCCAGGCCGTCAACTCCGCAACCCGGACGTTCCTGGCAGTGGTGCAGGAGGCGAAACGCGTGAGCGCCGGACGGCGCTGGACCATATTTGCGAATTGCACAATAAACAAAATGGGTTATATTTGAAGATAGAAACGCGAACGAATATATGAACCCTTTTGATCCACTACCGACTCATGTCTACACTCAACCGGACCTTAACAGTGCTTGTTGGGGCGATGATACCTGCTCTTGTCGCCTGTGCAGACAACCCCGTTGAACCGGAGCGCCCCCTCACAAAATTACCCCGGCCGCTGACCGCAAGCGAAAACGCGGTGATCCACGCCAACAACGGCTTTGCCTTTGAACTCCTGCGCGAAGTGGCTGAACCGGGGCAGAACGTGTTCGTATCTCCGCTGAGCGTGTCAATGGCGCTTGGAATGGCCCTCAACGGCACCGCGGGAGAGACGTTTGAGGCGGTGCGCTCGGGGCTCCGGCTGCCCGACCTGGCAATGGACCAGATCAACGAGGGCTACCGGGGGTTGCGCGATCTTCTGTTCAGGCTGGACCCGAGCGTGGAGATCGGAGTCGCCAACTCGATGTGGATGCGACAGGGATATACGTTCGAGGCGCGCTTTTCCGACGCCATCCGCACCTACTTCGATGCCAGAGCTCAGACGCTCGACTTTGCCGATCCCGGCGCCAGGCAGACCATCAACGGCTGGGTGAAAGACCAGACCCGGGGCCGCATCGAATCGATCGTCCAGGAGATTGACCCGGACATCATCCTCTTTCTGTTGAACGCCGTTTATTTCGAGGGCGACTGGACGGTCCGGTTCGACCCGGCGAAGACAAGACCCCTCCCCTTCTTCCTGGAAGGAAGCACCGATCCTGTGGATGTGCCCACGATGTCGGAGCCGAATGGGCGTGGGGCAACCCGGTTCACAGAGACAGTGCAGATTGCCGAGCTGCCGTACGGGGCCGAAGCGTTCAGCATGGTGATCCTGCAGCCACGCTCCGAAGGCAGCCTGGCGGACCTGGTGAACAGCATCGATCTGGCGCAGTGGGACGCGTGGACGAACGGGGTCGCGTTCCGCAAGCTGCCCGTGCAGATGCCCACGTTCAAGCTGGACTACGGCGTCTTGCTGAACACCCCACTCGTTAAGGTGGGGATGGGGCCGGCGTTCAATCCCGAAGCGGCGGATTTCTCCAGGCTCACTTCGGCTATAAGAACATACATCTCGCAGGTCAAACACAAGACATTTCTGCAGGTGGACGAGGAAGGCACCGTTGCCGCCGCGGCTACGTCCGTAGGCATAAGTGTGACGTCAGTGCCAATCGGCATTGTGGTGAACCGGCCGTTCCTGCTCGCAATCCGGGAACGGCTGAGTGGGACCATCCTCTTCCTGGGGGCGGTCTACGATCCAAGGTGAGGTAAAGAGAAACGCGCTCAGACGTCCATAAGTGGCGTCCAGGCGCGTTTTTTTTCAAGCAGCTTTACCTGTTCAGAACGGCCAGAAAATCCCTCCGGAGCTTCTCCCGGGCGGCCACAACCGTGTACCCCCAGCTCACCAGAGGGTCCGGCAGCGTTTCCCACTGGGCCTCAGGCCCAAACAGAAAGTAAATATCCCAGACCACCTCCACATCCTCCACATACCTCCCCTGTGCTGCGAACCACCGCCCCACAACCCGCTGCTCATCCCACAGATGAATCACCCTCGAATCCGGAATCAGGCTCTTCTTCCACTCCGACCGGGCATCGCTGGCAATCATCGGAAGCCAGACCGCGTAAACCTTCACATTTGCCGCGGGATTCTTTTCCAGGATCTCCTCTTGCACCCAACTGGCGCCTGCCTGGCAGACCCCTCACGTAGGCGAAAGCAGCAGAATCAGGCGGGGTACACCCAAATCCTGGTTGAACATCTCCTGAAGCTCATCAATCCGGCCGATATCCGTCAAATCCTCAAAGGAGTCATCGGATACCGGCTTGTCACCGCAGGCGGCAAACAGACCCGCCGTCAGAAGCAGCGCCAACCGCCACCGCAGGCAGACATCTCCGATCATCCACATACAACGCCGGATGCCTCTTATCATCTCTTCCTCCACCGTGAAAGGGGGGCTCATTCAGCATGCGGGCGGGACGCCCGCGCTCGGTCCAGAATGATAGCGATTATCACGCACCAGCGCAACGGCAAACTTTCTAAGAAGCTGTCTTAAAATCCCCAGCGGTCTTCGCGCGACTGCAAAAGCGTCGGTCGGCGTTGGTCGAACCCACCCGTATCTTGATGATACGGGCGGGTTCTCCCGCCTTGACCGCCACGTTTTCGCTCGCGCTCGGG
>JAAXHW010000031.1 GCA_012270675.1 Candidatus Latescibacterota bacterium | reverse complement strand
AACAGGTCCTGGACCGGTCCAGGACCGACTTCGGGGGGTTTGCGGAGGAGGGCATGGCGGGAGGAACCGGGGTGGGGCACGTCGTTCCTCTGGGCTATGCCTATCTGCTGGAGGGCTCCAGGCACTTCCGGAGTTCCGAGGTCGTTGAACGGATTCTCCTGGGGGCGGGATTCGGACGGAAGGCCCGGTGGGCGTCCGGACGGTTTGACCTGATAACTACGAATTTCGATTCGGCGCCCGATACCGGCTTTCTGGTGCAGGCGATGGCGCCGGTGGTGAGGGCAGCCCGGCAGGAAGGGGACGATGCCGGGGCCGGGAAGATCGCGGAGGCGCTGGGGGAGCTGATCCGGACGGCCGCGCCGGGGATGGCCTCCGGGGGCTTTCATACGCCCAACCACCGGTGGGTGCTGGTGGCGGCCCTGTCGCAGGCGCAGGCGCTGTTTCCGGACCTGGATGTGATAGACACTGTTGAGGCCTACCTGGCGGAGACGATCGATATCAATGCAGACGGGGAGTATACGGAGCGGAGTACAGGGGTTTACAACGCGGTCTGCAACCGGTCGCTGCGGATTGCGGCAGAGGCGCTGGACCGGCCGGAACTGCTGCATCCGGTGCGGAAGAACCTGGACCTTTCCTACCACCTCCTGCACGCCGACGGTACGGTCGTGACCAGTGTTTCACGCAGGCAGGACCGGGGGCAGAGGACGGTCCCGGTGGGGCTGGTGGACAGTTATTATGCGGTGGCACGGATGGAAAGCAACGGGTTCTACGCGGCGGTGGCGGACTGGCTGTTTGACCTGCAACCCGGAGGGTTGCCCTGGACGCTTCACCCTTTTCTGGAACATCCCGAATGGCGTGAGGACGGCCTGAAGCGCGAGCCGCTGCCGGAGAGCTATTCGAAGGTCTACCCGGTTGCGGGCCTCTGGCGGGTGCGCAGGGGGAGGATGAGCGCAACGACGGCGTCGGGGATTACGGCGCCTTTCAGCCTGAAGCACGGGGAGGCCGCGTTGACGGCGGTGAAGGTCTGTGCGAGTTATTATGGAACGGCACAGTTTGTGGGAGAGGCTTTCCGGGAGGCGGATGGAGGGGTTCGGATGACGCATCCGGGCAGGGGGTGGCACTACGACAGCCCCGGCTATTTCCAGCCCCTGGGCGAACCGGTGGACCAGGCGCAGTGGGAGGAGGTCCGGCGGCGGCGTGTATTCTCCGCTGTGCCGCCCCTGGTGATGGACCTGACGGTGGAAGAAGTGGAAGGCGGGTTCGACCTCCGGATTGTGGCCGGGGGGCTGGACGGGGTGCCTTTACAGATTGCGTGCGATTTTGCGCCCGGAGGGGAACTCGATTTTGAGAGCGGGGCCATCCAGGGGGTAGAGGGACAGACAGCGTTCTTGAAGTCGGGGTATGCGACCTACCATGCAGGAAACGATGCGATTTCGGTGGGGCCGGGAGCATACGCACACCGGATGTGGCACATGCGCAACAGCGAACCGGCCCCGGAAGCATTCCGGCTTTTGATTACGCTGGTGACGCCCGTGGACCGGATGCTGGAGGTCCGATGCGGGATGTGGTCTGCGGCGATGGAAGGGATATTGAAGGTTGAAGATGGGGGACAGGTTAGAGATGATTTCCCGATGAGGCCGACCACGAGGCAGCAGGGACGACCCTGACCGTTCCAATGTGAGATGTCGTTGCAGGCGGTGTCCGTTTTAAGTCTTGTGTTTGTGCAAGGAATGCATTACTTTGTATTTGCCAGTTATTTACAATAGCTGAGAAGAGGAGAACCGTCAGGATGAAAGCTCGAACATTGCTCGCTTCGGCATACATGATTCCCGTTGTCGGACTACTCGTGCTGGCTGGCGCCTTTTCCAATGCGCCTCCCGCCCTGGCAGATTGTCCACCCCCTCCCGGCGTGACAATCCCTGCGGAACCGAGTGTGACGGCTCAACAGGTGGAAGACGGCAGCGCTACCCTGCAGGACTTCACGCTGGCCGCGAGGGAACAATTTGTCATGCAGCTCGAGACGGCTGAGAATCTGGGACAAGTGGTATACTATGGATGTCTCTTCCGGCAAGAGGGGAGCTATTGGCATTCCGGTTCCACCTACCTCGTGGTTATGAGGGCCAATGGCAGTGTTTTGATCCACGCGAAGGACATGGCATTGTCGAGCAGGCGACTCGACCCCCTTATTTATGCAGAGATCCTTTCTGCCCTGGGAGTACCCTTAACCGTTCTGGCCAACCTGGCATCTCCCGATTCTGCAATTGCCGCCCAGGCTAATGCCGAAGTGGTTAATATATTGTCGCAAGAACCGGATGCCGCATTCGATGCGACCACCCCTGTACCAGACCTGCGACCTGGCATACCGGGTGCTTCCGGTTATGCCGCCACATATTTGTCGGACTTTTTTAGAGGCCCGCTTGTGATGATAGCCGGTTTCGAGCTCAATGAAACTCACGTAATTGAAGAAGAGATCGATCACATTACCCCGGCCATTACCGCCAGGGACGTGGTAGATCGAGAAACCCTGAAAGCCTTCGTCACGGCAGCAGGGGAGTACTGTCTCGAACTTCGGAAAACCGGCAATTTCCCGGGTGGGATAGCCAGGATCGCACTTCGGGATCCGGACGGGCCCTGGAGACACGGTTCCGTGTACCTCTATGTCCTGGATACTACCAGCAACGTAATCCAAATACACGCTGCGTTTCCGAACAGATACGAGCTTCGACCTCTGATACCGACCGTCCGAGACGCAGTTACTGGAAAACTCATACTACCGCAGGTCATCGAAGCGGCGAAAAGTGATCCGGAAGGCGGTTTCGTGGAGTATTACTTTGACGATCCCAATGACGACACCGATAGCGCCGATATCCCCAAGGTGGGATACGCACGCGAGTTCAAAACGCAAACTGAGTTAGGTGGAAGGGTAGTCCCGTACAACTTCATCATTGGGTCAGGGTTTTATGGGCGAGCACCCGAGGTTGCCCCGACTGATCCCCGTACAGAAGTAGAAGCCACAGTCTCAGGCGACGCCGTCGAAGGGTTGACCGTCGCGTTTTCTCGCGCCATCTCCGGCCGCCAGCCCGACTACGCCTGGAGCGCGATCACCGATGCCAACGGCCAGGCGTCCCTGACCATCTCCAGCGCGGACGGGGTGAGCGGTTACTATCAGGCCCGCGCGCGCAACGCCGACGGCGAGACCGTGGGCCAGTGGCACAGCATCCCCCTCAATCGCAATCAACGCCAGGTCCTGGAACTGAGATCGGGGGCGGTATGCGGGTGGTCAGTGTCGAACCACTGGAGACAGACGGGACAGAGACGGCGACCGACGGTCTGGTTTCCAATGTGCCCAATCCTTTCAACCCCAGCACTCAGATCACCTATCGCCTGGGGGCGTCCGGTGCGGTGCGGCTGAGGATCTACAACACCCTGGGGCAGGTGGTGCGCACGCTGGTGCACGAGGTGCAGCCTGCGGGCCGGTACCAGGTGGTTTGGGAGGGTCGCGACGAGCGGGGCGTCGCAGTCGCATCGGGGGTCTATCTGGCGCGTCTGATTTACCCCGGTGGGGTGCAGACGCGGCAGTTGCTGCTGGTCAAGTAGCGCCGACCGGTTGGGCAGGAATGAGAACCCGTCCGGAAACACCTGATAAGCCTTGAGCATGAGGCTTACGGGGTTTTCAGACGGGTTCTTTTAATTATACAGGGGAACCACTACGATTTCCCGGCAGGCCGAATCTTCCGCTAATTCCGGGCGTCGTTGCCGTCGTAGGGGCGTTTTCCTCGCACCAGGATCCGTTTGGGATTTTCAACGTCGGAGAGTTCGTCCACGCTGTGGTAGCCCAGGGTCATACTCATCCGGGTGCCGTCCGTTCTGTTTTGTCCAATGCCGTGGAAGAGCATGCTGTCGATGACCAGCAGGCCGCCTTCGGGCATGGGCACCGGCAGGGCCTGGTCGAGGAGGTCCCGAGTCCATGCTTCGTCGTAGAGACGGCCGTTGACGGCCGGGAAATGGTGGGAGCCGGGCACGACCAGGGTGCATCCGTTCTCGACGGTTGTTTCCTGCAAGTAGAAGATGACGGTGAAGATGGTCCGGGACCACTGCCTGATATCCCGGTGCAATCCCTCCGGCCGGTTCTCCGAGGCCAGACAGAGCGTGGCATGGTTGTGCCGGTTTTTGATGAGTTCGATGTTGGGGCCCAGAAGGGATTCCAGGGAGTCCAAGGCCAGGGGGCTGGAAGCGGTTTCGAGGAAAACAGGGTCTCTGTCCACGATGTCCGAGATGCGCACGACCCGTCCCTCCCGGTTGCGCACGACCGGTTGCACCTCTTCGCGGATGTTCTTCCAGATCGCCTTTTTGAGTCTTTCCACCTGTTCCGCGGGAAGCCGGTCTTTCAATTTGAGGAAGCCGTTGTGGCGAAACAGGTGTACCTGTTGGGATGTGAGTGACATGGGGTCTGCTCCGGTTGGCGCGGGTCAGTTGCTGCCCGGAAACGGATGGGGGTGGCCGGTGTAGACCCTTTCCCCGCTGATCAGGATTTTTTCCGGGTCTTCTTTGAGCACGTCGTGGGCGTCGTGGGCCCGGTAAGCCAGGGTCATGCTCCGCCTGGACCCATCGCTCATGTTGATATCCGATCCGTGGAAGCAGCAATCGTTGAAGAGGAGGACGCCTCCCCGGGGCATGGGGATGGGGACTGACAGGCCGTGGAGGTCGCTTTCGCGAAACGCCTCTTTGGGGCGCCGGTCGCGCCTGAAGGGCCGCAGGTGGCTGCCGGGCACAATCCGGATGCAGCCGTTTTCCAGGGTGGATTCCTGCAAGTAGACCAGGGCGGTGATCAGGGTGTGGTCGTAGGGTTGCTCGCCGCTGTGCCAGTAGACGGAATCAGAGCCGGGAGGACGCACCATAATGTGGTTGTGTTTGTTGGTCAAAAGCTCGATATTGGGGCCCACAACACCTCTCAGGGCTTCGGTGATGATCGGATGGGAGGCCGCTTCCAGATAGACGGGAGCACGGGCGATGATCTTGGAGAGCCTCCGGACATCGTGGGGGGTGCGCGTTTTCCGCTTTTCCCAGACAACGGGTTCGATCATCCGGTCGATCTGTTCGTCGGTGACGGCGTTGAGCCTGTTGACCAGATCGTCCGGCAGACATTCCGGCAGCCGCCGGAAGCCGTTGTGTTTGAAATACCAGATTTCCTCCTCGGTCAGTTCCATCTGCAGGCTCTCCAATCGGGACCGGTAAAATATCAAGCGGCAGAAACGGTCACGGCGACCCGGTGCATCGAGTTGTTGAGATAGCCCCGCGGGTTCCAGGCAATGGCGTGCGGTTGGCTCACGCCGTGCGAGTCGGTTGCCCTGGCCCAGATTTCGTAATACCCCGCCTGGGGAAATGCGACCCTGGCGCGCCAGTTTTGCCAGGCGTATGCATTTACCGGGTCATCGAGCTTTGTTTCGATCCAGGTCGCGCCGAAGTCGATGGAGAGATGGACGGCATCCACCCGCCGGTCTCCGGCCCAGGCGTGCCCGCGTACTTCCAGTGTTGCGTCGGTTGTCCTGTGGCCGTTGGGCGGGTTCGTGATCAGGGATTTGACCGGCATGCTGTTTATGATGACGAAGTCCTTTTCATCCACCTTTTCTCCAGGCGCGATTGGACGGTTGGGAACGCGGTAGGAGGTGCCGGTCATTTTGGGGCCGTCGTGCACCTGGTCCCGCAACCAGATGCGGGTCAACCATTTCTGGGAGCATGATCCCGGCCATCCTGGAATGATCAGTCGCAATGGCGCGCCGTTCATGGGGTGGATCGGCTTGCTGTTCTGGGCAAAGGCGATGAGGTTGTGTTCGTCCATGGCCTTCCCGATGGGCACGCCGCGGGAGATGGGGAGCCTGCCCGCTTCGCCGGAAAGGTGGGTATCGGCGCCTTCGTGCGCGGTGTATACTGCGCTGTTTTTTACGCCTGCGGCTTTGAGCACGTCGGCAAGGCGGACACCGGTCCACGTGGAGCAGGCGACAGCGCCGTAAGTCCATGGATCGCCCTTCGCGGGAGGGTTGAAAAAGGCGCGGCCGTTGCCGCCGCACTCCAGTGTCAGGGCACGGGTGACCACCTCGAATTTTCGTTTGAGGTCGTCGATGCCGAGCGTCATTGGCCTGTCGAGCAGGCCGTCAATGGTCAGCGTCCAGCCCGTCGCATCCGTGTGCTTTGGCGGAATACCGTTATTGCGGATGAAGTGTCGCCCGGTGGGCGTGATGGCGTCGTCCAGCAGGTGGGGCGGTGTTTCGGCGTTTACAGGCCGATCGTTGATCACTGTCAGTCCGTCCTTGCCGTGGATGGCGTCCTCCGCGGCGAGCACGGAAGGGATGAAGTGCGCGGGAATATTGCGGTGAAACGGAATGGTCGAGCCGACCAGAGCCCCCATGATCGCCAATCCGGCGTTTTTCAGGAATCCGCGCCGGTCGGGATACGTCTTACGACCGAACAGGAGATAGTCGGCACTGTCGGGGTCGCGCCTGTACAGTTCAAACAAACCCCGGTCTGCGGTTTTTCTGCGCATGGTTATCCTCCGTTCCCGAACAGGCGTTTGACACGAAGCGCCAACGTCCAGTGACGCGCTCCGGTGAACGTGTTGTGGTTGGGGAAGTCCGGGTCCCGGCTGTGCATCGGGTGAATCGAATATCCGCTTCGGACGTTGATGCTTCCCAGGATCGAGTACGTCAGCTTCAGTCCCAACAATGTCCTGTCGTGTACCCGGTAGTCGGCTCCGGCGTGCAGGCGCCCTGCAAAGACCACGTCGGAGAGGTCGCCATCCTGGCGGCTGTTGTAGAAGGAGAGCGGAGGGTCGTATACCCGGGCATTGCTCGACGTTTCCCTATGGTCGTTGGAGTAGTGTACTCCCGACATCTCGACGTACGCAGCGCCCAACCCGCCGCCGAGATACGGAGAGATCCCGCGGTACGCATCCGGAAAATCGTAGTACGCGTTGAACGAGAGTGTTCGCACGATGAGATGGTCGATCGAAGACCGGTCGTTGGATTCGACCGTGCCGCCTCGACGATCCTCCATGGGATTCCCGTCGTAGTTGGTGACGCTGCGGAATACCTGGTTGAGGCCGTTCTTTTTCTGCGCGAGCGACAACGCCAACCGTTTGCGATCGAACAGGCGTCCGATGGAAATCTCGAAGGTGTTGCCGCGGGCGGCTTCGACATTGTAACGCCAGCGGTATCCGGAGATTTGGGGAATGGGGTTCAAATCGAAACAGGCGTCCGTCGGATAGCAGAACGTGTCCCGATTCCAGCCTTCCTGATCGATGTCGGATGCCCGATTCAGTCCCACGGTCGCGCCCACGTACCACCCGGAGCGCGGCGGTTGTGCAGGCTCGCTCCGGGACGACGCGACGGAGATGGGACAGAGCGACAGGCATCCAACAATGGCGAATGCGGTGAACGATGTAAGACGCATGGTGAATTCCTCTTCGGACCGCTCCACGCCCGGAAGGGCCGACCGCGAGGCCCGATAAAGGGCAGTCGTGCCTTTCTGACAGGTCTCCGCAATATTGGAAAATCGTTCTGGAAAAGTCAAGGATGTTTTTTATTTGGCAGAATTGAAAAAATCTTGTTATATTACTTCCGTGCTGTCCAGAAGCGTGTGCTTCCGCCGAACATAGAGAGGATTTAGCATGCCGAATGCTCTGCTGGTCTGTCCGGAAAATCCGGTTACTTTCTGGAGCTTTGATGAAGCGTTGAAGATGATCGATAAGAAGTCGGCCTTTCCGCCTCTGGGGCTGTTGACAATTGCCGGGATGATGCCCGAGGACTACGCCCTTCGGATGGTGGATATCAATGTGACGCCGCTGCGGGACGAGGATCTCGACTGGGCGGATATTGTGATTACGTCTACGATGATTATCCACTGGCACTCCTTAGAAGAGGTGATTGCCCGCTGCAACGCCAGGGGCGTACCGGTTCTGAACGGCGGCCCCCTGCCCACGCAGTACTACGAGGAGATCGAAGGGAATGCGGTATTCTATCTGGGTGAGGCCGAGAACGGGTTTATGGATATTGTGGAGAGGATGGTTTCCGACCCCGGTCTGGTGGAGCGGGATTATGTGGATCGCCGCGGCCAGTTTCAGGACCTGGCGGTAACACCGCTGCCCCGCTGGGATTTGATCGATTTTAACGACTACAGCAACATGGTGATCCAGATCACGCGAGGGTGTCCCGAGAGCTGCACCTTCTGTAATATCCCGTCGCTTTACGGCAAGGTCACCCGGCTTAAGAATAAGAGCCGCATGGTTCAGGAACTGGATGCGCTGTACGACGCCGGCTGGCGCGGGGCGGTGATGGCTGTGGACGATAATTTTGTGGGCAACCGGGAGGAGGTCCGGCTGGCCCTGGAGGAAGAGGTGGTACCCTGGCAGAGGGCGCGGGGCTATCCCTTCCAGTTCCACACCCAGGCGAGCATTCGGGTAAGCGACGATCCTGCGTTGTTGGAGGCGATGTACCAGGCCGGGTTCGACAAGGTGTTCGCGGGCATTGAGTCTCCGGTTGAAGAGAGTCTGAAGTTTATGGGTGCGCAGAAGAACCTGCAGGGCAAAACGCCCCTGCTGGACAAGGTCAAGATCCTGCAGTACGCCGGGTTCGAGGTGCAGGCCGGGTTTATTATAGGGCTGGATACGGACCCCGACGATATTGCCGACCGGACGATCGCGTTTATCCAGGAAGCGGGTATTCCGGTGGCTATGGTGGGCATCCTGGGGGTGCTTCGGGATACGCCGGATTACAAGCGCTTCAGCCGGCTCGGCCGCCTCGTTGAGGGGGTCAAGTACACGGGTGATTCGGGGATTTTCAGCCGGGAGTTGAGCTATGTTCCGGTCATCGATCCCGATGAACTCTTCGAACGGCATCGAAAAACGGTGGAGACCCTCAACAGCCCCGGTGCCTTTTTTGAGCGGTGTTCGACGCTGTTTGAACGCCAACTACGTCCGTCGCTGGGCAAGGTGTCGATTGGAATGATGGAGGTCAAGGCCTTTTTCAAGTCGCTGTGGCGGCAGGGCGTTGTCGGGGGCTACAGATGGGAGTACTGGAAGTTTCTCATCCGCACGCTGCTGCGCCATCCCAAAAGTCTGCCCGACGCGGTGCGCCTTGCGGTGCAGGGCCACCACCTGATTCTTACCACCCAGCAGGCGCTGCAGGTGGACGAGATGAAGACCTTCTTCTCGGAGGCTGTGGAATATCTGGAGCGGTTCTGCGAGGGGTACAAAGAGGCCTTTCAGCGAAATGTGGGCGCGTACGCGAGCCAGTTGATGCACGCGGTCCACGACCGGTTCGAGCATTTCCAGGACGATCACACCACGCTGCAGCACAACGCCGGGGTGCTCCTGAAGGCGGCGCAGGAGTATTATCACGCAACGAGAGAAGAGTTCCGGCACCAGATGCACGAGCCGTTGGAGAAGTTCCAGCAGGAGATCGAACGGATTCTGGAGACCTATGCCGCAAGCAAGGACACGCTGCCGCAAGGCGTGCGCTAAGAGAAATCGGCGCGGGGCGTGAAATCATGAGTTCGGTGTGTCTTAAGCACCGGACTCATGATCGTGTTATAACCGCTTCTCAAGCAGCGGAGAGGGCTATGCTGATTGACGCGCACAACCATCCGAACTGGCACGGGTACGATGCTGCGAGGATTTTGAAGAATATGGACGAGCAGGGGATCGACCAGATGTGGCTGTTTACCTGGGAGGTGCCGGAAGACGAGTACAGCCCCTCTTACCACAGGGTGCTGCCGCCGGGGGGGCTGGGCATTCCCCTGGAGGATGTGCTGCAGGTGGGCCGGGAAGCGCCCGACCGGTTCGTACTGGGGTATTTCCCTCATCCCAAGCGGCCCGATGCGATTGATCGGCTGAAGGCGGCGGTGGAGATCCACGGGGTGCGGGTGGCCAGTGAGATGAAAGTGCGGGTGCTGTTCGACGATCCGGATGCGATCCGGCTCTACCACGCATGCGGGGAGATGGGGCTGCCGATTACGATTCACCTGGACTATCCGCTCGATCACGGAGGAGGCGACTATCCGCGCCCCAACTACTGGTACGGAGGGAGTATCGAGGCGTTTGAGCGGGCGATCACGGCCTGCCCGGAGACGGCGTTTATCGGACACGCGCCGGGGTTCTGGGCGCATATTTCGGGGGATGACAAGTTCGACAAAGAATCCTATCCCACCGGGCCGGTGCTGCCGGGGGGCAGGGTTCCGGAGATGCTGCGGCAATATGACAATCTGTTCGCCGATCTCTCCGCCGGGTCGGCGCTGGGGGCAATCAGTCGGGACCCGGAGTTTGGCAGGGGCTTTTTGATCGAGTTTCAGGATAAGCTGATTTTCGGGCGAGACTACTTCGATACGCGGCTGATGGACTTCATCCAGGGCCTCGATCTGCCCGGGGAGGCGTTTGACAAGATTACCTATCAGAACGCGTTGAAGCTGCTGGGGGAAGATGGGTAATGCTTTCCTGCTGTATCTGGGCGCTCTCCGGTCCGGAGGATAAGGTTTTAGACCGGGTCGCTGATGCGGGCTTCCGGTGGATTGACGTTCGCCCCTACGCGTTTTCCTCCCGGGACGCACGCGCCGGAATCCAGGCACGCGGCCTGAGCGTCTCCTGCGTGGCCGCATCGGTCGGCGTTCCGGAAGGCACTGCCCTGGACAGCCCGGATACGGATGCGGTCTCTGATGCCCTGGCGCATACCCGGAAGGTTCTGGCGTACGGCGCGGACCTGGACGCTGCGGCGGCCTACGTGCTGCCCGGGGTGGACGGGAGCCGGGAGGCCCTTTTACGCTACGCCCGGTCGCTTGCCGCTGCCGGGGACCGGGCGTCGGACCTGGGGCTCAAGCTCTGTGTCGAGCACTTTCCCAACCGTGCCCTGCCCACGGCCTCGGCAACGCTCGATTTTCTGAGGGAGATCGGCCATCCCAACCTGTACCTTCTGTTCGATATCGGCCACGCGCAGATGTCCGGGGAAGACCCCGCCGATACGATTGCGCAGGCCGGACCGAGCCTGGGCTACGTTCATCTGGATGACAACGACGGCCGAAACGACCAGCACCTGGCGCTGATGGACGGCATGCTGACCGAGAAGGTTTTGTACCGTACATTCGCCGCCCTGGCTGACATCGGCTACAAGGGGGCCGTCAGCCTCGAATTGAGTGCCGAGCTGCCAGACCCCCTTGAGGCCCTGAAACGGAGCCGGGAGATTGTGAGCGCTATTTCGGGGATTGCCTGAAACCGGCGACAGTCTGAGCGGCTGTCGCCGGTTTTTTGTAGAGGGTCAGGCCGGCAGGTCGGGGTTTTTCCCCAGGGTGAAGAGGATGCCCAGGACCGCGGCCAGGCCCAGGCCCAGACCGATCCACCAGGGGTAGAGCAGAGACGTTCCGAGGTAGCCGATTGTGGCTGCAACGCCCATGGTGGTGAGCGCATAGGGAATCTGGGTCTTGACGTGGTCGATGTGGTCGCAGGAGGAGGCAATGCTGGACATGACGGTGGTGTCGCTGATGGGGGAGCAGTGGTCGCCGAAGATGGCGCCGTCGAGTACGGCTGCGGCTGCCAGAACGGTGAGGGGCATGCCGCCCATTGCATGGGCTAACGGGACAAGGGTGGGAATCAGGATGCCCATGGTGGCCCAGGAGGTGCCGATGGAGAAGGCGACCAGAGAGGCGAGACCGAAGATGAGGATGGGCAGCAGGCCGGGCGAGACCAGGGGAGAGAGGGCGACCGTGAGGTAGACCGGGGTGCCGGCGTCCGTACAGACCGCTTTGATGGCCCAGGCGAGGATGAGGATGGCGATGGCGTAGTACACGCCGATGATGCCCCGCACGTAGGTGCTGAGGGCTTCCAGGGGCCGGATGGCAGGTGCGCCCGTGTGCCGGTTGCGGCGTGTGAGGGCGATGAGGATGGCGAGGGCTGAGCCGAGCATGGAGGAGAGAAAGAGCACCCTGGCGATCCCGTCGCTGTCGGCGTGAGAGAAGCAGGCGGTCCAGTAGGCGGTGCTGAAGATCGATTCCCGGAGGCGGATTTCACTGACGGCCGGATGGTCCAGTGTGTGGATGGCCATGCCTGAGATCACCGCTGCGATCACCGTGATCACGGGAAGGGCTGCGGTCCACCACGCCGGCACAATACCCTCCGCCGGACCGATCTCTTCAAATCTGCGTCCCGTCATGGGGGCCGCGCCCGGGCGGAGAACCTGGCCGGTGGCCTGTGCGCGGCGCTCGGCGCGGAGCATGGGGCCGTAGTCCCGCTGGAACCAGGCAGAGGCGACCACAAAGACCAGGGTGAGGAGGCAGTAGAAGCGGACGGGGAGGGCGCTGAAGAAGAGCTGGTAGCCCGAGATGCCCGTGTGGAGGCCGCGCATCAGGTCGTCGAAGAGGCCGACTTCGTAGCCGATCCAGGTGCTGATGACGGCCACGCCGGCGATGGGAGCGGCGGTGGAGTCGACCAGGTAGGCCAGCTTTTCGCGCGACACCCGGAACCGGTCGGCGATGGGGCGCATGGTGGTGCCCACAACGATGGTGTTGGCATAGTCGTCGAAGAAGATGGCCAGACCCATGAGGAAGGCGGCGACGCGGGTCGACCTGGCGCCTTCGGCCCGGGAGGCCAACAGGCTGGCGATGCCCAGGTTGCCGCCTGTGAGGGAGGTGACCCGCACCATGCCGATGAGGGCCGCGGTGAAGGCGAGGATGTAGAGCTGGAAGGAACCCTCCAGCGGGGTCCACACGTAGTCCACAGCGGCGCGCCTGAAGGCTTCCCAGGCCACCTGGTGGACGGGCAGGGCGCCGGGGGTGGCAAGCAGGCCGCCCGTCAGGATGGCCAGGGAAAGGCCCAGGATGAGCCGCCTGCTCAGCACGGCGACCAGGATGGCCGCGAGAGGAGGGAAGAGGCTCCAGCCGTCGATTTCTCTGAGGGCGGCGCTACGGGTGCGTTTTCCGGTTCCGGTGTCGACTGTTGCGCGAAGGAGCACCCCGTCCGCGTCTTTTCGGCAGGTATACGCGATGGGAAGACTGTTGCCGATGGGCGTGGTTCGCCGCGCCCGGGCTTCGGCAAACCCCGCCCGGCAGGCCGGGTCGTCCGTCTCTGAGAGCACCCAGGGGCCGTCGCCCAGGTCTGCGGCCAGTCCGGGAACGTTGTGGATGACCTGCTGGCGGATGACACCGTCCCGGTTGCGGGGCAGCGAGAGGGCGACCGCAGCCGACAGCAGGAGGGCGAGTAGCACGCGCAGGAGCGTGCGCCTTTTGGCCCGGGGAGGCGGATGTGGGGTTGCTTCAGACAGGGTTGATGGCCCCTCTTTGTGTCGATTTTTCGCGGTGAGGGAGCAAGTATAGGGTGTGTGTGGGCGATTGTCAACATACATTTGTTCACGAATGAAACGAAGGGATGGTCCACGATGCTGTCTCGACAGAAGACCCGCACCTACGAAATCCTGGAGAAGGCATCGGCCGACGACCGCACCAGCAGGCTGGTCGATTCTTTTATTATGGTTTTGATTGTCCTGAACGTGGTGATGGTTGTTTTGGAGACGGTGCCGAGCCTTGCCGCGAGGTATGCCAATTTTTTCGAGGTTTGCGAGGTCTTTTCCGTTTCCGTGTTTACGGTTGAATACCTGCTGCGTCTGTGGACCTCTACCGCCGATCCAAGGTACAGCCGTCCTGTTACAGGGCAGATTAAGTATGCGTTCACTCCCATGGCGCTTGTGGATTTGATCGCAATCCTGCCTTTTTACCTGCCGATGGTGATTTCAGTCGATTTACGGGTGCTCCGCGCCATGCGGTTGATGCGGCTGCTTCGGCTGTTTAAACTGGCGCGGTATTCGAAGTCGATGCAGACGCTGGGGAGTGTGCTCAAGGATAAGAGCAGCGAGCTTTATGTGACGATGTTTGTGTTGCTGATTATGCTGGTGATCGCTTCGAGTCTGATGTATTTTGCAGAGCACGAGGTGCAGCGCGAGGCGTTCCCAAGCATCCCCGGGGCGATGTGGTGGGGCATTGTGACCCTCACGACGGTGGGCTACGGGGATGTCTATCCTGTTACGCCGCTGGGAAAGGTTTTGGGTGCGATTATCGCCCTGCTGGGAATCGGCATGTTTGCCCTGCCGGCCGGCATCCTCGGGTCCGGCTTTGCAGAGGAGATTGAAAGGAGGAAGGAAGGGCAGGTGCTCTGCCCACACTGCGGAAAGGATATTCACACGCCTTCGAAAGAGGGGTAACGCAGGAAGAATCTCAGAAGGAGAGCGTACGATGGAGCTGACAATCGGATGTACGACACGGCCTTACGGCGGCCTCCCCTATGCAGAAGCCTACGAACGGATCGCTGCTGCGGGATATACCGATGTGGCGGTGTTTGCCAATGAGGGACAGGTGCCGGTGCGGCCGGAGAGCACGCCGGAGGAGGTGGCCGCGGTGCGGAAGGCCGCGGACGATGCGGGCGTGGCGCCTTCGATGCTGATCGGGGGCACAAAACTCGACCTGGGGCTGGACGCGGCGGTGGAGGACTACAAGCGGCTGATCGACCAAGCCGCTGCGCTGGGCACGACCTGGCTGCTGGACTGTGGGACGAACCATGAGGCGCATTACGAGGATTATTTCGAGTTGATGCGGAGGGCCGCGCCCCACGCGGAACAGGCGGGGGTGCACCTTACGATGAAGCCGCATGGAGGGATCAGCCTGACGGCCGAAGACCTGATTGCGGCCAACGAAAAGGTGAACCACCCGGCGTTTGCGATCTGTTTCGACCCGGGAAATATCATCTATTATACGCTGGGAGAGCGGCGGCCCGAGGCCGATGTGGCGAAGGTGGCGCCGACGGTTTCTACAGGGATTATCAAGGACTGCGTGGTGGCAGAGGGCAAGGCGGATGTGATGGTGACGCCGGGAGACGGATGGGTCGATTTCCACGCGGTACTGTCCGGACTGGTCAGCGGCGGGTTCGACGGGCCCCTGTACGTGGAGTGCGTGGGCGGGAAAGAACCCGCAGAGGTGGACCGGGATATCGCCTTTGCGCTGGGGTATGTGAAGGGAATTCTGACGGGGTTGAACTGAGAAGCTGAGAAGCTGTTTTAAAACGCAGTGGGGCGGCCCTGTGCGCCGTCTACGGGGATGTTGGCCCCGTTGATCCAGTTCGCCCGCTCCGAGCAGAGAAAGACGACGACATCCGCAACCTCCTGGTCGGTGCCGAGGCGCCTGGACGGGAACTCCCGGTTTTCGAAGGTTTCAAATTTTTCGGGGGTTTCATTCTTGAACCGCTCCCAGCCTCCACCCGGGAAGTAGAGCGAACCGGGGGAGACGGTGTTGATCCGGATATTGTCGGAGGCCAGTTCCCAGGCGAGTGCGCCAGAGAGGAAGATTTCGGCAGCCTTGGTGCAGCCGTACTGGGCGCCCACAGGCGCCGGCTTCCAGCCGGAGATGGAGGCGATGGTGACGACGCTGCCGCCGCCCCGCTTCCGGAAGTGGGGGAGGGCCGCCCGGGTGGACCGCACGGCGTGAAAGAGGTTGAGGTCGAAGGTCCTCTCCCAGTCCTCATCGGAGGATTCCTCGAATACCCTGCCGGACGAACCCCCCACGTTGTTGACCAGGATGTCGATGCCGCCCAGGGCCTCGACCGCTTCGTTGACGAAGCGGTCGGCCTCGTTTCTCCGGGCCACGTCTGCGGCCGTGCCGAAGGCCTCCACGCCCCGGGCGCGGATCTCCTCAAGCGTCCTGTCCAGGCCTTCCTGCCCCCGGGCGCAGATGCCGATCTTGCATCCTTCCGATGCGAATTCGAGGGCAGTAGCCCGGCCGATGCCCCGGCTGCCGCCGGTGATGAGGGCGATTTTGTCTTTGAGATGCAGGTCCATAGGTGCCTCCACAGGGTTTGTCGGTGATCGGGTTTACCGCTTTTCTCTCCCGTGCCGGAGGAGGTCGGGGGTATTATGCGTGGAAGTCTTCTGCCTGTGCCCGGTGGGCAAATTCCCGCTCGGCGGCCTTCCAGTCCGCTTCGGTTTTAAGGGGCGTCACGGTAACGCCCGGTGTGGGTTTGGGATAGAGAATGCGGCTGGCGCCGGCGTCCACCAGCGCCTCCACAACAGGCTCGGGGTCCGGGGCCAGGGCGACAATGGTGCCTCCGCCCCCGCCTCCGGCCAGCTTTGCGCCGAGGGCGCCGGCCTCCAGGGCGGCACTGATCAACCGGTCGTTTTCGGGGCCGGAGCCCCCCAGGTTGCGCTGGATGTCGTGGTTTTCGACCATCAGTTCTCCAAGCCGTTCCCAGTCTCCGGAGAGGAGGGCGCGTTTGCCCATACGGGCCAGGTGGGCAATCCGGAGGTAGCCTCGCACCACTTCCCGGTCCCGCTCCAGCCAGCGCTCCCGGATGGGGCGGTGCACTGTTCCCGAGCTTCGCTGTATTCCGGTGTGTCCCAGCAGGAAGGGGAAGTCATCGATATGGGATGCAAGCGGTTCCAGGGTGGCATAGGGCTCGTCTCCAAAGGCCCGGTAGAACTGTTTTTGGCGGAAGTCCATGTAGTTGAGCCCGCCAAAGGTGCACATGTAGGCGTCCTGATAGCCGCAGAGGACGATGTAATGCAGTTCGATGTGTCGGGCCATTTCTGCCCGGTAAAAGGGGTTCTCAGACCGTCCCAGATAGGCGAGGACGGCGTTCAGGATGGCCACGATCATGGCCGCCGAACTGGAGAGGCCGGCGGCGAAAGGCACGCTGCACGCCCACCGGAGGGAAAACCGGGCGTCGGCGAGGTCGAGGAAATCGATCACGGCTTTGGCCACGTCCGGATAGCCGCCGTCGAGCCTCAGGTCATCCGGTTTTTCCACCCTGTGGCGCAGGCCGGCCACCTCGAAGCTGAGGCCGTCTGCGGGTTCGATCAACACGGCCGCTCGTTCGAGGGTGGAACAGGAGATCACGCTCCCGCCGTACATATCGGTCGGGTTGCCGATGATGCCCGCCCGGCCTGGCGCGGTGCAAAGGTAGGCATGGGGCATGCTCAGAACTCCCTCAGACGCTGCTGGAGGTACTGGCGGATGAGGTAGCCGTGGCGCTGGTCTGAGAGGGCGAAGTCGATAAAGGCCTTGAAGTAGGAGACCGGATTTCCGATATCGTAGCGGAGTTCGTCCCGTTTGAGCCTGACACAACGGACCGGATGGCCCATTTTGAGCAGGGTGGCGATGCCGTCCGTCAATTCCAATTCTCCCCCGTATCCGGGAGAGGTGCGGCGCAGCGCGGTGAAGATTTCGGCGTTGAACACGTACCGTGCAGCCACCGCCAGCCGGCTGGGGGCGTTTGCCTCCGAGGGCTTTTCGACGATGGCTTCAATTTCGAAATCGGCTCCTGCGCGCCCTTTCGGTTTGACAATGCCATAATGTTGCACCTCGTGCAGGGCCACTTCCAGGACCGCAATGGTGCAGCTTGCCCCGTGTTTGATGTGGGACCTGATGAGCCGGCGCACCAGTCCCGAGTGCGTTCCCGAGTTGACGATGGTGTCTCCCAGGGCCACCACAAACGGTTGCCCGGCCACGAAGTCTTCGGCCATGGAGATGGCGTCTCCAATGCCGGCGGGCGTGAGGCGGCCCGGTGGGATGATCTGGCGGGTGTAGAAAAATTTAACGCCTTCTCTGTCGTAATCGATCTCGTCCAGGAGTTCCTCGTGGTCGCTCTCCGAAAGGCGGTTGGGCAGTTCGGGGTCCCGGTCGAAGTGGTCTTCGATGGACCGCTTGTCGCGGCCGGTTACAAAGAGGATTTTTTTCAGGCCCTGATCCACCATTTCTTCCACCACATACTGGACCACGGGTTTGCGTCCGATCGGCAGCATTTCTTTGGGCTGCGATTTGGTTGCCGGCAGCAGGCGTGTGCCCAATCCGGCAACCGGGATGACCACCTTTTCAATTTCCATAGCCGACTGCTCCTTCCGTGCGGGTCGTGAGGCTTGACGGATGATATTGAAGCGGAAGCGTAAGGTCGGGGTGGTTCACAAAAAGCAGGGGGAAAAATGCATGGTTTCCCCCTGCTTTTGTATGTATAAGTCCTCGATCCGAAGGACTTAAGAAGCCAGGACGGCCTCGAGCTTTTCCACCAGGTGCTTTTTGGGCACTGCGCCTACAACCTGGTCGGCCAATTTACCACCTTTGAATATGAGCAGGGTCGGAATGCTTCGGATGCCGAAATCGGCGGCGATCTTCTGCTCCGAGTCGACGTCTACTTTGCCCACCTTCACCCGACCTTCGTACTCCTGCGCCAGTTCATCCACAATGGGGGCGACCATCCGGCAGGGACCGCACCATGTGGCCCAGAAATCGACCAGCACCGGCTGGGAAGATTCGACAACTTCGGATTGAAATGTTTCGTCGGTCACTGTTATCGGGCTTGCCACTTCTTTCACCACCTTTCCAGAAAGGTTGATTGTTCGCGGTGGAAATCTACCAACTTTCCCCTTTGTTGTCAAGGGCGGGCGCCGGGCCTGCGGCACAGGTCGTAAATCAGCCGGGAGAGGGTCACAAAGGGGGTTCGGGAGTGGGATTTTAACCGATCGTCGGCATCCAGGAGCGCGCCGTAGGTGTCCCAGAGGGCCTGGTCATCGAAGCGGGCGGCCTGGTTCATGTAGCCGGAGAGGAAAAAGGGGGGAACCTTTAACCGACCGGCCAGTTCGGTGCGGGGCAATCGGAGGCCCTGCAGCCACCGGGCCTTGCGGAGGATACCGATGTGCCGGATGAGCATGGCCACGATGCTCACCGGATGTTCGCCCTGTTCGAGCAGGCGCTTCAGGCTCGCCAGGGCAGGGCCGGACTGTCCGCGTCCGACCGCGTCGGCCAGTTCAAAGACAGTCGCTCCCCTGAAGGCGCCTGCGACCCGGGCGACGTCGTCCCGGGTGATGGTCTTCCGGTCGCTCAGGTGGATGGCGAGTTTTTCGAGTTCATTGGCCAGGTCTTGAGGGTGTGCGCCCACGCCCATGTGGAGCAGGTGAACCGCCTCGGGCTCGATGCGTTTGCCCGCCGCTTCGACCCGCCTCCGGATCCAGTCGGGGATTTCGCTTTCATAGGGCTGTTTGAATTCTACGCAGACTGCGGACTTGCGCAGGCCTGTGAATAGTTTTTTCCTGGCGTCGAACGTTTGGGCCGTGAGGACCAGAACGGTGGTCTCGGAAGGGGTGCGGATGAGGGGGAGCAGCTGTGTTGCAGCCGACTCGGGGAGGCGGTCGACCCGTTTGATGACCACCATCCGTCGGGCAGCCATCATGGGGAAGGCCGCCGCCCGGTTGACCGCATCGGCGGCCTCCAGGTTCTCTGCGTGGAGGACATCCAGGTTAAATGTCCGCGTAGCGGGTTCAACGACCGCATCGATAAGCGTCTTGAGCACCTCTTTTTTCTCAAGGTCTTCGGGGCCGTAGAAGGCGTAGAGGGGGGAGAAGTCTCCCTTCCGAATGCGGGCGAGGACCTGGGCGGGCGTGAGGGTGCCGGAGCGTTTCTGGCGTTTTGCCATTGCAGTGGTAGGGCTTCAGAGGTCGAGCTGCGTGCGGGGGTATAATCAGGGTACGGACGGAATGGTTCAGGGCTCGATGTCCCGAAATTCTGCATCCTTAATCCGGGTCTGGTCCAGGTCCGGGGGCGGTTTTTTTTGCGTACCCGTTTGGGTATCTCCGGAATTGTGCAGGATAAGCCGGGTCAGGATGGTGCGCAGCAGCGCTTTGACCAGGCGGAACGCCAGCACGACCAGCAGACCGAACATGAATAGGCGAAAAAGCATCATCTGCTCCTGAAAAACGGGGATTTGGGGCCAGCCCCGGTCCCTGTTTTCCAGACAATCCGGTTTTTCAGACAATCCGGACCGCGTGGTTGGGATCATCTGCGACTTCGCCGACCCAATAGGCGGCTTCTCCCTCGGATTGCAGTTTTCCCAGGGCATCCTCTACGCAATCGGGGGGGATAATCAGGACCATTCCCAGGCCCATGTTGAAGGCCTGAAACATTTCCGCCTCTTCGATATCTCCCAGCCGCTGCAACAGCGAGAAGATGGGAAGTTCCGGCCAGGCCCCGCGCCGGATGCGGGCACCCAGCCCCCGGGGCAGCGCCCGGGGCAGGTTGTCGATGAGTCCGCCGCCGGTAATGTGGGCCATCCCCCGAACGGGCAGTGACGCCATCAGGGAGAGGACGGCAGAGACATAGGGACGGTGGGGGGCCAGCAGGGCCTCTCCCACACCCGTTCCCAGGTCTTCCACATAGGTATCCACCGTCCAGCCGGCCGTCTCAAACAGGAGTTTCCGGGCCAGGCTGTAGCCGTTGGTGTGAAGGCCCGTCGCGCCCAGGCCGATCAGGGCATCGCCCGCGCACACCGCCGACCCGTCGAGGATGTGCCCCCGGTCGACGATGCCCACGATGAAACCCGCCAGATCGTATTCCCCATCGGCGTAAAAACCGGGGAGTTCGGCCATTTCTCCGCCCAGGAGGGCACAGCCACATGCTTTACAGCCGCTGGCGATGCCCTCAATGACTTCCGTAACGACCTCCGGGTCGTGTCGGCCTATGCCCAGGTAGTCCAGGAAAAAAAGGGGCCGGGCGCCCTGCACCAGGATGTCGTTGGCGCAGTGCGCCACGATGTCGGCGCCTACGGTGTGGTGGATGCCCGTGAGAAACGCCACCTTCAATTTTGTGCCCACGCTGTCGGTACTGGCCACGAGCACCGGGTCGTCGTAGTCGCGCCAGGGAGGCGCAAACAGCCCGCCGAATTCCCCGATGTCGGACAGCACCTCCGGGCCAAACGTGGCACGAACCAGGCCTGCGATCCGTTTTTTGGTCCGATTCGCCGCGTCGATGTCAACGCCGGCAGCGGCATATGCCTTCTGTTTTGCCATTGGGGTCTTCCTGCAGGTTGATGTAGCGGGCAGGCAGTTTGAAGCGGCTTTCTGTAAATGCAATCTATCCGACTGGTTGCCGTTTGTCAAGGTCGTTTTCCGGGCCTATGCGGGTTGCGTGGAACAGCGCACGACCTGCTGGGCGACTTTCACGGCGCGCAGGGCCGCCTCAACATCGTGTACGCGGAGGATGTGCGCGCCTCCGGCCACACAGAAGGCGAGTGCGGCAAGGGTGCCTTCGAGGCGGTCCGAAGGCGGGAGGTTGAGGGCTGCTCCGACGAATTTTTTTCGGGAGGGGCCCACCAGCAGCGGGCAGCTGAGGGCGTGAAACTCGTTGAGCCGGCCGAGGATTTCAAAGTTGTGGCGGTGGCGCTTTCCAAAGCCCAGACCGGGGTCGAGCACGATCTGGCCCCGGTCGATGCCCACTTTGAGCGCAGCGTCCCGGCGTTCTTTGAGGAAGGCTCCGATCTCCCGGATCAGGTTGCGATAGGCAGGGTTCTGCTGCATGGTCCTGGGGGTGCCCTGCATGTGCACCAGCACCACAGGCACACCGGCTTCTGCGACGGTTTGGGCCATTTTGGGATCGAACCGCAGGGCGCTGATATCGTTGACCATGGACGCCCCTGCCTCCAGGGCCCGCCTGGCCACTTCTGCTTTGGTGGTGTCGATGGAGATGGGCAGGTCGAGGCGGGTTGCGACCTTTTCGATAACCGGTATGGCCCGGCGTATTTCTTCCCCTGCGGATACGGGCTCTGCCCCCTCTCCGTAGGGGCCGGCCGGCCGGGTGGATTCTCCGCCGATGTCGATCAGGTCCGCTCCAGCCTCGGCCATCGCCTCAGCGTGGGCGACAGCCGCGTCTGAGGACAGGTAACGTCCGCCGTCGGAAAAGGAGTCGGGGGTCACATTCAGGACGCCCATCAAGTGGGTGCGAGCCCCCAATTCCAGGATTTTTCCCCGACAGTTGATTCGATAGGGGGGGGGCACCGGATCCTCCACGGTTTGAGACAGATATTCTGTGCCGGGAACCGGGACATAAAAAAGGGTGCCAAAGGCACCCCTCGACAGCTTCCTGGAATGGGTTGTTAATCGTCCGAGGCCGATTTCTGCTCCAGGGATGGAGAGCCGCCCGATTCCTTCCCGCCATCCTGAGGGGTGTACTGAGACTGCCCCTCCACCTCATCTGCGGCCTGCTCCCCCTCTGTGCGCCCATTCTCAGGTTTGGTCGGTTTCTTGGGTTTTTCCAGCTTTTCCCCGGCAAGGATGCGGTCGAGCTGGGCGTCGTCCAGAACTTCGAATTCCAGGAGCGTTTCGGCCAGGAGGTGGACCTTGCTCAGGTTATCCTGGAGCAATTTTTCCGCCCGGCGCTCGGCCTGGAGGACAAAGGCTTTGATCTCTTCATCGATGGCTTCGGCGACTTTTTCGCTGTAGTCCCGCCGCTGGGCAATCTCCCGCCCCAGGAAGATTTCATCCTGCTTCTGCCCGTAGGCGATAGGGCCGAGTTTTTCGCTCATTCCCCAGTCGCAGACCATACGGCGGGCCAGGTCCGTGGCCACCTTGTAGTCCTGCTGGCCGCCGCTGGAGAACTCTCCGAAGATGAGTTTTTCGGCCACGCGGCCGCCCAGCGCATAGGTGAGCACGGCTTCGCTGTAGCTTTTGGAGTAATTGTGCCGTTCGTCCATCGGGAGGTAGGTGGTCAACCCGAGTGACTGGCCGCGGGGAATGATGGTGACCTTGTGGATCGGATCGCTTTCCGGAACGAGTTTGGCCACCAGGGCATGCCCGATTTCGTGGTAGGCCGTGAGTTTTTTTTCATTGTCGGAAATAACCAGACTGCGCCGTTCGGCTCCCATCATCACCTTGTCTTTGGCATTTTCGAAATCTTCCATGGCCACCCGGGATCGGTCGTAGCGCGAGGCGAGCAGCGCCGCTTCGTTGACCAGGTTGGCCAGGTCGGCCTGTGAAAACCCCGGGGTGGCCCGGGCGAGGACTTTGAGGTCTACGTTTTTGTCCAGGGGGGTATTCCGGATATGCACCTTCAGCACGCCTTCCCGCCCTCTGATATCGGGACGGTCTACGACCACCTGGCGGTCGAACCGGCCGGGCCTCAACAGGGCCGGGTCCAGGACGTCGGGGCGGTTGGTGGCGGCAATGAGAATGACCCCTTCTTTAGAGTCAAAGCCGTCCATTTCTACCAGGAGCTGGTTGAGGGTTTGCTCCCTCTCGTCGTGCCCGCCGCCGATGCCGGCGCCCCGATGGCGCCCCACCGCGTCGATTTCGTCAATGAAGATGATACAGGGCGCGTTGTTTTTCCCCTGTTCAAAGAGGTCCCGGACACGCGATGCGCCAACGCCTACGAACATCTCGACGAAGTCGGAACCGCTCATGCTGAAAAAGGGGACGCCGGCCTCGCCCGCCACGGCCTTGGCCATGTAGGTCTTCCCGGTTCCCGGGGGGCCGACCAGGAGCACGCCTTTGGGGATGCGCCCGCCCAGGCGCTGGAATTTTCGAGGGTCTCTCAGAAAATCGATGATTTCCTGAAGCTCCTGCTTGGCCTCTTCCGAACCGGCAACGTCTTTAAAGGTGACTTTTGGCCTGTCTTCGGAAACGAGTTTGGCACGGCTCTTCCCAAAGCTGAAGGCGCCTTTGGGACCGCCCTGCATCTGACGAAGAATAAAGAGCCAGAGCCCCACAAAGAGGAGCCAGGGCAGGAAGTTGAAAAAGACGTTCAGCCAGTTGAACGGTTTTTCGTGAAATCGAAAGTCGACGCCGTATTCTTCCCATTCGGCCATTGTCTCGGAGTCTATGGGCCCCAGGATGACCACGAAGGTCTTGTAGGATTGCTGACCGCCCCTCTCCAGGCCGGTATATTCAGGGTCCCGAAGCGTGCCGTGAAATTTATGTGCAATGATGACCGCGCTTTCGATCTTTCCCTGTTTGAGGAGTTCCCTGTATTCCTTATAACTGAGTTCGATATCGTCCGGGGGGGTGCTGCCAAAGAATTTGGAGAAGACAATGGCCACCAGGATGAAGATGATCCAGAAGGCAAGGGTCTTCGAGTTCCGCCGCCACGACCGCCCTTCGTTCTCATCAGACGCCGCCTCCCGTCTCTGGCCCTCCCCTGCCCAGCCCGGATGGGGCGATTTCTGAGCTTCTTCCGCCTCCGGTTTTGTGTTTTCAGGATCGTCGACATTTTCGTTTTGCCCCCGATGGGGCTGCGCCTGTTCCTCTTTTGCCGGGGGCTGCGCCTGCTCCTGATTTTTGGGATTCATAGAAATTCTACCTTTTCTAACCGGATGAGGACTCCGCCGTACAGAGCCATCCCCCTCTGAACACGATTTCCAATACTTCCACCGTTTGTCCGGTGACAGCGGCGGACTGTGCAGTGCGGAGCCCGACCACCCAGAGGATGGTGCTGTTGCTCAGCAGCAAGGGGGCCTCATCGCGCAAGGGCTCGGGGACCTTGCCGTCGATTAGGACATCGCTCACCTTGCGGGTGCCCGACATCCCATAGGGCCAGAACCGATCCCCCGGGCACCGATTACGCAGGACCAGTTCGCCCTGCAGCGCCTTTGTGTCAAAACAGGCCCGACAGGGGCCCAGATCCCGCAACAGGTCCCTGACCTCTTCGACCGACCGAACGCGGGTCTCGACGGTCGCATCCAGCAGGGGGAGTTCCGTGTGGCCCGGCACACGCACCCGAACGTGAAAGGGCGGGGTTGCTCGGCAGAAAATAAGCCGATGGCCCGATTTGTGCGCTGAGACCTCCGGGGAAATTTGGACGGCTCCGGAACGGTGTGAGAGGAGCTTCAGAATGCTCTGAACCGTCTGGAAACCGAAGGCGTCTGCACCGGCACCGTAGCAGAACAGCACCTTCTGGACAATGCGCCGTTGAAGTGATACATGATAACCGAAAACCGACCTTACATCAAGGATTATTTTTTGTTTGCCCCGGTATTGTACAACCTTCTGAAGGGCCGCTTCGGCCTGTTGATTGAGCAGATCGTCTTCACACTGGAGAATTTCAGAGGTCCTGGCCAGGACCTGCTCGATGCCCGGTGTATACTCTGCAGCGAGGCGGGGAAGCAGGTCATGCCGGATCCGGTTGCGCAGAAATCGGGGGTGCGTGTTGGTCCTGTCCTGTCGGGTCTCCAGTCTCCGGAAGGAGATATAGGCCTGGATTTCACTGCGGGAGACCTGCAGGAGGGGACGGATCCAGATTTGATCTCGCACGGGACGAATGGCGCCCAGACCCCTCCGCCCCGCTCCGCGCAGCAACCGCAACAGCAGGGTTTCCGCCTGATCGCTCCGGGTGTGCCCCAGGGCGATCCGGGCCGACCCCGTTTTACGGCGTGTGTCTTCAAGAAAGCTGTGCCGGGCGATGCGCCCGGCCTCTTCGGGGGCGTATTTCCCCCGGCGGGCGAGTGCCTCCACATCGGCGGTGCCCCCATGGCAGGGAAGCCCACGCGCTGCGGCCAGGTCCGCGACGAATGCCGCATCGCCTTCTGCATCGGCTCCCCTCAGCCCATGGTGCAGGTGCGCGACGCAAAGGGCGATCTGCAACTCACCCCGCAGTCTGAAGAGGAGGTCGAGCAGGGCGACCGAATCGGGGCCGCCCGATACACCCACAACCACGCTTTCCGCCCGGACCAGCATGTGCTGTTCGGCAATATAGGCCCGCACGCGGGGAAGCAGATCTCTGGGGTCTGAATTGGGTTCTGTGGAACGCGGCATGCTGTAAATGGGACTCCAGAAGACCGGATTGGGTTTCCAAAAAATACCGGCACACCAGACCGGCGTGCCGGAGGATGAGACGGGCAGGATAGAGGCTCAGTTCACAATGGTGCCGAAGGACCGGGCAAAGATGACGAAGTCAGGGAAGTCGATTCTCCCGTTGTCGTTCAGGTCGAGCCGCTCATCAAAGCCCGGCTGCCCGGTCTGCCGGCCAAAGCCCTGCGCGAAGATAACAAAATCGGCGAAATCGATCCGCCCGCTCCCGTTGAAGTCGGCCCGGGCATCGGGCCGGAACATCACCGCCGATCCCGACAGGGGAAGGACGATCGTGTTCCGGTCGGGGTCGTTGCTTACGATGGTCAGGCTGCCTGAAAAGGCGCCTTCTGCGGTGGGTGTGACGGTAATGGTCAGATCGTACGATTCTCCCGGGGGCACCTCGAAGGCCTTCTGGGAGACCGACAGACCCGGCAGGTCGGATGTTACGTCGGTGATTTTTAAAAATCCCCGGCCTTCGTTGCGGATCGTGAGGGTGCGGGCAACACGGATTCCCACTTCGATATTGTCGAATTCAAGCCGTTCTGCGGCCAGGGCGATTGCGGAGGGAAGCGTTATGACGGTGACCGGTTCGATCACGACCCGGAGGGTGTCCTGTTGCGGGTCGTTGCTGAGGAGGTTGAGGATGCCCGACAGGGTGCCGTCCTGCGTGGGCGTCAGGGTGACCTGGATCTCCCTGTTTTCGCCCGGGAGAATGAAGAACGTGGAGTCACTTACGGTGAGTTCGGGTATGTCTGACTGGATGTTCGTGAGATTGAGGGTATCCGTGCCGGTGTTTTGCACTGTGACCGGGAGGGTTCTGGACTCTCCCGGCTGGAGTTCCGGCCCAAAGTTGAGCGAGTCTGGTGTGGCGCCGATCATCGGCACGGGGGGGTTGAGCAGTTCATCGATCAGCATCGCCGTAGCCGAGACTGCAGAGGTTCTGGCGCCGCTGATGCGCCGGACGATGCCCTCTTGATCGATGACCATCATCACATCGATTGCTCCGGAGGAGCTGACGCCAAAGTTGGTCCCGGCCGAGGCCCTCAGCAACAGGGGAAAGGTGACCTCGGTTCTGGTCCTGAAGGACGTAAGCTGGGCCTGGCTACCGTTCCACACGTCCAGGCCCAGCACCTGGAGGTTGTCGTCTTTGAAGTTCTGCCATATCTCTTTCTCTACGGACGGACCCGTCCGGTAGCAGAGCGTTCAGGCATAGCCCAGAAAGTAGAGGACGAGGACTTTTCCCTGGTAGGTTGCCGGGGTGTGCGTCTGTCCGCTGAGGTCCCGCAGTGAAAAGTTGGGCACCGATTCGCCCACGCGGGCGGCGGCCTCCAGGCTGCCGGCAGCGGTGAAGCATAAGAGTATGGCGCCCAAAAGATATTTCCGCAGGTTATACATTGTCTACGCTCCTTTCTGTTGTTGGTGGATTTCCGCGTCAGAAATGGGTGGTAAACCGTATTTCCAGGCCTTTAAAGGGCAAGACCTGGTAGCAGGTCCCGGAGGTGCAGGCCGTTCCGCCACGCCGCCGGCCCGCGAAGAGGAGGGCCTCATACCGCCCGGCGAACCGTGCGCTGAGGGTCGCCGCCCACCAGGTGCGCGCGCCGGTCTCGATTTGGGTCAGGGTCGTCGGATCGTCGACTTCCAGAGGGTCCGACGTCCGGTCCAGGATCAGGGCGATGCTGACCCCAAGCGGATGCTGCCAGGACAGGGCGGTGTAGATGTCCGTAAACGACGGTGGGCGGGTGGCGCGCTGGACCTGGAAGTCGAGCCCCAGGGTGTGGTTGGGCCAGGCCGCGCCTTCCAGCAAGAGGCCGCCCGTGCGGTGCTTCGAGATCCCTTTCAGCTCGTCTTGTCCCCAGTCGTAGAATACGGTTGCCGAAAAGCTCGGCAGAAATTTTTCAAAGTCGACCCCCAGGTAGCGCTCTTTGAAAACTCTTATCAGGTCTTCGGTGAGGTCGTTGCGCGCATAGCTGAGGTTGGCTGTAAGGGTGGCCAGAGCGGGCAGCGTGTAGGTGGCCTCGATCTGGTACCCCCGCTCGGTGGCGGGCAGGAGGACGTGGGTGGAGCGGTTGAGAATGACGGACGTGTGTTCCCGGACCAGGGAGGGCGGGTCGTTGACCTCCAGGACGAAGTTGTCGTAATCTTTGTATTCGAGGCTGATGCCGAGTCTGGACCCTCCAGCATTTCCCGAGAGATAAAGCCCGTGCCCCTCTTCATCGTCTGCGCGTTTGGCGTACTCGCCGTAGAAGCTGCCGTAGGTTTCACCGAGTCCGAGCAGGGAGGTGAAGTCAACCTCGGCAAGGCCCGACCAGGCCTGGCTTTTGTCTGCGCTGAGGCTTTCGTCTGCGTTCCTGGGAAGGAGGCGGACGAAGGTTGCGCCTGCTTTCAGGGGGGAGACGGGCCGAAGGGAGACTTCGCCTCCCGCAACCCAGTCCTGCCGACGGTCCACGTTCGGGACGCCGGGGGGGATGTCGCTTTTGACAGGGCGCCCGATCAGGGCCTTGATTTCGGTACGGTCGCCGGTCCAGGAGGCCAGGCTGCCCTCAATGTCGCGCGAGGGGGTGTACCGGCGCCGGAAGACCTGGCTTTCCAGGACCACTCCGGGCAGTTCAAATGCGCGGAGGGTCAGCCCCCGGCCCAGGATGGCGTAGTAGTTCCCGGCGACCAGATAGGTTGATCCATGCGTCCAGCGGATGAATTTCTGGGAGAGATGGACCATCCCACGGTCGGTCCCCCAGGCGTTGAATACCTCGGCCCGCAGCCCCGCCTGCAGATCGTTGTTTGCGTAATCGACGTTGAATTGCTCATAGAGCGTGGAAAGGGCCGTGGAATCGGCTCCGGGGATACGCCCCCGCTGCATTTCCGTCAGGCTTGAAACGGTGATCTGAGCGCCTGCCGGGGCGGAGGACAGGAGCAGGACCAGGACCACCAGGCTACTTTTCCGCACGGGCATCTCCGGTGGGCTCTGTGCCGGCGTCGGCCCCTGGAAGCAAGGATTCAATGGCGTCTATCAGGGGCTTTTCATGGTCCGGGTCATACCCGGCCTGCCGAAGCACGATTTCGCCATCCTGTGCGATCAGAAAGGTTACGGGCAGCAGCCCGACCTGCATCCGGCGCATGACGCCGCCATCGGGGTCGAAGACGGATGGAAATGAAATCTTGCGCGCCCTGAGAAAGGGCTTCACTTTGGTCTGGCTGCGAGGGCCGTCTTCGTTGACGCCCAGGACGGTCAGCCCCCGGTCTTTGTATGTGTTGTGGATTTCTTCCAGTTTGGGCATGGCCTTCAGGCAGGGTTTGCACCAGGTGGCCCAGAAGTCCAGGAGGACAGGGCCTTTTTTGAGAAGGGCCTTCAGGTTGACCCGTTTGCCTCCTGTATCCCGCAGGTTGAAGTCGGGAGCGGTGGCTGCCCCTGCTGGACCTGTCCAGAGCAGCAGGGCCGTTAGCATCCCCATAATCCATGGCATGCGGCGTTTCATCCTGTCTCCTTTTGTAAGGTTTGATTTAAAATGTGGATAAGGCTGTCCTGTCGGACAATCCGTTCCTGAGATAAGCGCAGGACCCGTATTCAGAGGTCAGCGAAAATCGTGCCGGAACCTTTTCATATAAAGATCAGGTGTTTTTTACAATATAACAGAGAATTCTGGAAAGGCCAAACGGGAAAAATTTACCTTAAAAAGGTCACAATCTCATGCTGGCATCAGAGGTGCGCGCCCGGGGAGAAGGGTATTTCGACTGTCAATTCCCTTGCTGTTCCTTTTTTCTATCCCTATATTGCTGAAAATTTGTCGTTTTTGACCATTCGTTTGTGGAGGGCATGGACTATGGTTCGCATCGGCATTGTCGGTCTGGGGTTTATGGGGATGACCCATTACAGGGGTGTCCGGAAGGTGAAGCGGGGGAAGGTTGCTGCGATTTGTACCCGGAATCCCAGGAAGCTGGAGGGGGACTGGCGGGGGGTGCGGGGCAATTTTGGCGACCCGGGGGGGATCGAGGACCTTTCCGGTATCCGGACCTATCGGCGAATCGCGGATCTGCTGGCCGATCCGGAGATCGATCTGGTCGATATCTGTCTGCCGACGGGCCTCCACACCGAGGTGACGGTGCAGGCGCTTCGGGCAGGCAAGCACGTGCTTTTGGAGAAGCCGATTGCGCTGAGCATGAAAGATGCCGACCGGATGCTGCGGGAGGCACAGCGGGCGGACCGATGCCTGATGGTGGCCCAGGTGCTCCCCTTTTTCCCGGAGTTCGCCTATCTGCGGAAGGTTGTTGAGGAGAAAACGTACGGGAAGCTTTTAGGCGGACATTTCAGGCGGATTATTTCCAAACCGGACTGGTCTGCGGAGTTTGGCAATATGGCGCGCAGCGGAGGGCCGGGCATTGATTTGCACATTCACGATACGCATTACATCCTGCTGCTTTGCGGGGTCCCGGATCAGGTGTTATCGGCCGGCCGGCTGGTGAAAGGGCAGCACGCAGAGTACCTGTGTACGACCTATCGCTATAAGGACCGCCCCGATCTGTGTCTCACCTGCGCGTCCGGGGCGATCTCCCAGCCCGGGCGTGAATTTACACATGGGTTTGAGGTTTATCTGGAGCGGGCCACGGTGGTGTACGAGTTTTCCACCCTGGGTGGGAAGCCTGTGCTGTCGAGCCCGCTGACCCTGTTGACCGACGATGGGAAGGTCCGCAGACCCAGGCTGGGGTCGGGCGATCCGGTGGTTGCTTTTACGCGCGAGATCCAGGCGGCCGTGGATACGGTTTCCGGGAGGATAGAGGCGCCGGAACTGTCCGGACAGCGGGCAGCCGATGCGCTGCGACTCTGCTTTAAAGAGGTCGAGTCGGTGCGGCGGGGGCGGGCCGTGAAGACGCGGTAGGGGCGAGGTCTCGGTCTACCGCGCCACCAGGTCCTGGAGGGGGGCGCCCTGGGCCTTGGCGGCCCGGATGTTGGCCCTCCGGGAGAGGGTGACCGAAAGGTCCTGCAGGGTGTGAGGCTCAGAAATTTCGCGGCCTGCGGGAATGTCCGGGCCTATGATGAGGACTTGGCCCCGGCGTTGATCCAAAACGGCCAGAGTTGTTCGGTCTTTGTATCGGTAGTGCGATTGGTGTACTTCCCGGGCCGTTTGCACGAAGTGCTGGTTTTCCGGGCTGCCGTCGTCTTTCAGGTGAACAAGGAACAGGTCCGGCTGGGCCTTGAGGAGGCAGCCGAAGGCGAGGTTTCTGAGGAAGGTATTGTCTAATTTCAGGTTTTCGTCGGAGGCCAGGAGGGTCCTGGTGACGAGGCGCATCAGGGCCTCATCGTTCAGGGTTTTGTTGAGCTTCAGCATTTTTGAGGTGAATTTGGGTTTGACCATTCTCTCGATGTACCTTTCCGAACGGCCTTTTTGCCGAGCTGTCTCCAGTTCACTGTTGATGACGCTGACGGCAGGTTCAAAATCGGAAGCCCGGACCGCGAGGGGGCCGTATTTTTTTCCAAATCCCCTGGTTTTGCTCACAGCAGGGGGAGCGTCTTTGTCCGGGTAGAGGGCCAGGGTTCTGGTGTGGGTTTTATCGTCCATGTCCCGATTGTGGTACTCGAAGAGGGAGGGATAACGCAGGTTTTTCCCTTTGATGGGGTCCTCACATCCGGTGAGGAGGGCCGCAATCCAGGTTTTGGGCGGATGGGTGAACGCGACGTTTTTCAAAAGGGTGCCCTGGGAGATGAGGCTGTCCTGGAGGACCGGATTGGCCGCCGGGGTAGCTGTTGTACTGAAGGCGATGACGATCAGGCCGGGGCCGATTCCCATGTCGGCGAAGACATAGCGGTCGAACGCTGCATCGATTTTTGCGAATTGGGCGGGGGTGAAGGAGATCCGGGGGCCGCGCCGCCCGGGTGCTGTTCGACCGCCCCCGCCGGCTGCTCCCCACCTGCCTCTTCTGCCCCTCCGGGGGGCAGGTTGAACGTCGCTTTCGTCCGGGGGGGGCGAGTCCTGAACGTTTCTTCGGGGGAGAGGGGGCAGGGTGCCCTGAAATGCGTCCCGGAGTTCTTCGGGAGCGGCGTTTTTGGCTTTCCGGAAAAAGACTTCGAACTGTTTCTTTTCGGGCGGGAAGAAGCTGTCCCAACCCCTCAGAGCGGTTAGAATGTAGGCCCGGAGCTGCGGCGGCAGGCTTCGGTACGCCTCCTGGTGCTGTCCGAGAAGTTCCTGAGCCCCCAGGGGCAGGTTCGAAAAGGGACCGCGGCGCTGGGAGGGGTTCATGTCCATGCCTCCCCTGCCGCGCCCTCCCCTGCCACCCCTCCCGCCTCCGCGCTGTGCCCATGCCTCATTATAGGCAGACTCCCAGACGAGGAAACCGATAACGAGAAAGATCAGTATCCGAAAAAGCCGCTTCGCTGTTTTCATGGCTTGTCTCCTCCCCTGGACGGTTTAAAGGTTTTCCCTGAGCCAGCTGAACACTTCAGATTGTACATCCGCATCGTTGAACAGAAAGAAGCCGCGGGCCGTGCCCTGATACCCTTTGACACGTTTGGGGTTCTGCGTCTGTTCTGCCATGGCCTCGGCCGATGTAAAGGCATATCCATCGCCGAAGGCGGCCAGAAAGAGCACCGAACGGGGTTGAAAATCCGGGATGCCCTCACCCGTCAACACACCCTGCTGGTTGTCGGGGGAGATGGAGACGGCCGTTTTGATCCCGGAGAGGGTGCCGGAGCTGATATAAGCGATGTTGGCGCCAATATCGACTCCGATGAGGCCGATGCGCTGAGCGTCCGCTTCGGACCGGGTCTTGATCCACTCGATGGCGGCCTTTACGTCCAGGGGCATGCTGTCAATGTCTTCTCTTGAGAAGAGGGTGCGTGGCGCAAACGAACCGTTCCGGTCCGTGCTTTGACCATGGCCGCGCAAATCGAAGGCGAGGACAAGGTAGCCCCTTTCGACCATTTCCGGAACGAAGGGGGTCCACTGGCCCTGGTTGCCGCCGAACATGTGAAGGAGGACCACAACGGGCCAGGCGCCCTGCTGCCTGTTGGAGCTGAACCAGGTGCCGCTGATGGTAAAGCCGTCGCTGGTGATGAAGCGGACCGGTTCTGTCTGGATGAGGTCCGCAATGGCAGAGGGCTCGGGGTCGGTGGGCGCTTTTTTGCCACAACCGGCTGTGAGGAGGAAGACCAGCAGGAACAGGGGACAGCGGCGCAGGCTCACGTGAGGGTCTCCTTAGAAGCTGTGGACCTGAAAATGACGATTTGATAAGAGATAAGATACCTAAATTAACTCAAGTTGTGACCTAAAGC
>JAAXHW010000030.1:21755-22089 GCA_012270675.1 Candidatus Latescibacterota bacterium | reverse complement strand
TACTCCAAAACTAGCACCAAAGGTTAATAGTCTTTCACTGTTTCAGTGTGATCGTACCCGCCCACGCCACCGGGCTCCGGTGCCGCCCGGTCGAGCCAGCCGTCGAAGTGCTGCACTCGACGTGCGACGCGCGATCCCCGGTACGCATCTCTCAGTGCTCTCGACAGTTTGAACAGCCGCATTTCGTGGTGTTTCCCCCTGGCTCCACAAGGAGCCGAGTCGTCAGGCGAACAGCTCCCGTCTCTGCTCGGAGATGCGGAACTTCAGCTTCTTGCTCGGTTTCAGCGACGGAAACGGACTGAAACGGAGCTTGTACTTCGCCGGCGACACCTCA
>JAAXHW010000030.1:0-21716 GCA_012270675.1 Candidatus Latescibacterota bacterium | reverse complement strand
CCGCCAGGTGCAGCTCCATCCACTGGGTGCCGAGACACTTGTGCGTGCCCAGCCCGTACGGGGCGTACCCGGGGTTGCGATGCTCATGGCGTGGCGGCAGGTAGCGGTCGATGTCGAACTTGTAGGGGTCGGGAAAGACCTCGTCCATGTAATGCGTGGCGGTCATGGCGATGTGGATCCGTTCCCCCACGGGCAGCTCGTAGTCCTCGACCACGCACGTATTCATCACGTTCCGAATGGACATGGAGACGATCGGGTACATGCGCATGCACTCCATGAGGAAGCGGTGCGTCACGTCGATGTTGGCGGGGGTGAAGTCCTCTCTCACGGGGTCGCCCTTGGCGAACAGGGCATCTGCTTCGGCCTGGATTCTGGCGTAGAGGTCGGGCTGCGACGCCATGGCGTAGACTACGAGGCTGAACGTATCGCCGAGGTACACGCTGGCAATCAAGGCCGCGGAAAAGGCGAACAGCAGGTTGGACTCCGGGAGAAACTGCGGGTCGCTCGCGTGCAGGCTGAGGTAATCGTCCACCAGGTCCCGCGGGCTGTCCGCCCGTTGGGCGAGGGTATGGATGCTCTGGACCCGCTGCATCAGTGTGTCCAGGACTTTCGCCCGGCGTCTCATGCCCGGGGTATTCAGCGTGAATCTGGGCAGGAGCTTGGCGATGTGCACGCTGAGGGCCCGTTCCTTGTACGCCATCAGGTCGTCCATGAGGTCCTGGGTATCGACGCTGATGAACAGTGGCGAGAGCTGGGCGTTCACCATCTCCCGGCACATGGACGTGGCGCGGTATGAGTCCCCAACCGTCAAGCTCGCCATGTACTTGCGCCCCTGATTGTAGAGCTGGTCCAGCTGCCCTCCCAGCCTCCCGGCAGAATAGGCCGGCGACAAGAACTTGCGAAGCCGGAAGTGATCGGCACCGTCCAGGGCGGGCAGGACGCCGGACGCGCCGTAGACCTTCTCGAAGTCGCTGAAGTAGTCCCTGGCTCTCAGGTACATGCGCCCGCGCTTGTGCACCCAGCGGTTTGTCTCGAGTCCGGCCAGGAAGATCATGGGCTCCGAGAAGGGAGGGCGGACCTGGAACACCGGACCGTACTCCTCCGCAAGGTTCCCGAAGAGCGCGTTCAGGTTGCCGTCTCGAATATGCGGGTTCAGCAGCAGCTTGGGCAGCGAAACCGTCGGAATCTTCCTGGTAAGGGCAGGACGTCGGAGGGCTGGGCCGGGGATGTTCTGAGAGACCGCGTCGGCTATGGAACGGCCGATCAGGTCCATTTTGCAGATCGCCTTGATGCGCTCCTCCGCTTCTTCGTCAAGCTGGAATATGAAGCGAAAGACGTCGCACGTATTGACGAGGCAAATAATGATGACGTCTCTGGGATCGGGGATCTCGTTCGTGAAGATGGCCCTGCTGATACGCGTTTTGATGAACTGGCCCGCAGTGTCTTCCCGGGAGTTGTCGTTCAGGTCCGCGTGCAAGGTCGTGGGAGCCAGCGTCCAGAACTCGCCGTCGTGGTGTTCCAGGACCTTCAGGTCAACCAGGTGTTCCAGGGTCAGATCAATGACTGACTCCGCGTGGGGAGCCAGCCGTTCAATCCAGTACTGGGTGTTGTGTTGAACCGGTTCGCTTGCGATTTCCTTCAGAATGGGGTCCAGGGCGGGGTCGCCCGTTTCTGTCGGGTCAATAAGGAACAGGGATTCCATGTCCGTGTCGATTCGCGACCGGAGGGAGAGGTCCGCGAGTACCGCGCCCACGACGGCGCAGTTCAGATCCCATCCGGGTACCTGGTGAAAGTAGCCGTTCTCCTCGTTGAGGAGCATCAGGATGAGCTCATCGTGCAAACACAGCGGTTGTGTCGTCGGACCCTCGGTAGTATCAGCCATCGGTTTTCGCCTCCCTGCATGAAGTGCATTACGCGGTACCGGCGCCGGAACGGCCCCGCGAAGCAATCAGACGCAGATGGATGGTGTAAAGCGCGGGAACGACCATCATGAGTATAGCCGTGGTAAAGAGAATGCCGCAACCGAGCGAGGCGGCAAAGGGGATCAGGAACTGGGCCTGGATGGCGCGTTCCAGAATGAGGGGCGTGAAGCCGAGGAACGTCGTCACGGAAGTGAGCATGATCGGACGAAAGCGCCCCTTGGCGCCCTCCACGATCGCAGTTCTTGCCAAGGCGCCTTCCCCGAGTTTCTGATCGATGAAATCGATCATGACCAGGGAATCGTTCACGACCACCCCACTCAGGCCGAAGATACCCATGAAGGATACGGCGCTCAGGGCTACTCCCAGGAACCAGTGACCCAGGATCACGCCGATGAATCCGAACGGGATCACCGCCATGATGATGAACGGCTTGGTATAGGATCGGAGGGGGATGGCGAGAAGGGCAAAGATCATGATCAGAGCGATCGCAAACCCGCGATACAGCGCATCCAGGGACTCGAGTTGCTGTTGTTGTTCACCTCCAAACGTGTATGTCAGGTCCGGGTACACGGCGGTCAAGTCCGCGAGGATCGAATTGGCCAGGATCTTGTTGGCTTCGTCACTGGAAATCACCGCGGGGTCCACGTCCGCCGTGACCGTGACAACGCGCTGGCCGTCCTTCCGTCGGATGGCCGGCGGCGACAGGCCCGAGTTCAGCGAGGCCACACTGGTTAGAGGGACCTCGGCCCCGCTTGGCGTACGGAGCAGGTACCCTTCGATATCCGTGATGGAATTCCGCTCATCGGAGGGCAGGCGCACGTAGACCCGGACCTCTTCCCGGCCACGCTGTACCCGGACGGCCTCGGCTCCGAAAAACGCGGCGCGTGCCTGCCCGGCCAACCCTTCAAGCGTGAGACCGAGGGTCTGCGCTTCCGTCCGCAACTCGAGCTGGACTTCCGGGATGCCCGGGGTGTGATCCGAACGGATGTCGTGGACGCCTCCCACGCCACGGAGACCATCGACCACAGAGTTCGCAATCCGGGCGAGGCGCACCGGATCCGGATGCGACAGTACGGCCTCGACCGGGTTTCCCAGGTCAAAGACCGCGCCGCTGAAGGCGACGCCGCGCACGTAGGGCAGCACCCCCACCTCCTCTCGCCATGCCTGCACGACCTCTCCGGAGGAGATCTGTCTTTGCTGCGCGCTCAGGAGTTTGAACTCGATGGTGGCGATATTGGCTTCCGGATTGAGGGTGGGTGCCGGATTAAGCCCACCCTCGAGTCTCGATCCCTGTCCGACAGTCACCGTTACGCCGGTCAGCAGCGGTGGCGCATCTGCAGGTCGGCCGCGCGAGAGTCGTTCGATGACCCGGTAACCCGCGGCCTCCAGTTCCCGTGCCACCTCGTACGTCCTCGGGGCGGTCGTCCCATCGGGCATCTCCAGGACGACAGTTGCGAAATCCCCCTCGATGTCAGCGGCCAGCGTGGTAGGTACGATCCCCGCGGGCAACAGGGAGATGCTCAGCACGAGCATTCCTACCGCCCCCGCCATCGTCACCCCGGGCTGGTCCGTCGCGAACCGCAGGGCCCGGTCCAGAGGCCCTTGCACGAACCTGTTCAGCAGCGCGTTCACGCGCCCCTGGAGCCGCGCGAAGAACCGGTCGAAGGCATTGGCCGGCACCCACTCCGGGCCGTGCAGGTGGGACAGGTGGTTGGGCAGCACCAGCAGCGATTCGATTAGGGAAACCAGCAGCATGGCGATCATGATGATCGGCAGGGCCCGCCATACGTCACCGATGCCGCCGGGGATGAACAGCAGCGGGATAAAAGCTACCACCGAAGTGAGGACCGCGAAGGTCAACGGCACCTTTATCCGTTGTACACCACGGATCGCGGCCACAACGCCCGGCGTTCCCCGCCTGCGTTCATATTGGATGTGCTCGGCCACGACGATGGCATCGTCGACGATGATTCCTATGGCGAGGACGAAGGAAAACAGGCTGATTTCGTTGATCGCCACGTCGAATGCCATCATGATGGCGAGGGCGCCGATACCCGAAACGGCGAGGCCCACGGCGACCCATATTGCAAGCCGGATTTCGAGAAACAGGCTGAGCGCGATCAACACCAGCAATAGCCCCAGGATTCCATTCTTGACAAGAAGATCGGCGCGTTCCTCATAGACCTGGGATTCGTCATTCCACATGGTGACGGCCACGCCGTTCGGCAGAGCCGGGACCACCTCGTTCGCCAGATGTTCCCGGACGGTCGTTGCGACGTCCATCACCTGTTCGCCATCGGCCCGGTAGACCTCGACGAATACAGCGGGATGGTTCTGATGCCGGACAATCAGGTCGGTTTCCTGAAAACCGTCGCGGACCGCGGCAATATCCCCGAGGCGAACGACCGTTCCGTCACTCCTGCTGAGCAGGACGATCTCTTCGAAATCCTGCTGGTCGTAGTTCTGGCCGAGGGTCCGAATCCGCACCTGGGATTCCCGGGTATCGATACTTCCGGCAGACAGGTCCAGGGAACTGCGACGAATGGTATTGGCGACGTCGGTGAGTGTTAGTCCAAGGGCTCTCAGCCGATGAAGCGGTACCTCGATGGAGATCTCGTATTTCCGAACACCACTGACCTCGACCTGGGACACGGACGGAAGCGCCGTGAGTTCATCCTCGATCTGATACGCCAATTCCTTCAGCGAGCGCTCGGACACGTCGCCGTAGACGATGAGCCGCATCATGCTCATGCGGTTGGTCATCTCCCGGAATTGGGGACGATCGGCACCGGCTGGGAAAGACTGTACGCGATTGACCGCGGACTCGATATCGTTCAGTGCCTGGACCATGTCCGTACCGAAATCCATTTGAATCCGCACGGAGGCCATACCCGGGGCCGCTACGGACTTGACCGCCTTCACGTCATCCAACCCGCTGACCTGATCCTCGATCTTGACGACGATCGACTCCTCCACTTCCTCAGGTGTGGCGCCGGGATAGGCCATCGACACTTCAATATGGTAGAAGGGAGTGGTGGGCCACGCTTCCCGCTCGAGGCCGGTCAGCGACACCAGCCCGGCGGCGATGATCGCCCACATCAGCAGATTGGCCGCGACGCTGTTGCCGGCCATGTAGGCGATCGGGCCTGGCCGTTCGCCGTGGTTGTTTCCGTTCGTATTCATGGCGACCCGTCAGTTTCCGTCTGGACGGGCATTCCCTGGGTGGCGAATTGAATCCCGCCGGTAATCACCGCCAGACCGTGTTCCAGTGCACCCGTCACGAACACTTCATTGTCAGCACGCTGCAAGACTTGAACCGGAACAATATTCACAACGCCGTCTTTCACCATCCAGACCTCGTTGCCGGGTTGCAGCGATGCCCGTGGTACTTTGAAATAGTCCTCCAAAGCCAGGCCCTCAATCTCCACCTCGACAAACTCGCCGACCAGCAGCGGCGGATGACCACCGGGACTGACGTCCCCGTTCGCCGGGACGCCCGGGGAAAAAGGATCCGGCACGCGCACGACGACATCTATAGTACGCGTTTGCTCGTCGAGAAACACCTCGGCTCGATCCACATAACCTTGCCAGTGATACCTCGCGTCGCCGTGTTGGGCGACCACCCGGGCCACCACGCTCCCGCCACCCGCCTTTAGACCCCACAGCCCGGGGATCAGGGCGGCGTCGCCATCAGACAGAGGTACGACCACTTCCACGGCGTCCGCAGCGAAAAGCCGTCCCACCGGCTGGCCGGGGCTCACGGTCTGTCCCACGTCCACGGATTCTTCGCGCACAATGCCATCGAAAGGCGCGGTTATTCGGGTTCTGGACAGGGCGATATTGGCGTCTGCAAGCCTGGCCTCGTCCCGGCTCAGCGCGGCCCTGGCCGCGTTCAACTGGGGTTCACGGAACGTGAGAGGATTCGCATTGGACTCCCCCCGTCGTCCTGAGTAAAGTTCGTACTGTGAGCGGGCAATCGACGCCTGTTCCTGCTCTTTGAGAAAAGCCACGCGGCTGGCCGCGACATTGGCCTCTGCTTCCTGCACCAGGTATTGATAATGGACCTCTTCGATGCGGAAAACCGTCTGACCCGACCTGACCCGTCCACCGCTTTTAAAGCCCGGGTGCACCCAGATGACCCTTCCACCCACCTGGGGAACGATTTCAACCTCCGCGCCGGGCCTGACGGTACCGGATGCAAATACCGGTATGGGTCCGGACCCGGCTGTAACCAGACCAGTCTGCACGAACGGTACCTGGGGAGGCTGCTCGGTTCGGGTCGGTTCGGGTGCCAGTGAGATCAGAATCGCAGCCAATGCCACAGAAACAACGACGATACCTCCGGCCGTAACAAAGCTGGAAACACGGGACATGGCAATCTACTCCGTTGGAGGTCGAGAGTGGGGGCGATGGGGCGGCAGGGGTCGCAGAAGCGCTTCCACATCACGGGCTGTCCACGCGCCGCCCAGTGCGCGGTGGAGAGCAAGACGAGCGTAACCCAGGTCGCGCTCCGCCGCCGCCAGGACGGATCGTGCGCCAAGAAGGGTGTGCGTCGCCGTCAGGTAAGCCTCGTAGTCGCCTGTTCCCGAAACGTACCGCTGCTCCTGCAACCCGGTTTCGGCCTCAGCCTCCTCCGCCAGGGAAGCCAGCAGCGAATGACGCTGGCGGCTGGCCGCCAGTCCGGCAAGGGCGGCCTTGACCTCGTTGACGGCGGTTACCACGGAGCGCCCGAACGCGGCGGCCGCTTCATTCAATCTGGCCTTCGCAAGTGCTACATTGCCGCGAAGGCGCGACCCCTGGAATGCGGGGCCAAGCAGGTTCAGGGTGAGATTCCGAAACCACTGGTCCGGATCGAACCATTCGCCTGAATCCGTACTTTGCAGGCCAATGGATCCGTGCAGTGACAATCTTGGCAGCATATCCGCGCGGCGGGCGCCTACAGTGTATCGGGCCGCTTCCATCCGCTGCTTTGCCGCGATGACGTCGGGCCGTTGCGCCAGAAGATGGGCGGGAATGCCTGCCGGAACAGGTTTTAGCGCTGTGGAGGGAGTCAGGGAATCGGGCAGCATATCCGCGAGGTCGGTGCGATAACCTCCCAGCAGCACCCAGAGCCTTCCCTCCGCATCCGCCAGCAGCGCTTCGATCTGCGGCAGTTCGGCTCTTGCTTTTCGCAGATCCTGCCGCGCCTTATGAAGGCCGCTTATGTCGGTCAGCCCGCGTTCATAACGGGACACAGCCAGCGACTCACGCTCCTGGCGGATTTCCACGATGTTGCCTGCCAGCCTCCGCTGGTGGCGCAGATTGACGATCTCCAGGTAGGTCCGCACAGTTTCGGCCAGTACCCCCATGCGGGCACTCAGGTAGTCCGACTCCGAAGCCAGCCGTTCGGCCCCGGCGGCGCGCGCGTCGTTGCGATTGCGGCCCCAGAAGTCGAGTTCGTAGGCGAATTCCGCGCCGACGCTGTAGGTGGTCAGGCCGAGCCGGTCGGGGAGGACGATTCCGGATGCGCTGTCTTCGCCCGAACCCAGCCCCAGTTCGTCCAGCTGCGCGCCTATACCCGCATTGGTGGGTGCATCGAAGTCGTTGACACCAGCCGAAGGCTGAATCAAAGGAAACATCGGCGCTTTGGCGATGCGTGCACGTGCCCTGGCCTGATCGACCCGGGCGACCGCTTCGGCCAGATCGAAATTCGCAGAAAGCACCGTTTTGATCACCTGGTCGAGGACCGGGTCGGCGAATGATTTCCACCACGCCACAGGTTCGTATGAACCGGCAATTTTACTTCCGGCAAATTCGTCCGGTAGTTCCGCAGCCGATTCGAGAACCGGGGGCATTTGACCTGGCGCAAGCGAGCAAGCGGAGATAAGACCGCCGACGATTACCGGAAAGAGCCGTCCTGCGACGGTGCTCCACATGGTGTGTCCTCCCATAACAAACGGTTTATTGGAATATTAGTAAATTGCGCTACGCTGTCAAGCAAAAAAGTGGGCGTTTGGGTCCGACCAGGCGGCGGAGGTATATCAGAAAGTTGTGGACGGATCTGAAAAATGAGCGTATTCTTACGGTGTTATCAAATCTCGCTTCTGAGTATGTCACAAGGAGGATGTGATGAAACCATCGTGGATGACCTATGGCGTTCTGAAAGATTTGTCGCGGTCGGACCTGCTGGCGATGTTGAAGGACCACGGGTTTGAGGGGGTGGAGTTCCGCACGGACGCGAACCACGGACACGGGGTGGAGGCGTGGATCGATGAGGCGGAACGGAAGCAGGTGGTGGCCGATTGTGCCGGGACGGGGATCAGGATTGTGAGTGTGGCAACGGGCAACCGGTACCACGATCCGGATGCTGGGGACCTCAGAAAACATATTGAGGAGACAAAGGTCCGGATGGACCTGGCAGCGGACCTGGGAGCGCCCCGGGTGCGGGTGTTCGGGAACAATTTTCCGGAGGGGGTGCCCAGGGAGAGGACGATTGCGCAGGTGGCCGGGGCGCTGAGGGAGCTGTGCGATTACGGGACGCAAAGAGGGGTGAAGCCCAGCCTGGAACTGCACGGGGAGTTCGACTGGCAGGCCTGCAGGGCGGTGGCCGAGCAGGTGGACCACGAAAATTTCGGGCTGATCTGGAATTCGGTGCCGCAGGATGTGGTGGACGGGTCGGTTAGAAAGGCCCTGGATACGGTCTGGTTCTGGCTGGACCATGTCCACATGCACGACCTGGCAGGCCAGGGCTACCCCTACCGGGAGCTGTTCCGGCTGCTCCACGAAAAGGGTTATGAGGGCTATATGTCGGCCGAGGCCGAGCGTGGGGCAGACCGGGGGGTGGGGGATCTGTGGATGTTTGTGGCCTACTACTCGGATCTGTTCCGGGCCTACGTGGACCTGGCGCGGGCCTGAAGAACGTGTCTGGCCTGTGATAAAGAAAGCCGGGATAACCCAATCCCGGCTTTTGTCTTCCGATTGATTGTCCGTTCAAAAAAGCGACGGCTGGTCGGGTTGCGCCTGCGTTTCCGCAGGCTTGATGCACGCAAGCGTGTCCGCCCCGGGGTTGTTGACCAGGGTGGAGACCGGGTAGGCCGTCATGTCTGCATGGGGATAGGGTTTGAGCAGGTCTGCCAACCGGTCCGGTTGCTGTTCGGCCGGGTCGAGCCACCGGTCGTAGGCCCCCGGGGGGAGAATAACGGGCATCCGGTGGTGGATTTTTTTTACGAGCGCATTTGGCTGTGTGGTGATGATCGTGCAGGAGAGGAGGGGAGGGGCGTCGGGCTGTTTCCAGGATTCCCAGAGGCCGGCAAAGGCAAAGGGTTCGCCGGATTCGAGCCGGATGTAAACAGGCGTTTTGGCGCTGATGCCCGGATGTTTGCGCCATTCATAAAAGCCGTCCGCCAGGATGAGGCACCGCCGTTTTCGGAAGGCGGTCCGGAAGGAGGGCTTTTCGGCCAGGGTTTCGGAGCGCGCATTGATCATCCGGTTGCCGATTTTGGGGTCTTTCGCCCAGGGGGGGACAAGGCCCCACCGGAAGTGCTGCACCCGGTTTTCCCCGTTGTTGGGGACCAGGGCAACCTCCAGGCTCGGCGCGATGTTGTAGCGGAGGGGCATCTGGTCCGGAAAGGCGAATCCGGGGAAGGCCCGCTGGAGGTCCTCCGCCGGGGTGGCAAGTGTAAAGCGTCCACACATTTTGCGTTCCTCATCAGAGGCCGATTCGGGAGTAGTACTCCCCTACGCCCCGAATGCCCAGGTTGAGCCGGAAGAGGGCCCCGGCGCCTTCGCCTTCTTCCGGTTTGTTGTCTCCACCGGCTGTGGTGACGTATATGTCGGTGTAGTCCCTGCCGCCGAAGGTGAGGCTGGAGACCTTTTTGGCCGGGAAGAGGATGCGGCGTTCCTCAACACCACCGGGCGTGTAGCGGACCAGGCAGCTCCCGTCCCAGCGGGCGGACCAGACGTGGCCGAGGGCGTCTACGGTCATGCCATCGGGGATGCCCTCCTGGGGAGGCACCCGGGCGAAGACCTGCCGATTGGCGATGTCACCGGTTTTTTCATCGTAGTCGAAACGGTAGATCTTCCCGGCGGTCGAGTCGGTGTAATACATCTGTCTGCGGTCCAGGGTAAAGCCCAGCCCGTTGGATATGCCGACGTTGTCCACCACCTGTATGTAATCGCCGTTGGTGTCCAGGCGATAGAGTCGGCCCGGCCGGTCCGGGGTGGACATGGTGCCGCAGAAGACCCGGCCCGCAGGGTCGGCGATGACGTCGTTGAAACGGGTTGCCCGCTCTTCGGGGATGTCTTCCAGGACCGTGGTCAATGCGCCGTCCCGCCAGATTTTGACCGCGCCTCTGTCCATGAAGAGGAGGAGGCAACCGTCGGTCTGGATCGTAAATCCACCGACAATATCCCCTTCGTAGCACTGCTCGTGGTGTCCGGTTGCGGGATCGTAGCGAAATATCCGGCCTGCAGGGATATCTGCCCAGTAGAGCCGTTTTTCCATGGGGTGCCAGAGGGGGCCTTCGCCTGTTTCACACCGGTAGTCGGCAATGCGTTCGGGTTGCATGGGCTGCTCCTGAGGAATTTTGAAAAGAGAGACGCGTTTTCCCCTAATATGGTCAGCATTGGAGGGAACGTCAAGGGGTTAAAGGCTCAGTGAATGGGGATGCCTGCCCCGGCGGCGATGCGGCGGACGTTTTCCGCGGCTGTGGGGATCTGGTCCGGGCCGAGGTGCTCGATGAGGGCGTAGCCGTGGGGATGGGCGGTGTGGAAGCGGTGGAGGAGGAGGGCCATGTCGAGTTCGCCCTCGCCGGGGACGGTTTCGTCCAGGTGGATTACGAGGCGGTTGCCAACGGCGATGTCTTTGACGTGGCAGACCGGGGAGAGGGTACCCATCAGGTCGAAGATGTGGTTGAGGTGGTCGGCGCCGGCGTAGACCTGCCGGAGGGACTCGAAGTGGTTGACAGGGTCCATGACGAGCCGGAGGCGGGGGCTGTTTACGGTCTCGACGATGGAACGGCAGGTTTCGGGGGTGTTGAGGATGGAGATGGCGTGGGTTTCCAGGACCGCGGTGACGCCTTCGGCTTCGAGGTGGGGAAGGATTGTTTTGAGGGTTTGGATGAGGCGCTCCATTGCGTCGGGCCGGTGATTGTCCCGGTGGGGCGTCCAGGGGCCTGCGGGGTTGAGACTGCCGGGGCGGATGAGGTAGGTCCGGGCGTTGAGTTGCGCGGCGATTTGGGCCCCCCGGGCGATCTTTTGTACAGTAGCCTGCCGCGCATCCGGATCGGGGTCGAAGAGGCAGTCGCCGCAGGTGATGGCGAACTGGGCGAGGTCGATGCGGTGGGCGGCAAACCGGCCTTTGCAGCGGGCCGCGTCTTCCGGGGTGGGCTGGTTGATCAGGTCGCCCGGAAAGTGAAAGCCGGCGCCGGTGAAGCCCAGGGTGCGTATGGCGTGGAAGTGCGCGTCCGTGAATGTGCGAAAATCGCCCGGGAGCATGCCGACGATGCCAAGGCGCATGGGTGATCTCCTGAGAGAAGCGGGTGCGGGAGCAAGATAAGGTTTTTTTGCACTGGCCGGCAAGGTTTAAATGCAGGCGGTATTGTCGGGCGCAGGGGCGTGTTACGGCTATTGTGCTTGCCTTATTTCTTCATAATTCCTATCATTTTTGAAAGTTGAGCCTGAGAGAACACAGTGAAGGAGGAAGCTTTATGGCGGAAACAGTGGATGGCCTGTCGATTAATTACAAGGAGGATGGGGTTCTGCTCTGTAAGGAGGTGGACCGGTACGTGCTGTCCAGAGGGGCATGGGCCACGGTGATGTTCCTCTATCAGGACCTGGACCGGAGAACAGGGGAGTACGGTCCGAAGAAGGTGACGATCCGGCGCTACCAGAAGCGGGACGGGGTCTATCTGCCCCGGAGCAAGTTCAATATTTCGAGTATGAAACAGGGGAAGAAGATCATGGAGGCAATGCAGAAGTGGATTGCGGAGGAGGCGTAGGGGGTTGCCGGGCCTACATCGAAACGCCCAGTAGCCCCCGGGTAAACTGGAAATCGGTGTTGCCCTGAAGGTTCGCTCTGGGCGTACAGGTCCGGGAGGCGACGCTGAGGACCAGGCGGAGTATCCCGTCGACGTTTTCAGCAGGGTTTTCTCCCAGGCAGAGGTCGATGTCGTCGCTGTAGACGGCGTGTGTGGAGGCGGTGACCTGGAGCATGGGCAGGAGGGGGTGGCCCTGCATGGGGTGTTCTGAGGTGTGCGCCAGGAGGATTTCGACGCCGGTGGCCCCCAGGCCGGTGAGGATTTCCACCCAGTGGTCGGTCTGGGTTTCCATGATGTAGAAGCCGGGGGCCTCCGTCCGCTGGGCGTGGCCCAGCGAGGCGTTCGGCGGACGGTCTCCAAGCGTGTTTTTCAGGTAGGAGGACGAGGCGAGGAGGCCGGCGGTTTCGGGGACGATGACGGTGCCGCCGGCGCTGACGAGGGCGCGCGTGAGCCCGGCCAGGCTCCGGGCTGCGGTGTCGGAGAGGGGGCCGGAGGTAAGCAGCCCCAGGCGGAGGGCGTCCAGGCCTGCCGGTTGCTGGGGGGGGGCGCCTTCACGGGCGAGTTGGGAGGCGAACCAGGTCTCCACTTTTTGGAGGACGCGTTCGATGCCGCCGTCCAGTTGTACGCTGGCCCAGCCGAAGGCGGCAGGGTCGATGCCGAGGGCTTCAAGCTCGTGGCGCATGTAGTCGTTGTGGGTTTTTTCGCATCCGTGTTCGAGGAGGAGGCCGCAGGCGACGAGAGGGTGGGTGAGGTAGCCCAGCATGGCGCGGTTGTAGAAGCGCTCGGCCGATTCGCCCGCAACCCCACAGCCTTCGGTGTGCGCCAGGGCCACGAAGCGGGAGATGCCCTGCCTGCAGCCCAGGCCCTTCTGCGTGAGGCGTTCGGCGCCCATCCGGGCGATCTGGCCCGAGCAGAGGCTGGTGGGCAGGATGAGGCCGATCCGGTCGGTTGTGGGGCCTCCGGGGGTGTGGATGGCGTTGAAGGTCAGGGCGCTGTGCTGAGGGTCGGTCCGGATGGGGATGGGGACGCCCCCGGGCCGGGGGAGGGCGAGCAGGCGCTCCAGGTTGCGGGTGTCGGTCTGCCGCCAGTTTCTCCAGAGGGAGACCTGGGCGTGCCCTGCCCGTTCCCCTTTGCTGAGGGCGCCGGAGGCCACGTCCAGGGTGAGGTCCAGCATCTGCTGGCCCAGGTCGTCCATGGGTGCGCCGTCCAGGTAGGCGCCGGCGTTGACGTCCATTTCGCCGGGGAGGAGGTCGTAGCGGGCGGTGGTGGTGATGATTTTGAGGGTGGGCACAAAGGGGAAGTTGGTGATGGAGCCGTTGCCGGTGACGAAGAAGACCATGTTGCAGCCGGAGGCGACCTGCCCTGCAATGCTTTCCAGGTCGTTTCCGGGGCTGTCCATAAAATAGTAGCCGGGGGCGCGCATCGGTTCGGCGTAGGCGATGACGTCGTCCAGGCGGACGTCCGGATGGCGCTTCTGGGCCGCGCCGATCGATTTGAGTACGATGTTGTAAAGTCCCCTGAATTTGTTGCCGCCGGAGGGGTTGCCCTCGGCTGTGGTGCCGTGCCAGGCGGCCAGGTCTTTGTAGCGCTGTATGGTATCCAGAAACCGCCGGGCCGTGTCCAGGTCTTTGACGTTTTGGAGGATGTAGGGCTCCGCGCCGATCAGTTCATCGGTCTCGGCCAGATTGGCGCACCCTCCATAGCGGATGGTTTCCCGGGCGACCCAGGCGACGAGGGGGTTGCCGGAGATGCCTGAGAAGGCGTCCGACCCCCCGCACTGGAGGGCGATTTTCAGGTGCGCGGCTGACACATCGGTGCGGGAGGTGCGGTTGACCGTGTCGAGCCACCCCCTGACGATGGCTTCGCCCCTGTCCAGGTTTTTCTGAAAGCCGCCTTTGAGGGTCAGGAATTCGTGCACGACCTCCGCCAGGGGGTAGCTTTCCGCTGCCATAAACGTTCGGAGCATTTTGTTGGTGAGGGGTTCGGTTCCGTAGTCGACCGCCAGCACCGCTCCCACATTGGGGTGGACCATAAAGCCGGCCAGGGTGCGCAGCAGGAGGTCGAGGTTGTTGGGACGTTCCCCACCGCCGCCTTCGGTGTGGGCGACAGCGACGATGTTGTCGATGTTCTCACAGGCGTCCGACAGCCCCTTCAGGCGTTCTTCCAGCCGCCTGGCGAAGCTGGCGGTGCGTGAGGTGGTCCCCAGGATGACGATGGTATTGCGGGTGCCCACACCCCGGGAGGGGTGCCGGGGATAGCCTTTAAAGGTGCGGAGTTGGGGGTGGGAAGCGACCTGTACCCCCGGTTTGAAGCGCTGCTCATCCAGCATGCAGGGTTCGATCCGGTCCTGGAAATTGGGCCTGGAGGGGAGTTTGAAGTCGAGGTTTCGCAGGCGGAGGGCTTCCAGGATCTGGGGGTTGCAGGCGTAGTCGCCCGGCCTGATTGTGCGGGTGGCAATGCCAAAGGGCAGGCCCCAGGAGAGGAGGGCCTCACCAGCGGCAATTGGCTGCACAGCAAAGCGATGTCCTTCCAGGAGGGTGTGGCTGAGGGTGAAGCGTGTGGTTTTGTGGATGATCCGGTCGCCCGCATCCAGCTTCCGGGTCGCAATGGCCACGTTGTCACCCGGCGCGGGAAGCCGGCCGATCCGGTCGAAGTCGAAGGTTGGAGGCATGGAGGGGCTCCTCAACAAAATCCTGAAGTGGATTTGACAGGTATACGAAAAATTTGGGGTAAAGTCAAGTTTCGCTTGACATGTTCGATGGCTATTGTTTATATTTTTGTCAGATGTTTTATTAGCAAAACATCTGGTTGATTAAACAGGCATTTTTGCAGGGAAAGGGGGCCTCTATGTCATCTTCGGGAGTGTGGAAGGCGTTTGAGGACAATGAGATTACCCACAGTGTGGCCCATCACCTTGCGGCGATCAGTGAGTTGATGAACCGGCAGGGATACGCCCGGGTTTCGGATGTGGCGAGGTATCTGGATATTACCAGGGGCAGCGCCTCGCTTACGCTGAAGGCTTTAAAGCGAAAGCATTACGTTCTGGAAGACCAGAACAAGTTCCTGCGGCTGTCCGAAGAGGCGCAGCGGATTGTGGACCTGGTGATGGCCAAGCGGGCGATTGTCAGGAAATTCCTGAAGGATGTGTTGCACGTGGAGGAACAGCAGGCGGAGATTGACGCCTGTAAGGTCGAACACCTGCTGAGCCTGGAGACCGGGGAGAAGCTGCTCCATTTTATGAGTTTTCTGCTGTCGGATACGCCGATGGCGCGGCAGTTCCTGGAGGCGTTCCGGGACGAGGAGGCGCTGTGTCACGGCCTGGAATTGTGTCCGATCTGCGAGGATGAGTGTCTGTTTCATATGCAGATTGAAGCCTGAGGGAGGTTGAGGCATGACCGAGCGTTTGATGGGGCTGGCAGGCAGGCTGACGCTGCGGTTCCTGTGGGACCGGAACGGAGCGGCGGAGCCGGGAAGGCGGGACCGGTCCGCGGAAGGGCCTCTGGTCGCGTGGCCTGAGGGCGACGAAGGGGAGATCGTGGAGGTGGCCGGCACCTCTTTTCTGACGGCCCGGCTGAGGGAGGTGGGGGCGGTGCCGGGGGCGCGGGTAAGGGTGCTGCGCGCCGGGTGTCCGACCGTGATCCAGGTGGAAGAGGGGCGATTCTGCGTCCGGAGGCGGGACACCGACACGATTCGGGTGCGTTCGGTGTAAAGGGATGTCCACACAGATACGGACAGAGGGGACTCAGCCGCCGGTTGCGGGGGTCCAGACCGTTGCTCTGGTCGGCAATCCGAATACGGGTAAGACGACGCTTTTCAATGCGCTGACCGGACTTTCCCAGCGCGTTGGAAACTATCCGGGGGTGACGGTCGAACGGAAGGTCGGGCGGTTGGTGTTGGGGGGTGGGCTGGAGGTGGATCTGCTGGACCTGCCCGGCGCGTACAGCCTGGCGGCGCATTCGCCGGACGAGATGATTGTGGCCGATGTGCTGCTGGGCCAAGTGGAGGGCGAGGCCCCGGTGAACGCGGTGCTGGCGATTGTGGATGCCAGCAATCTGCAGCGCAACCTGTATCTGGTGTCGCAGGTGCTGGAACTGGGCCTGCCGGTGGTGATTGCGCTGAATATGGTGGACGTGGCCGCGTCCAGGCGCGTCCGGATCGATGCGGCGATGCTTTCTGAGCGGATCGGGGTTCCGGTGGTTCCGACCTGCGCGAACCGGCACCGGGGGCTGGACGACCTGCGCAGGGCCATCGCCGATGTGGTTTCAGGCGAACGGAGCGCCGAACCGGCGGGGCTGCCCCGCTTTCCGGAATCCCTCGGACGTGAGGTCAGGACGCTTGCCGGGGATGTGGAGGTCTCCGAGGTGGAGGCTTTTCGGGCGCTGGTGGACGAAGGGGGCTATGCCGAACAGCGGCTGGTTGAAGCGCAGGGGCCGGCGTTTGGCAGACGGCTTTCGGAAGTGCGTTCAAAGATGCATACCAAGGCGTCCCTGTCGGCGCTGGAGACCGAAGCCCGGTATGCCTGGATCAGCCAGGTGATATCGGGCTGTCTTGTTCGGCCCGAACGGCTGCAGACGATTCTTTCGGACCGCCTGGACCGCGTGCTGACGCACCGGGTGTTGGGGACGCTGATTTTTGTGGGGATGATGGGGCTGGTGTTCCAGTCGATCTTTACCTGGGCAGGGCCGCTGATGGACTGGATCGACGGCGTGTTCGGGGGGCTGGGCGCCTGGGTGGGGGCGACGATGCCGGAGGGGGCGCTGAAAAGTCTGGTGGTGGACGGCGTGATCGGCGGGGTGGGGAGTGTGGTCATTTTTCTGCCGCAGATTGCCATTCTGTTCTTTTTTATTGCGATTCTCGAAGACGGCGGGTATATGGCCCGGGCGGCGTTTTTGATGGACCGGCTGCTGACCCGGTGCGGGCTATCGGGAAAGTCGTTTATTCCGATGCTGTCCAGCTTTGCGTGTGCGGTGCCGGGGATTATGGCGACGCGGACGATTGAAGACAGGCGGGACCGTTTTACGACGATTCTGGTGGCTCCGCTGATGAGCTGTTCGGCCCGGTTGCCGGTGTACACCATTTTTATTGCGGCATTTATTCCGGACCGCCTGCTCCTGGGGGGGTGGGTCGGGCTGCAGAGGCTGACGCTGTTCGGGATGTACTGCGTGGGCATCGGGGTGGCGGTGCCGGTGGCATGGGTGCTGAAGAAGACGCTGCTGAAGGGGGCGTCTTCGCCGTTTGTGCTGGAGCTTCCGTCCTACAAGCTGCCGGACCCGAAGACGGTGGGCATGCGGGTCTACCAGAGCAGCAAGGCGTTTCTGTCCCGCGCCGGCAAGATTATCCTGGCTGCGGCGATTGTGATGTGGGCGCTGGCCTATTTTCCCCGTCCTGCGGAGATTGTTGAACATTACGAGGTCCGGCAGCAGGAGATTTTGAACACCTCTGCGGGACAGGCGCAGGCAGAGGCGCTGGCAGAGGTTGAGGCCGGGATGTCTTCCGAATTGCTGAAACAGAGTTTTCTGGGCCGCATCGGGCGCTTCATCGAACCGGCCGTACGCCCCCTGGGCTGGGACTGGCGCATCGGGATGGCGGCGGTGGCTTCTTTTCCCGCCCGGGAGATTGTTGTGGCGTCTCTGGGGACGATTTACAGCCTGGGAAGCGGGGTGGATGAGACCTCGGAGGGACTTCGGCATGCCCTGCAGGCGGCAACGTGGGACGACGGGCGGCGGATTTTTACGGTTCCCGTGGCGCTTTCGATTATGGTCTTTTTCGCGCTGTGCGCGCAGTGCGCGGCCACCCTGGCGGTGATCCAGCGGGAGACCCGGTCGTGGGGGTGGGCGGGGTTCGCGTTCGGGTATATGACCCTGCTGGCCTATATCGGCGCATGGGTCACCTACCAGGCCACAACGGCCCTGGGGTGGGGAGGGTAGGATGGACTGGCAATCGATTCTGGCGATTTTTGTGGCGCTGGTGTGCGGCGTGTGGGTGCTGGGGCAGTTTATCCGGCCGTTTTTGTCAGGGCAGGGGGGGGCGTGCGGATGTGGGAGCGGGGGGTGCAGGGAGGAAACACTTTCGGCTCCGCCCGCAGACCTGCTCCGGATTGAGCAATAGGGGCCTATTCGATCGTATGCTCCAGCCCCGCCTCAAAGAGCCGGCGGACGTGCTGGTCGTCCAGGGAGTAGTAGGCGAGCTTGCCTTCGCGGCGGTATTTGACCAGGCGCATGCTGCGCAGGATGCGGAGCTGGTGGCTCACGGCGGAATCGGTGCTGCCCAGAAGGACCGCCAGGTCGCAGACGCAGAGTTCGTCTCTGGAGAGGGCGTGGATGATTTTCAGCCGGCCGGGGTTGCTCAGGACTTTGAAGGTTTCGGCCAGGCCGTTTAAGACCCTCTGAGTGGGCAGGGCCTGCGTTGCCCGCCGGACCTTTTCCCGGTCGATGATGCGGTCTTCGGAGATGTCGGGGACCGTGTCTTCTGCTGGCATCGGTGTTGTCTCCTTTGATTATTGAACTTCTGTTCAATTGATAATATCATATTTATAGAATGTCAAGGGATATTTTTTACTTGACCGTAGCGTTTGTTTTGTATAGTTTAGCCTTGGCTAAAAATATTGTTTGTTTTTATAAAAATTCGGTTTTGCCGCGATGAAAGGGGGATCGGGATGGTTGATCCGGTCACTGCGCTGCTTGTGACTGCCCTGGTTGTGCTGGTGGGAGGGGGGATGTTCTGGCCCAGGCGCGGCATATTCTGGCGCTGGCAGCGGATGCGGAGCATAACCGAACGGGTGTTGATTGAAGATGCGCTGAAACACCTGTACGACTGTGAATACCGGAAACAGGCGTGCACGGTGGAGAGCCTGTCAGGGGCGCTGGGGATTCCCGGGAATCGGACGGCCGACCTGCTCGTGCGCATTGAGGCGCTGAGGCTGTTGAGGTCGGCGGGGGGCGGGCTGCACCTGACGCCCGATGGGCGCACCTATGCGCTGCGCATGCTTCGCGTGCACCGGCTCTGGGAGCACTATCTGGCCGAGGAGACCGGCCTGTCCGAAGCCGATTGGCACAGTGAGGCGGAATACCGGGAGCACGATCTGTCTCCCGAAGAAACCGACCGCCTGGCCGAACAGATGGGACATCCGGGCTACGATCCGCACGGGGACCCGATTCCCACCGCGTCCGGAGAAATCGTCCCCAGGCAGGGCCAGCCCCTTACGGCCCTTCCAGTGGCAAAGGCGGCGACGATCGTGCATATCGAAGACGAGCCGGAGGCGGTTTTCGCTCAGCTGGTTGCCGAGGGGCTGACCCTGGGGATGCGCGTGGAGATCACAAGCATTTCGCCCCGGCGCATTCGATTCTGGGCCGATGGGGAGGAACACGTGCTGGCTCCGGTCCTGGCCGCCAATATTTCGGTTGTTCCCGTGCCGGAGGAACAGGAGGCGGAGGCGCCCTATGAGCCTTTGTCCGGGTTGAAACCGGGCGAGACGGCCCGGGTGATCCGCCTTTCCCGGAGCTGTCGGGGGCTGGAGCGCCGCCGACTGATGGACCTGGGCATTTTGCCCGGCACGCGGATCGAGGTGGAGATGAAGAGTCCGACGGGCGATCCGACCGCGTACCGGGTTCGGGACAGCGTGATTGCGCTGCGCAGGGAACAGGCCAGCCAGATTCACATTACGCGGCAGATGGAGGTAGCCTGATGGATACAGCGGATTCGACAATGGTTTGTGAAGCCTGTCCGGCGCATCACGCCGGAAATCTGACCAGACTGGGCATCCAGATGGCCAGCTGGGATTATGTGGTTGCGCTGGCCGGCAATCCGAATACCGGGAAGAGTACGGTGTTCAACAGTCTGACCGGGCTGCGGCAGCATACGGGCAACTGGCCCGGCAAGACGGTCACCCGGGCCGAGGGCGGGTTCGCCTACGGCGGATACCGCTATAAGCTGGTGGACCTTCCGGGTACCTACTCGCTGCTGTCGGCCAGCTACGACGAGGAGATCGCCCGCGATTTTATCCTGTTCGGCCGGCCCGACGTGACCGTTATCGTGGTGGACAGCACGCGCCTGGAGCGCAATCTGAACCTGGTTTTACAGGTTTTGGAGATTACCGACCGGGCGGTGGTTTGCCTCAATTTGATGGATGAGGCCAAACGGCACGGCCTGGCGGTGGACGACCGCCGCCTGGCGCGGGATCTGGGGGTGCCGGTGGTGCCCGCCGCGGCCCGTCAGGGCGAGGGTGTTGCGCTGTTGATCCAGACCATCAACGCGGTGGCCAACGGCCAGGTGGTGTGCAGGCCGCACCGGATTAAAAGCGAGCCGCCCGCGCTGAAGCGCGCGGTCAGGCAGCTTGTGGACAAGCTGGAGTCGGCCTTTCCCGGGCTGCCAAACGCGCGCTGGGTGGCGCTGCGCCTGCTGGAGGGTGACCAGCGGATCATCGAAGCGGTTCGCTCAGGGGAATTGGGCGACCTGAACCAGGGGTCTCAGGCTGGTGAGGAGACGCCGATGCGGGAGGTGCTATGAACCCTGAAACAAAGCCTGACGACGTGCTTTCCGCCGCATCCTCCCTGCGCTGGGAGGCCGGTCCCAATTTTCACGATTCGCTGATGGAGGCTATCTACACGGACGCCACCCGGATTGCGGACCGGTCCGTTACCCGCAGCGGAGCGAAGCCCCGTTTTGACCTGGACCGCACCATCGACCGGCTGGTCACAAGCCGCTGGCTGGGGTTTCCGATTATGCTGCTGATGCTGATGGTGGTGTTCTGGTTGACCATTGCAGGCGCCAATGTGCCGTCGCGCATGCTGGCGACCCTGCTGCTGGATACGGTCCATCCCGCGTTGAAGGGGATTGCCGCGGATATGGGAATGCCCTGGTGGCTGGACGGCTTTCTGCTGGACGGGGTCTACCTGGCCATGGCCTGGGTTGTGAGCGTGATGCTTCCGCCGATGGCGATTTTCTTTCCGCTGTTTACCCTGCTGGAGGATTTCGGGTACCTGCCCCGGGTGGCGTTCAATCTGGATCATCTGTTCAAAAAGGCGGGCGCGCACGGCAAGCAGGCGCTTACGATGAGCATGGGGTTCGGGTGCAATGCGGCCGCCATTGTGTCCACGCGCGTGATCGACAGTCCCAGGGAGCGGTTGATTGCCATTATTACGAATAATTTCTCGCTTTGCAACGGGCGCTGGCCCACCCAGATCCTGGTGGCCACCATCTTTATCGGCGGGCTGGCGCCCGCGCACCTGGCGGGGCTGGTCTCGGCAGGGGCCGTGGTGGGGGTGGCGGTCCTGGGCGTGGTCCTGTCCTTTGTGGTTTCCTGGGGACTTTCGCACACGGTCCTGAAGGGCGAGGCCTCGGCGTTCAGCCTGGAGCTTCCGCCTTACCGTCCGCCCCGCATCCTGCAGACGATCTACACCTCGGTGATCGACCGCACGCTGATTGTGCTGTGGCGGGCGGTGATTTTCGCGATGCCCGCGGGGGCCGTCATCTGGCTGATTTCCAATCTCCAGGTCGGGGGCGCCAGCCTGGCCGAGCACTTCATCAATAGCACCCATCCGTTTGCGCTGCTGATCGGTCTGAACGGCGTGATTCTGCTGGCCTATGTGATTGCCATCCCCGCAAACGAGATTGTGATTCCAACCATTTTGATGCTGACGGTGTTGAGCACCGGCATGGCCGGGATGGGCGAAGGCGCGGGGGTGATGTTCGAACTGGCGTCCGAAACGGCCACGGCCAGGGTTTTTCAGGCCGGGGGGTGGACCCTGCTTACGGCGGTCAATCTGATGCTCTTCAGCCT
>JAAXHW010000029.1 GCA_012270675.1 Candidatus Latescibacterota bacterium | reverse complement strand
GACTCGGCGCACGGCACCAACCCGGCCACGGCGGCCATGTGCGGGTACTCGGTGGAGACGATCCGGTCGACGGACCGGGGTACGGTGGATGTGGACGACCTGAAGGCCAGGATGAGCGACGAGGTTGCCGCGCTGATGCTGACGAATCCCAATACCTTTGGGGTGTTTGAGGACGAGATCTTAGAGGTTGCACGGATCGTGCACGGGGGCGGCGGCCTGCTCTACTACGACGGTGCGAACCTGAACGCCTTTCTGGGGCAGTGCCGTCCGGGCGATATGGGGTTCGACGTGGTCCACATCAATCTCCATAAGACCTTTACCACGCCCCACGGCGGCGGCGGCCCCGGATCGGGACCGGTGGGGGTGAAGGATGCGCTGCTTCCCTACTTGCCGATTCCGGTGGTGGAGGAGGAGGGAGGGCACTTCCGCCTCGATTTCGACCGGCCCGGGTCGATCGGCAAGATCAGCACGTTCTACGGAAACTTCGGCATGGTGATCCGGGCCTATGTGTATGCCCGGATGCTGGGCGCGGAAGGGATGCGCCGTACCAGCGAGATGGCGGTGCTGAATGCGAACTATATTGCAAAAAGGCTCGATGCCCATTACGACCGTCCCAAAAAGGCCCAGCCGATGCACGAGATGGTTTTTTCGGCATCCCGGCAGAAGCGCGAACACGGGGTGAGCGCGCTGGATATTGCCAAGCGGCTGATCGATTACGGCCATCATCCCCCAACGATCTACTTTCCCCTGCCCAATGTCGCTCCCGAAGCGATGCTGATTGAACCGACCGAGACCGAGAGCGTAGAACAGGTCGATGACTTTGTTGAGGCCATGATCCGGATCGCAGCAGAAGCGGCAGAGGATGCGGACCTGCTCCACGAGGCGCCCCACGATACACCGGTTCGCAGGCTGGACGAAGCCACGGCCGCCCGCAAGCCGGTGTTGAGGTGGAAACCGGAGGGGTGAAAACACGGGACAGAGGTCAAAAAAAAAGGCCGTGACAACCTGTCACGGCCTTTTTCGGGAGCTGGAGCCGCTATGGTCCCGGACAGGTGATTTCGATCAGGTTGCCGTCGGGGTCCTGGCAGAAGACAAACCGGCTGCCTTCGTGCGGCCTTTTCCCGGGGCCTCCAACGATCCGGATCCGTTCGCCGTCTAAAGATTTGAGCACCCGCTCGAAGTCTGAGACCTCAAACGCGATGTGGCGCCGGGAAGGTCCGGGATGTTCTTCCGCTACCAGAAGGTGTACTTCCAGACCTCCGCATTGGTACCAGGCGCCTTCAAAGTCGTAATCGGGCCTGGGAATGGGCTTCAGGCCGAGGAATTTCTCGTAGAAGGGCCTGGCCCGATCCAGATCGCTCACCACCAGGGTGATGTGATGTACTCCCTTAATATCCAGCACCCTGTGGGTGGGCTCATTCTCTTTCAAGGCATGCACGGTTTCAGTTCCCCGTCAGATAGGTGCGAATTTTTCGCATTCGTGAAGGGTGTCTGAGCGCTGCTAAGGCCTTGTCCCGGATCTGTCGGACGCGTTCCTTGGTGAGACTGAGCTGGTTGCCAATCTGTTCGAGTGTCATCGGCTCTTCGTCGTTGATCCCGAAGTAGTACCTCAGGACCTGGGCTTCCCGCGGTGAGAGCGTGTCGAGTACCGCCCGGACTTCATCGGTCATGGCCCGCTCCATCACTTCCACTTCCGGAGTCACCTGATCCTTGTCCGCCAGAATCTCAAGGAGGGAGGTGTTGGGGCCCTCCTCAAGCGGCGTATCAAGCGAGAGGTGCCACCGGGAGGCGTCGAAGAGGTCCTGGGCCTGTTTGGGTTGCATCTCCGCAGATCTGGCGATCTCCTCGATGCTGGGCTCCCGGCCCAGTTTCTGTTTGAGGCTTGAGGCGACGCGTTCCAGTCTGCAGAGGTGCTTGAGCTTGTTGACGGGAAGTCTGACCATGCGGGCCTTCTCGGCCAGTGCAGAGAGGATGCCCTGGCGTATCCACCAGACCGCATAGGTTGTAAATTTTACACCCACCCCTTCATCGTAACGCGTTGCGGCCCGGACCAACCCCAGGTTGCCTTCGGCAATCAGGTCTTCCAGGGGCAGCCCCCGCCCCTGGTATTCTTTGGCGATTGTGATCACAAACCGAAGATTCGATTCGACCATCTGATTCAGGCTCTTGCGGTCTCCTGATCGGATACTCTTGGCCAGTTCGACCTCCTCCTGGGGTGTCAGGAGGGGATTATAGGCGATATCCTTCAGGTAGAGCTCAAGCGCAGAGCGCTTCCGGCCGACCGTTTCGGGTCGGGTTTCTCGACTCGTAAGCGTGGTAGGCATTGTTTTCCCCCGGAAAAGTAGGGCCGTTTGGCAGTCACCCACAATTCTTCAGACGCGATTTCTGCGGCCTTTCCCTGGCCTGTTGGAGGAGAGAGGGAGAGGGGCTGAGAGAAGGTCCGGAAATACGGATTTTGTGTGTATTGCCATCACAACAGGCAAACAGTGTACCATATGCGTTCCAGGCATCACCTGCAGGGCCTGGAGCGGTTTAAAACCTGTCGGGGAAAGGGGAGGAACACATCGGTGGGGAGAAGCAAGATCGCCCAATTCCTCTCACGTTCTGTGAAAGAGAGGTGGAACCATTCGTTCCATCTTGAGCCTGGTTGACAGACGTCAAGATTGACTTCAAGGCCGGCTGTATTGGACTTGTGGGGAAACAACAGGTGGGGAGAAGCAGGGGAAACAAGGGGATACTGCCAAGGGGAATAAAATCAATACGTACGTAAGCTTCTGTTCTCTTACACCTCCTTTTCTGCGGGATTCAGGCCGTGTTTTTCACATTTTTCTGAAGGCATACAAAAAAGGGGATACCAAGATAATGTATGAATTGCGATTTGTCAACAGAAGAATAGCGTCGTCTTTCGGAATGTCGAAGGGCCGACTTCGGTCGGCCCTTTGCGTTTTGGGTTGCGAGGCTTATTCTTCATCGTCGGCGTTTCGCTGGCCCATATCGCGGTCCAGCAGAAAGAGCCCGTTTCCGTCGTTGCCCACGAGTTTGAGTTTGTGGACGATCTCGTGGGCGGTCGCTTCCTCTTCTACCTGCTCGGTCACAAACCACTGCAGAAACGTATTGGTGGCGTGATCGCGTTCCTCCAGGCTCAGGTCAACCAGATGGTTGATCCGGGCGGAGACTCCCCTTTCGTGTTCATAGGCATATTCGAACGCGGCCAGGGGACCGTCCCATTTCATGGAGGGCGATTTCACCTCCTTCAGATCGATATCACCTTCCCTGTCGTTGATAAAGTCGTAGACCTTCATGCCATGCATCAGCTCTTCCCCGGCCTGCGCACGCATCCAGGTTGCAAAACCGCCGAGGTTAATCGACTGGAAATAGGCAGACATTGCCAGGTAGAGATACGCCGCGTAAAATTCAGCGTTGAGCTGCTCGTTTAACGCGTTTTGTATTTTATCGCTGATCATGAGCTTTCCCTTTTTGTGAATACGGCCAATATGATGATTAGACCTGAAGTATACAGGTCCCTTAATTATACCAAAAAAGAGGAAGGAATCCAATATATTTCAGGGTCTTCATGCCGGTGGGTGGTGGGTTTACGCCTCTCCTGCACAGCGACCGGTACAAAAAACCTGCCTGTGTTTCGACCTGAAGCACAGGCAGGTTCGGGCCAGGCGATAGGGGGTCAATTAAAAGTCGGTCTTGATGCCAGCCATAAACGTGCGGGGCATTCCGGGGCGTACGCCGGCCGGACGCCGGGCGGCGATATAGGTTTTGTTGGTGAGGTTTCTCACACGGCCAAACAGTTTGGCCTTTGGCGAGAGGGCGACTTCCGTAGACGCATCGACCGTAAAGTGGGCCTGGGTGCTTTCCAGGGCAAAAATCCTGCCCGAGCCGGCTTTCGTGCGCATTTCACCGGTGTATTTGGCGCTCAGGTCCACGCCCCACCGGCCGTTTTCAATGCCGAGGCCCGCGAAGACCTGGTGCCTGGGGATGTAGGGAATTTCGTCGCCGGTTTTCACGGTTCCCCAGGGTTCGAAATCGCTTTCGAAGTCGTGTCTGAATTCGGCGCTGGTGTAGGTGTAGGCGATACGGAACGGAATGGAAAACAGCGCTCCGGAGGCGTTGCCCAGGTCGTAGCGCAGGCCCAATTCCAGCCCTCTGGCGACGGCTTCTCCACCGTTAAACTGGTCTCCGGAACCGGTTCCCCCCGCGGCTGCCAGGTCCGCGCCCAGCAGGTTGCCGTAGTCGTTGAGATAGACGATCGCCTGGGCGTCCAGGGCGTCTTTTCCGTAGTGGAGTCCCAGTTCGTAGTTGATGCTGTTTTCCGGCCTGGTGCCATCTTTGGAGCCGGGAGGGGCAAATCCCTTGTGGATGCCGACAAATGCACGTGTAGATGGGCTGAATCTGTAATTCAGGCCCAGGCCGGGGATCCAGACATCTACGCTGTTTTCCCTCGTTGTGAGGCTGGAGCCGGTACGGCCCGGGTCGCTTTTGCCATAGTCTTTGCGTTCGATTTTGACGTTTTCGTAACGAAGACCCGGAGTGGCCGACAGGTTGCCACAGGTGAGTTTGTAGTGCAGGTAAGAAGCAAAGGCGGTTGCGGTTTCGATCCGGTTGCTCTCCGTGCCCTTTGTGCCGGCGCCGGTCAATTGCATCACGCCGTTGTCCATTTTATACAGGTCCACCCATTGGAACCGGTCGATCTGGTCTTTGTGGAACCGGAGGCCGACCTCCAGGTGGTGTGTTACGCTGCCGCGGTCGGTCTGAAGTCCAAAGACGGACTGGACGCCCTGGGCATAATAGTCGCGGTTGTTTGCCTTGACCTCCAGGGCATTGTTATTGGGGCTGGTGCCGCCGGTCACAATCGCATACTCGGCCGCGTGCTGGACGGGGTCTTCAAGGACTGCCGCGATCTTTGCACGGTTGCCGTCTTCGGCGGCTCTGATCCTGTCCAGCTTATACCAGTTGCGGTGGAAGGTGTTGCGGTAGAAGATGGCTGTGAAGTCGAAGGAGCCGCCCGGCTGAACGAAGTACCGGACCTGGAACTGCCTGTGTTTCGTGTTCATCTGATCGACCCGGGATGCGGCGTAGCGGCGATAGGGGGTGCGTTTGAAGTCCTCGTCGGTGAGTCCCAGGTAGGTCTCATCGGAGACCTCGTCGGTCTGGCCCAGCTTGAGCATCAGTTCCTGATAGACTCCGGCGTCTCTGTGGGTGTTGAAGCGAAACTTGGCCAGGTAGTCTTTTTTGTCGAAGCCCGTGTTGCCCCCGCCGTCGAGACGTTTAAACCCGTCGACCTTTGTCTGGTAGGTCTCGACCAGCCAGCCGAAGTTGCCGTAGGCGTCTCCGGCGGATGTCCAGATGTTGCGGGAGCTGTTTTCGCCGATTGTGAGGTGTGCCCGCCCGGTGAGGTCGTAGGGTATGGGTGTTGAGCGCATGTTCAGGGCGCCGCCGGTGGTATAGGGGCCGTGCTTGATCTGGCTGGACCCCTTGCGGATTTCGATGCTTTGCATGCGGCCGGCGGTTGGGAAGTAGTAAGCCGCCGGGGCCACGTAGGGCGCCGGCGCCATCAGGATGCCGTCTTCCATCACGGTAATTTTCGAGCTGCGCTCCGAGCCGGTCCCCCGTATTCCGATGTTCGGGCGCAGGCCGTAGCCGTCTTCTTCCTGGAGGTTGATCCCGGGGACCTCCCGCAGGATGCGGTTGATGTCGTTGTGGTTCTGTTTGCTCAGCATGGCTTTGTCGATATAGTAAGCCGATCCCGGAATTTCGTCGATCCTGTCGGGGTTGCCGATGACCATCACACGGTCGAGGATGATGACGTCCTGTTCGAGCTGTTTCCGAATTTCGGCCTGTACATCTTCCGATTTTTCAACCTGTTCCTGATCTTTTTTTTGTACTTCGGTTTCGGCCTGTACCTGTCCGATCAGACCATACATCAGGATAAGGGATACGAGGATACGGACTTTCACCATTTTACAAACCCTCCAGGTTTATGTGTGATTTATATATAAAACATTCGTAATATACAACATACTTTTCTGAATGTCAAATAAAATAAGGAAAAACGGCTGATTTCAAGATTTCGCATTGGGGAAAAGTGTTGGAGAAGCGACGGCTGTTTTATATTTTACCGTTACTCATTAAACGACCATGCAGAATTCAAACCAGAGGGGGGCCCGGCTATGGGCGATCCGTTGCGCGTTGCCGTTATCGGGGCCAGCGGGATCGGGCAGCACCATGCCCGGTGGTACCACCTCGCAGGCTGTGAGGTGGCGGCCTTTGTGGGCACGTCGGAGGCTTCGTGTGAGAAGACGAGAGCCCGTCTTGAGGCCTATTTCGGGTTTGAGGGAAGGGCTTACCAGGATGTTTCCCGGATGCTTCGGGAGGAACGGCCCGATATTGTGGATGTGTCCAGCCCCTACAGCCTGCACCGGGCGCATGCCCTGGCTGCACTGGAGGCCGGGGCGCACGTGGTCTGTGAAAAGCCCCTCTGCTGGGACGAGCAAAAGGGTTTGGACCAGATCCTGGAAGATGGACGGGCCGTTGTGGAAGCTGCCGGGCGGGCCGGCCGCCTGCTGGGGGTGTCTGCTCAGTACCCGGCCGCTATCCCCACCTACCGGGCGTTTTACGAACGGGTGCGGGGAGGCTGGGACAGGGTGGAGAAAATTTCCATGGAAATGGAGGTGATGGCACGCAGGGTGCCCAAGCGTTTTGAGAAGATCTGGATCGATATGGGGTCGCACCCTTTAAGCCTGGTGATCGGCTTTTTGCCCGGAGGCCGGATCGATTACGATGCTGCAACGTGCGAGGTTACGGAATGGGAGAACCGCGCCCGTTTCGATTATGTGAGTGCTCAGGGGCAATGTGCGGTTGATATGGTGATGAGGACGGTTGCGGAGGGGCCCCCGGTGCGCCGGTTCGGGGTGAACGGTTTTTCCGTAGACTGGGAAGGGTATGCGGACGGGGAGGGGATCTATCGGGCCGTGCTCAAACAGGGCGAGGAAGCGGTCCGCTGCAAGAATTTCATGCATGTTTTTATCGAGGAATTTGTCGCTGCGGTTGGGGGTGAAGGCGGGCGTGTGGTTGTATCCGGCGAAGCGGGGCTCCAGAACCTGGCGTATCAGGTCGAACTCCTCCGCCGGGCGAAACGGAGTTGAGAGATGCCGCCAGCCGATATTGCCGTGATTATTACTTCCCATAACTACGGCCGGTATCTGGGGACCTGTTTGTGCTCGGTGGACGCGCAGACGCTGAGGCCCAAAGAGATTCTGGTGGTGGATGACGCCAGTACGGATGGGACCGAGGAGGTGGTCCGGCAGTTTCCCGGGGCACGCTATTACCGGGTTGCGTTTCAAAACGGGAATCGGGCGCGCAATTTCGGGTTTTCCAGGATGTCGTCCGAACTGGTTGTCTTTTTTGATGCGGACAACTATATGGCGCCCCATTTTCTGGAGACGCTCTACGGGGATCTGGCGTCAGACGGGGCTGTGGATTTTGTTTACTGTGACCGGATCAATTTCGGCGAGGGGGATGTTTCCTGGTATCCCGAACCGATGGGACGGTGGCGGGCGGGGCCCTTTGATTCCGTGTTGTTGAGAGAACGCAATTATATCGATCTGGCATCCCTGCTTCGCGCCCGTTGTTTTCCCGGCTTTGACGAAGCCCTGCGGCGGTGCCAGGACTGGGATCTCTGGCTGAATATCGTGTTGAACCAGCAGGGAAAAGGGCGCTACGTTGCGGAGCCGCTTTTTTACTATCGGGTGCACGGCGCGAGCGTAAGCCGGCGGGAGGACCGGGACCGCGCGGTGTGGACGATCCGGCGCAAATACCGGCTCGGTCTTTTTTTTTCTCTGCCGGTGGTACGGGACGCTTTCTGGCTGTATCGTTTTTTGGGATGGCTGAAGCGGTTCTCCGGACGATTTTTCCCCGTTCGGCATGCGCTTTGAAAATCACCACAATGGAGGAGATTTCCCATGAGCGATCTGGTTGATCGAGAATACGATCTTCTGGCGGAGCGCCTGGCGCATCAGGGATTGGACCTGGAGGGCATAAAAGAAAGGTTGAAGGTGCAGGAGATTGAGACGCCGTCCTGGGGCTACGGCAACAGCGGCACCCGGTTCGGTGTATTCAAGCAGGCGGGGGCGGCCCGGGATTTGCACGAGCGGCTGGCCGATGCGGCGATGGTCCATCAATTGACGGGTGTCTGTCCCTCGACGGCCATCCACATTCCCTGGGATAAGGTGGACGATTTTGGCGCTTTAAAGCAGGAGGCGGAGGATCTGGGCATTCGAATCGGCGCGGTCAATCCGAACGTGTTTCAGGATGCCGATTACAAGATGGGGAGTTTTGCCAACAGCAGCGAGCGGGTTCGGCGCAATGCGCTGGACCACCTGGTTGCGTGTATCGACATTATGGAGCAGGTGAATTCAAAGGTCCTCAGCCTCTGGTTCGCCGATGGGACGAACTATCCGGGGCAGGGGGATTTCCGGCGGCGGAAGCACTGGTTTGAGGCAGGCTTGCGGGAGGTTCACGAGGCCCTGCCCGAAGGGGCCCGGATGCTGATCGAGTACAAGTTTTTTGAACCCGGTTTTTATCTGACGGATATTGCAGACTGGGGGATGGCGGCGTTCTACTGTAAGCATACGGGCCCCAGGGCGCAGGTGCTGGTTGACCTGGGGCATCACCCGTTGAGCACCAATATCGAGCATGTGGTTGCGTTTCTGATCGACGAGGGGCTGCTGGGCGGGTTTCATTTCAACAACCGGAAGTACGCCGATGACGATGTGACCACCGGGTCGGTGAACCCCTATGAGGTCTTCCTGATCTACAACGAGATTGTTGCTGCCGAGGACGATCCCTCAATTCGGGATCTGGACATTGCCTATATGGTGGACCAGAGCCACAATATCAAGCCGAAGATGGAGGCCATGATCCAGACGGTTGTCTTCATCCAGTCGGCCTATGCCCGGGCGCTCCTGGTAGACCGAAATGCGCTTCTGGCGTCTCAGACGGAAGAGGATACGGTCCGTTCCGAGTCGATTCTTCAGGAGGCTTTCACAACCGATGTGCGCCCGCTTCTGGCCCGCGTGCGAAAGGAGATGGGCCTGCACCCGGATCCTGTGGCGGCCTACCGGGCGAGCGGGTATTTTGAAAAGATTGCGGAAGAACGCGTGGGCGAGCTGGAAGGCGCGGGCAGCTGGGGATAGTCGATTGCGGCGTGCGGATTCTGCCGCTGCTTCCAGGCAGGGAAGCAGCGTCTTTTTCATGCGTCTTGAGTATGGAAGCGTTGTGGGGTCAAAATCCGAGATGTTTCAGGAATTTTCGCTTTCCGCCCGTTTTTTTCCGGCGGTTCCAGGACTTGACTTTCTGGAAGTAGGGGATTTCGTCTTCTTCTTCCCACTTGCAGAGGGCTTTGATCTGTCCGGGGCTGTTGTAGCCGTCGAGTTCGTAGAGGCACTCGACGGTATTGCTGATGCCCAGGAGTTCGATATTCCCCTCGCTGTCGAATTCGACGTCGAAGGGGTAGCGGCGGCAGGTGATGGGGCGGTGTTCGTAGATGGTGCAGAGGTCGTCTTTGCCGAGGTACTGGCAGCCGTGACGGTTGCGGCGGAGGCCCATGATGCGCTGGCCGGACTTGAATGTGATCCATCCCGGATTGCGGCTGCTCCAGTCGATTTCATCCGGCTGGTAAAACCGGACGATTTGGGATGCTTTCTGGCTGGTGTGTGAGATGATGCGCCGTATGTCTTCATCCGTGACCAGGACAATCGGTTCCCGGCAGCAGTTTGCACAGCCGGTACACCGGAAGTTGAGCAGGTGTTTCCACGCTTTGGCCATGCGGTCTCCCCTTCTGCCGCTCCCCTGTCACGCATTTCTGGTCACACGTTTTCCACGGGGGGCGTCGTCCGATAGGCTTCTGTTGCGGCCTGGAAACCCGAGCGGGGGCTTGTCAGCACCGGGACCGGGAGGTCCGGGCAGAGGTCGGCGGCGCGTGCCATGGAGGCCTGGGCCAGGACGATGACGTGGGCGTCTGCGGCCAGGCGCTGGAGGTCATCGGCGATGTGCCGGTCATAGGCCCGGGTGTTTCCTTTTTCAAGTTCGGCCCAGGCGGTTTCGCAGAGGAGGTCCTGGACCTGAACGTCTCGACCCGTCTTCCGGGCTGCGGCGAGTACGATGTCCCGCGTGGGGATGAGGGTGCTGGAGAGCGTGGCAGCAACCACGATCCGGCTGCCGATGGATACGGCCTCCTCGGCCATGGGCTGGTCGATGCGAAGAACGGGACGGGGGGTGAGCAGGCGGGCGACTTCCGCAGAGGGGCCGATGGAGGAGCAGGTGCAGAGAATGACGCGGGCGCCGCTGTCGGCGGCGTTGAGGATGGCGCTGGAGACCCGCCGGTTCAGGTGGGGGGTCACCCCTCCGCAGTGCCGGGCCTCCTGAAGCAGGCTTTCGTCCACGACGTGCTGTAACGGGATGTCGGGGGCGAGGTCTTTGGCCAGCCGGCTGAAGGTATCGACCAGAACGGGCGCCGTATGGAGGAGGGCCAGGGTGTCGGGCATTGTGATGCCTTATTCAGTGAGGTTTGGGATGTTGCGGGTCTCCCCGTCTCCCCAAACATAGGCGAGGAAGGCGGAAGTGTCAAGGGGCATGATGGGAAGGGCCTTCGGATAGCGGCGAATTTTGTCTTTCACCTGCCCGGAGGGCTTGTTATATTTGAGGGCGTTGAGGCCCGGACGACAGGCGCCGGATGGGGCGTCCTGCAAGACAATCGATCGCAGCACAGGAGGGACTGGTGAGGCCGGGAGAGGGTTGGGCAGCAGGGCGATGAGTGCACTGGTTCTCAATATTGTTCTGTCGGTGATTTTTTTTCATGTGATTCGATCCGCGCAGGTGCGGGGATGCACGGATCGCTGAACCTGCACCGGGCGCCTGGCCGATTCGATCCGCGCAGGTGCGGGGATGCAACATGATGGTGGTGGGGGTGGTGAACTACCTGCTGGCGTCGTCGATCTGTTTTTGCATCAGTCTGGCCGAGGGGAATCTTTCCCTTTCGGACGCCACGCTTTTTTGGGGGGCCGTGCAGGGGGTTGCGTTTATCGGGACCTATTACCTGATCTGCGTCTCGATGGCCCTGAGCGGGCTGGCGATTGCCACGGTGTTTATACGGCTTTCGGTTGTGATTCCGGTGCTGGCCTCGATTGTTTACTGGGGTGAGACGCCGGGTGTGTACCAGGTTCTGGGGATTCTGTTCTGTCTGGCCTCCCTGCCGCTGATCGGCACCCGCACCCGGGATGCGCAGCGGCGTGGGCCCATCAGGTGGCGAGAGGTCCGGGTTGTGGGGCTGCTCTTTGTGGGGATCGGGATTGCGAGTTTGGCCTCAAAGGCGTTTGTGGAGGCCGATGTGCCCGATGCCCGGACGACCTTTATGGGGGTGCTTTACGGCGTAGCGGCCCTGGGAGGACTGGGGGCTTTTCTGGCGCCTGCGTGGCGGAACGAATGGTTCGGGCGTGGGACGGGGTGAAGATGGGGGTTGTGAATCTGGCGGGCATTCTGACCCAGCTGATCGCTCTGGAACAGGTGGTGGGCGTGGTGGTGTTTCCGGTGCAGGCGTCCGGCGGGCTGGTGTTGAATACGCTTTTTGCGGTGGTGGTCTGGCACGAGCGGTTCGTCCGGCGGACGCTGGTCGGGATGGGGGTTGCGGCTGTGGGGCTGGTGCTGATCAACCTGAAATAGAGGATTGTGATATGGCAGGGCCTGTGATCGGTATTACCACGAGTATGGATGCGGACAACGGGGAGATTTCCCGGCAGGTTCTGGGGCACCATTACGTCAGGGCCGTGGAGCGCGCGGGGGGATGCCCGCTTATTCTGCCCATGGTTGAACGCCGGGAGGCTTTGTACCCGGTCCTGGAACTGCTGGACGGGCTTATCATCACCGGCGGTCCCGGGATTACCGACGGGCTTATCGGCCGGCTTCCGGACGACCTGCCGCCGGTTGCACCGGAACGGGACCGGGCGGATACATGGGCCTTTGAGGGGGCCAACCAGAGGGGGTTGCCGATTCTGGGGATCTGCTATGGTATGCAGTTTATCAATGCGAGATTCGGGGGTACGATCTACGGCGATGTCCAGACCCAGCTTCAGGTGCAGGCCCACTCTCCCAAACGCAACGGTGGGGCGGAGGTCCGGCACGGGGTGTTTCTGGAGGGCGGCTCCTGTCTGGACAGGCTGGTGGGGCAGAGCGGCAGGCCCGTGGAGGTGAACAGTTATCACCTGCAGGCGGTGGGGCAACCGGGGAGGGGGCTGCGGGTGAACGCCCGGAGTGCGGACGGGCTGATCGAAGGGATCGAAACCGGGGACGGGCGTATTCTGGGGGTACAGTTTCACCCCGAAGGACTTTGTGGCACTGTGTGGGACAGGGTTTTTGATTATTTGATGGAGCAGGCCGGGAGGCAGGGGGTGTAAATGATGGAAACGGATGAGCAGACGCCGAACCCGTTCTGGACGGTTGCAAACTGTTTCAGCCTGCTCCGGGTTGTCCTGACCTTTCCCGTCCTCTGGATGATCTGGAAGGGGCCTGAGTACCGATGGATCTTATTTGCCGTGGTTCTGGTGATGATTGCAACCGATGTTCTGGATGGATACCTTGCCAGACGGTGGGGTGAGATTACGCGGTGGGGGAAGATTCTGGATCCGGTGGCCGATAAGCTGGCGATTGATGCGATTGCGGTTGCGCTGGTGCTCTTCAAGGGGCTGCCCTTGTGGGTGGCCGTGGTGGTTGTGGGGCGGGATGTGTTGATTGTGCTGGCCGGGGTGCTGCTGATGGCCCGGGAAAAGGTCGTGGTTGTTTCCAATATCTGGGGGAAGTTGACGACGCTGGTGATGAGTGTGCTGCTGCTGGCTTACGCGATGGATGCGGAACCTGTAAAAGGACCGTTGCTTGCACTGGCGGCATTGCTGCTGCTGGCTTCTTCGGTGAGTTACGGGGTGTATTTTTTGCGGTTGATACGGAGGACGTGATGGGCGTTGTGGGTTGCAACGCCCCGCCGCCACGTTTCACGCGATGAGGTGAAGTTGCAGATCAGTGTGATTGTTCCCGCTGTAAACGAGGCAGAGACGATCGGGGGGTGCCTGGCACAGTTCCGGGACGCCGGGGGTGTTGAGGTGGTGGTTGTGGACGGGGGAAGCAGCGACGGGACAAGGGAGGCGGTGAACGCTTCGGGTGTGGCTCGCTGGCTCCCTTCGCCCAAAAAGGGCCGGGCGTTTCAGATGAATTACGGGGCAGCGGCTACGTCGGGTGAGGTGTTGCTTTTTCTGCATGCCGATACGCATCTGCCCCAGGATGGGCTGAGGCTGATTGCCGATTCTATGGCAGACCCGAAGGTGGTGGGCGGACGGTTCCGCCTGGGGCTTTCGGAAGATACCTGGATGTTTCGGTTGATTGCCCTGTTCAGCACGTTCAGGTCCCGATACCTGGGCATTACGTATGGAGACCAGGGAATTTATGTGCGGCGGTCCGTGTTTGACCGGATGGGGGGATTCCCTGCGCTTGAGATATTCGAGGATTCCGAGTTTTGCTCGGCGGTCTCCAGGCTGGGACGGTTTGTGATGCTGGACGCGTCTGTGTGCAGTTCCACCCGGCGGTGGCGGCGGTGGGGGGTATTCAGGACGGTGGTCTGGATGTGGGTGCTCCGGCTGCTTTATATATGCTCTGTTTCCGATGACCGATTGAGCCGGAGGTACCGGAATGTGCGGTAAGAAACTGTTTTAAAATTCCCGGTGAGTTCCCGAGCGCGAGCGAAAAGGTGTCGGTCCAGGCGAGAGAACCCGCCCGTATCATCAAGATACGGGTGGGTTTGACCAACGCCGACCGGCGCTTTTGCAGCCGNNGGGGGTTTTAAGACAGCTTCTAAGGCGCACGGCGTGCGCCCCCGGTGCGGGCATCGGCACAGCAGAGGGTGGAGCGGATTGTCGTGGAGTATCGACGTTTTGGGAAGACCGGTTGGGAGGTCAGCGAAATCGGGATGGGGGGGTCGTGGTTTTACGGCCGTCCCGAAGAGGGGTTGCTGCCCGTTTCGCACGGGATAAAGGTGGTCGAGCGGGCGCTGGAACTGGGGGTGAATTATTTCGATACGGCGCCGCTTTACGGTAAGGGACGGAGTGAAGAGGTGCTGGGGATTGCGCTGGAGGGGGTGGTGGAGCCGCACTATCTGGCGACCAAGGTCGGATATTACCCGGAACCGTTTGATTATACGAGGGACGCTGTCTGGCGCGGGCTGGATGCGAGTCTGAAGCGGCTGCGGCGGGATGGGGTGGACCTGCTTCAGGTCCACGAGGCGGAGATGGCCGGGTGGGAGGGGATTTTTGGGAAGGGGCGGACGCTGGAAGGGCTTTTAGAGGTGCAGGAGCAGGGGATTGCAGAGGCGATCGGGCTGACGGGATCGGACCTGGAGCTGATGCGGAAGGCGCTGGAGGAGACCGGGGCGTTTGCGTCGGTGCTGACCTTCTGTCAGTACGATCTGCTGACGCAGGAGGCCAGGGCGGAACTGGTGCCCGCAGCGGCGGAGCGGGACGTGGCGGTGATTGCCGCGTCGCCCCTCCACGCGGGGCTGCTGGGCTCGAAACGGGACCGATGGATTGAAAAGGGCCGCTTTGAGGCGCTGCACGAAAAGCTGGGCCGGATCGAGGCGTTGCTGGGTGACGCGCCGGAGGGGGTGACGCGCACAGCGCTGCGCTACCTGCTGTCGGACGCCCGGGTGTCGGTGGTGCTGTGCGGGGTTTCAGATTTGGACGAGCTGGAGGTGTGCGTTTCGGTGTCGGACGGGGTGACGCTGTCGGAAGAGCGGATTGCAACGATCGAGGAGGCCACATGAAGCCGGTCCGGCTGGGGTTTATCGGTCTGGGGCATATTGCGACCCGTGCCCATCTGCCGCCGCTGGCGGAGATGGCAGAAGCGGGAGAGGTGGTGCTGCAGGCATTCTGTGATGTGAACCGGGAAGCGGTGGAGGAACAGGCCAGGGCTTTTGGCGTCAGGGCGGTTTATACGGACCACCACGAGATGTTCAGGAAGGAGGCGTTGGACGGGGTTTATGTGTGTATTCCACCGACGCTGCACACCGATGCGGAACAGATGGCTGCCGAGCGGGGGACCGCGCTGTTCGTGGAGAAGCCCCAGACGCTGGATATCGCGCAGGCGGTGGCGTTTAACAGGGCGATTCAGAAGGCGGGGATCGTGTCGCAGGTGGGCTTTCTGAACCGCTACCATCCCTCGTCCGAGCGGGTGCGGGAGATGCTGGGGGAGCGGACGCCGAGGCATGCGCTTGTGCAGTTCTTCTACAGCGGCAGGCCGGTCCGGTACTGGACGAGCCGGTTCGAGCTGTGCGGCGGGTCGTTTGTGGAGAATACGATCCATATGGTGGACCTGCTGCGGTTTTTTCTGGGCGATATCGAGGCGGTGTCGGCATTTTATGTGGACCGGAAACCGGGAGAGGGGCCCGAGCCGATGGATCTGCCGCATGTGTACAATGTGAGCTACCGGTTCAGGAGCGGGGTCACGGCGAATGCGACCACCTCCCGGGTGCTGACGAATGTGTCGGTTTCCCGGCGGGAGATACTGGTGGTGTCGGACGATTCGCTGATCGAATGGTCCGCACAACGCGTGGTGGAGAATGGGGAGACGGTCTGGGAGATGCCCGGGGGGTGCAATGCCTTTGGGGTTCAGGCCCGGGCGTTTGTAGAGGCGGTGCGGCGGGCAGACCCGGCGCTGACGAGGAGTCCCTATCCGGAGGCGTTGAACAGCCTGGCGGCGGTGCTGGGGGCGAATGTGTCGGCGGCAAAAGGTGGGGAATTGGTTCAATTGGACGACTTGATCGCAGGGGCTCAGGAGGCCGGACATGGCTGCAGGTAGGTATTTCACTCCGAAAGAGGCGAACCGGACGCTTCCTCTGGTCAAGCGTATTGTGGTGGATATCCTGGAGACCGGCGGGCGGATTCGGGAGATGGCGGAGGGGCTGGGCAAAGCGGCCAGGGAGGACCCCGGGGTGCGCAAACAGATCGATGCGTTACACGATCTGTTTGAGGAGCTGGACGCGCTCGGGTGTTCCTACAAGGATTGGAGCTTTTCGGTGGGGCTGGTCGATTTTCCCGCGGTGATCGACGGGCAAGAGGTGGAGCTTTGCTGGCGCAGCGATGAGCCGGAGATTGCTTATTATCACGGTCCGGAAGGGTATGCGGGTCGCAAGCCGATTCCAGAGAACTACCTGGAGTAGAGGAGGTTATCCATGACGGTTGAAGAGCTGGTTGGACGGTTTCCGGAGATTCCGGGAGATCTGCATTCGGAGCCGCTGGTCGCCGAGTTTGCAGAGGCTTTTGACGGTCTGCTGTGGTTGGCCAACAAGCCGAGCGCATGTTCGACCCAACACGATGCGGGCAACCACTATTATCTCAAGCTTGTCGGTCCGATGGATATCTACCGGTACGGGCTTTATACGCGGGAGAAGGTGCTGGGTGAGATCAAAGGCCTGCTGGATCGATACAGGGCCGACCCGGACGGATTCGCGCAGAGCCTGCTTCCGGCGGATACGGGCGTGCGGGAGGTTAAAGGACCGGGGTGTGCGTGAGGCGGGTGTGACCGAACGGGATCTCTCTTTTCTGACCGCTGCGGAGCTGGCGCTGTGCTACCGGAGGGGCGAGGTGTCTCCGGTGGAGGTGGCGGAGGCGTTTCTGGCGCGGATCGAGCGGTACAGGGCCGAAACAGCGGCCTATATTACGGTGACGGCGGCGCGTGCGCGTGCGGATGCCAAGGCGGCCGAGACGGCGCTGAGGGCGGGGAACGATCTGGGGCCGCTGCACGGGATTCCGGTGGCATTGAAGGATCTGTGTGATACGGCAGGCATCCGGACGACGTCGGGCGCGGCGGTCCGGACCGGCTATGTGCCGCAGCGGTCTTCCAGGGTGGCGGCCAAACTGGCGCGGGCAGGGACGGTGCTGCTGGGCAAGACCAATATGGTTGAGTTCGCGTTCGGTCCCTTCGGGCTGAACCCGCATTTTGGCACGCCGCCCAACCCGTGGGACGCAGAGCGGGTGCCGGGGGGGTCCAGCAGCGGATCGGGCGTGGCCGTGGCCGCGGGGCTGGCCACGGCGGCGATTGGGACCGATACGGGGGGATCGGTGCGCATTCCAGCAGCGTTCTGCGGGATTACGGGACTGAAGACGACCGTGGGGCGGGTGAGCAGGGCGGGGGTGACGCCGTTGAGCGGGACGCTGGACTCGGTGGGGCCGATGGTGCGGTGCGTGGAGGATGCGGCGCTGGTGTTTTCGGCGATTGCGGGGCCGGACCCGGCAGATCCGTCCACGTTGAGCTGTCCGGCCGGGGATGTGCTGGTGGGGTTGAAACGGACGGTGGCGGGGATGCGGGTGGGGGTGGTCCGCGCGCCTTTTTTCGAGGGGGCCGATCCGGAGGTCGTCGCTGCGGTGGAGGCAGCGGTGCAGGTGCTTTCCGGTCTGGGCGTTCTGGTGGAGGAGATGGCGTTTCCAGAGGCCCGACAGACCGCCGAGGAGGACGATAACCTGGTGTTGATGCGGACGGAAGGGTACGCGGTGCACCGACAGGCGCTGGCCGAATCGGGGGAGGTATTTGCGCCCCGGGTGCGCCAGCGGCTCGAACAGGGCGAAGCGGTTTCGGCTGCGGATTATATCGAGATCGTCCGACGTCGGGGGCCGATGATGCGGTCCGCCCGGGAGCGGCTGGCAGGGGTAGAGGCCGTGGTGGGCCCCACGATGCTTACGCCCGCGCCCAGGCTGGCGGACTTGGAGGCAGGCGAGCCGATCCGGCTGGATACACGGGTTGTGAACTGGCTGGGGCTGTGCGCGGTTTCAGTGCCCTGCGGGTTCACGTCCCGGGGGCTTCCGGTGGGGCTGCAGCTGATCGGGAAGCCGTTCGACGAGGCGACGATTCTGCGGCTGGCCTATGCCTACCAGCAGGCGACGTCGTGGCATGCGCGCAGGCCGCCGGGATTTTGAAAATGTATTCCGTTTCCGGAGGGAGGAGTGATTATGCTGGTGGGATATGTAAGCGACGAACGGTATATTGCCCTGTCCGATGTGCAGCTTGAGTTTGTCAACGACTCGGGCGCAGTGGCGGCGCGTTCCCGGGCGTCGGGTGCGGTTTACGCGGATGTAAAGCCGGGACCCTGCCGGGTCACCCTGGCCAGGGAGGGGTTCGGGTGCAAGATCGTACAGATGGAGGTTGAAGAAGACAAGCCCTACCATTTCCGGCTGCTGTCGGACTGTCTGCTGGGGTATATGTGGCCCAGATGCGTCAAGTCGGGAGAGAAGTCCGAGTTCCGCGTGCATTCGGCCGAGGCGTACAAGTTAGAGCTGTGGCGGTACGGGTGGGAGAAGGCGTTCGTCCGCACGATCGGATGGTACGACGAGCACGGCCCCCGGGCCACGGTACAGCTTTCTCCCGATGGGGATTATACGCAGACGGGGGTTCAGTGGAATAAGTTCGGCTATACCAGCCCCCGCCACAAGCAGTACGTGGAGGCGCCCGGGCAATCCGGGCTTTATTATTTGCACGCGAAGACCGAATCGGGCGGTTTCTTTTCTTTTCCCTGGGTGGTGGCGCCGGCCGCTCCGACGGCGAAAATCGCAGTGCTGGCGTCGGATATTACCTGGTGCACGTACAATAATTTCGGCGGACGGAGCAATTATATCCATCCGGACAGGCTGCCGCCGACGCCGACGATCAACGCGCGTCTGGAACTGAAACGATATACGGACCCGGAGCACATCAATTACGATGCGGAGGAGTACCTGCCGCTGTCGTTCGACCGGCCGGAGCCGATCAACCACGTTCCGGAAGCGGTGCAGGTGGCCGATCCGATCGAGGGACGGGCGGCGTGCCATGTTGCGCCTGCGGAGTGGCGGTTGCTGGGATGGATGGAGCGGGAGGGATTTGCGTACGATTTCTATTCTGAGACGCAGTTCCATTTTGGAAAGCTGAATCTGGACGATTATAAGATTCTGGTGATCAGCACCCATCCGGAGTACTGGTCCAGAAAGATGTACCTGGAGCTCAAGTCGTGGGTGTTTGAGCGGGGCGGCCGGCTGCTTTATCTGGGCGGAAACGGGGTGAACTGCGAGGTTGAGTTCCTGGATGAGTCGACGATGGTCGTCCACAACGGGCACCGTCAGCAACAGCGGGATGAGCGGTTCGAGAGCCGGCTTCACATGCGGCTTGAGTCGGAGGCCAACCTGCTGGGGGTGGTGTTTACCGATTCGGGCATTATGACCAGCGCGCCCTATCGCGTGATCGACGCGTCGCACTGGGTGTTTGAAGGCACGGACCTGAAGGCGGGGGATTTGTTCGGCGAGAAGAGCCTGCACATGCGCGTGCCCGGCGGGGCTTCGGGACACGAGACGGACAAGATTTCAGCGAGTTCGCCGGGGAACGTCCACCTGCTGGCCAAGGGCACCAATATCGACAACGGGGGCGCGGAGATCGTGATCCACGAACCGGAGGGGGGCGGCGCGGTTTTTTCGGTGGGGTCGATTACGTATCCCAGTTCGATCCTGGTGGACGATGCGGTTTCGAGGATTACGGCGAATGTGCTGCGGCGGTTTCTTGAGAAGTGAAAGGAGGGGTGTTCCAATGCTGTTCGACACCCATACGAACCTGATGTGGTATCCCGATCACATGTCCGATGAGTTCGTGGCGTTTGCGCTGGCGGCCAAGCGAGCGAAGATGCGGCTTTCGCCGGATGTGTATTATGCAGACGATGCGGAGGACGAACGGCATGCGTTTGACGCCAGGCCGGAGCAGCTGCTGGCGGCCACCCGGGATTGTGACAGGGTGATTGTGTTTGGCATAAAAGCCGCGTACTGCGGGATGGATGTGTCGCAGGAACTGGTGGCGGATTTTGTAAGCGAAAACGCGGACCGCTTTATCGGCTGGTGTTCGGTTGATCCGACCGACGATGACTGTATCGATCAGCTCGTTTACAATGTGGAGACACTGGGGCTGAGGGGGCTGAAGGTGGCGCCGATTTATCAGAACTGGGACCCGCAGGACCCGAAGCACCTTCCGTTTTTCAAGAAGGCCGAGTCGCTCGGCATTCCGGTGAATATCCATCAGGGTACATCGTTCGTCCGGCCCGGCCCGTTGAAGTACGCCAATCCGATTCAGCTGGAGGATATTGCGATTGCCTGCCCGGAGCTGCGGATGATTATTTCCCATATGGGACATCCCTGGGAGGACGAGTGTGTGGTGCTGATCCGAAAACACCCGAACCTCTATACCAATGTTTCGGCGCTGCATTATCGCCCCCGGCGCCATTACCAGGCGTTTATGTCGGCCATTGAGTACGGGGTAGAGCACAAACTGATTTTCGGATCGGACTTCCCTTCGGCAACGCCGGCACAGGTGATTGCCGGACAGTGGAAAGTAAACAAGGTTGTGGAAGGGACGAATTTCCCCCGGGTTCCGGATGAGGTGATTCACAATATTATCTATGAGAACTGGAAGCAGGTGCTTGAGGTGTGACCGCAATCGAACGGAGGTGTTATGAGCCGATTGTATTATAGCGAAGAAGGGCGGGTGATTGCCACCCTGTGCGAGGAGCTGACGGTGTTTCGCAGGGCGCGGAAGGCGCTGTGTCTGCCTGCGACGGGGGACACGGGACGGGTCTACGTGCTCGCCCGGTCGTATCCGCATAACGAGCAGCCGCTCCGGATGGCGGTGAACGGGGAAGAGGTGGCGGCCATCGAACCGGCGCGTCCGGCGTATTACTGGTACGAGGTTCCGGTGGCAGCGGACCGGCTTGTGGCGGGGGAGAATACGTTTGAGTTCTGGACCGATGCGACGGCGATGAACAGCTGGTCGCTGGCGCTTGAGCCGGGGCATGCAGAACCGGAGAGTTCGGTCAGCGACGACGGGGGAAAGACCTGGCGGAACGAGCGGATGGCGTACTTAAATGCGGTGCGGGGAGAATATGTGGTGCGGGTGCGGCTGGCCGAAGGGGAGGATGCGCCGCCGCCGCCCATGGTCTGGGAAGATCAGGGCCACCCGAGACTCGGGTCGCTGCGGAAGATCCTGCCGCCGGTGGCCCGCGACCAGGGGCCGTTGCTGAGGCGCGTGCGGGCGCTGTCGGCCTGGCTGGCGTCGAGCTGGGAGCATACGAATTCGTTGAGGGCCGCGCAGTACGGGCCGTGGGACGCGGAGACGATTCTGGCCTGGGGAGCGGCGCAGGAGGGGCACAACGGCAAGCGGCCGGTTGTGATGTGCGTGCACTATGCGGCGGCTTTTGTGAGCTGCGCGCAGGCCGTGGGGATTCCGGCGCGGTGCGCCGTGCTGACGGAGGCGGTCAACGGCTCCAACGGGCATTTTGTGACGGAGGTCTGGTTCGAGGACGAGGGCAAGTGGGTGGTGGTGGACCCGAATGCGGATGCGATGTTCTGGAAGGACGGGGTGCCGCTTTCGATGTCGGAGGTCCAGGAGGCAGGATCGGACCTGGGCGGGTTGATCCGGTGGGGGAGCGGCAGCGCGTTTCAGCGCACGTTTCCCCATATGGTCGATTTTATCGAAAACAATCTGGAGAAGGGGGTCTGTTTCGGCCACCGCAGTGTGTGGTTTCGGTCAGACCTGCTGGGTCACCCGGAGTTTTCGCCGCCGGGGCACGGGGCGCTGTCCTACTGCGAGACCGGGCTGGTGTGGGAGAAGCGCGACCTGGAACGCGGGTTCGGCATGTTTCCCCATTTTGGGGATGCGGCGTATTTTGACGCGCCGCCGGGTCAGGGGGCCTGATTCGCTATCTCAATGCCCAGGGCCTCTAGGGCGGTCCGGATTTCAGCGCGTGCCGTGGGAGAGGCGTCCACTCTGGGCGGGCGCACCGGGCCGCCGGTGAGACCGACCAGGTCGAGGGCGGTTTTGGGTATGGTGGCGTCTCCATAGGCCAGGCGGAGCCTTTCCAGGGGCGCCAGCCGGGTCTGGATGTCGACCATGCGGGGCCAGTCCTGCCGGAGGGCGGACCGGTGCAGGTCGAGTTCGTATTTCGGGGCGAAGTTGGTGAATCCGGTGGTGAAGCCTTCAATGCCGGCCTGATAGCGGAAGTGGAGCACACCGGGGTCGTGGCGTTTGTTGCCGATCCAGACGAAGCGGTTTCCAAGCAGTTTGATGGCTTTGAAGAGGTTGTGCGGGACGTGGCAGGGGTCTTTGATCCCGACGATGCGGTCGATTTCGGCGAGGCGGACGAAGAATTCCGGGGGCCAGGCCTGGGTGTTGTAGGGGAGGAGGGGGACGTCCGAAGCGTCGGCCAGGGTTTGATAGTAGGCGAAGACGCCCTCCAGGTCGTTGGGCACCATGTTGCGGATGAAGGGGGCCATGGCGAGCATGACACGCGCGTCCATTTTCTCGTAGCAGGGCGCCAGTTCCAGGGCGGCGTTGAGGTTTCCGGGCAGCGTGGGAAGGATGAGGGCCCGGTCGCCGGCAAGGTCGAGCGCCGTCCGGGCGAGGGTCAGGAGTTCGACGTCGGTGAGGGCGTCGATTTCGCCCGTGCCCCCGCCGACGTTGATGACCTGCACCCCGTTTTCTATGAGAAAGGCAAGGTTGCGGGCCAGGCCGTCCAGGTCGAGTTGAGACAGGTCGTCCCGTTTAAACGGGGTAACGGCGAAGGCGTGTACGTTTCTGAGTTTCTGTCTCAGATCTTCCGGGAACATGGGGTCTCCTTTTGAGAAGATTTCAATCACTTTTTCGCTCGCGCTCGGGAACTCACCGGGAATTTTAAAACAGCTTCTGAGGAGGTTGGATATGATGAAGATCGGTACCCGAATCAGTCCCGACTGGCTGGACCGGCCGGACGCCCTGAAGTTTTTAAAGCAGATCGGCGTGGACTGCGTGGATATCACGTTCGACATTTTTCCCGGGTGTAAAGCGGCAGGCGGACGGCTCAACCGGGAGGGCGTGGAACAGGTGGTGGAGGCGCTGGACCGCGCCGGGCTTGTGATTGAGCGCGCCAATTCTCTGAGCACCTATACAAGGGCGACTTTCCTGGGTGAGCCGGGTTCGGAACAGGAGATCGACAATCTGGTCCACAGTGTCCGGATCTGCGGAGCGTTCAACATACCCGTGATGGGGGTGCAGTGCTTCCAGGCAGGGCAGTTCGGGAAATTCGACGTGGAGATGCACCGTATGGTTGAAGGCCGTGGGGGATACCGGCACTTGAAGATGGACCTTTCGCGGGTGCTGGATCAACCCCCGCCACCCGGGGCGCCTGCGCGCGAGGAGGTGTGGGAGCGGACGTTGAAGATCTTTCGAGCGGTGGTGCCTGAGGCGGAGCGCGCGGGGGTGAAGATTGCAATGCACGGGAACGATCCGCCGGTGCCGAGCATTTGCGGGGTGCCGCAGGTTCTGTACGATTTCGACGCGTTCGACCGGCTGTTTTCAGAGGTGCCGTCTCCAAACAACGGGATGACGTTCTGCGTGGGTACCCGGTACGAGTCGGGACAGGATGTGTTCGAGGGGATCAGGCGCTTTGGGGCACAGGGCAAGATTTTTCACGTGCACTTCCGCAATGTGAAGGGGACGATTCCCGAGACCGGGGGATACGCGGAGGTGATTCCGGACGATGGCGACCTGAATATGTACGAGGTGGCCAGGGCGCTGCACGAGGTGGGATACGAAGGCGCGATCGATTACGACCATATTATGAAGCTGACGACGGACGGGCCGGAGGGACGGGAGTACATCGCCTTCTGCGTGGGCCATATGCGGGGCATTCTGCAGGCGCTGGAGAGCGGCGGTTGACCAGTGGCGACCGCCGGGTGAGGGGCCCCGGGTCACCCTCGCCCGATGTAGGGCATTTTCGTTGCCATGACGGTCATGAATTGTACATTGGCGTCCAGGGGGAGGCTGGCCATGTACACCACGGCGCGCGCCACGTCATCCGTGTCCATTCTGGGCTCAACCGCGACAGATCCATGGGCCTGCGGAACGCCCGCTTCCATTCGATCCGTCCTCTCGGTCGCCGCGTTGCCGATGTCGATCTGGCCGCATGCAATATCGTACTGGCGTCCATCAAGCGATGTTGACCTGGTAAGGCCTGTGATCGCATGCTTGGTGGCTGTATAGGGCGCGGAGTAGACCCGTGGGACCTGCGCTGATACGGAGCCGTTGTTGATGATGCGCCCCCCCCGGGGCTGCTGGTCTTTCATGATTCTGAACGCTTCCTGCGTGCACAGAAATGTGCCGGTCAGATTGGTATCCACGACCTGTTTCCATTGCTGGTAGGTGAGGTCTTCCAGGGGTACGGGCGGTGTGCCGATTCCCGCGTTGTTGAACAGAAGGTCCAGCCTGCCAAAGGTCTCCTGCGTTTTGGCGAACAGGGCCCGCACGGAGGCGATGTCCGTCACATCCGTGCGCACCACCAGCGCCCGGGAGCCGGCCGATGCCTCCTGAGCGGTTGTTTCCAAAGTTTCCACACGACGACCCGCCAGGACAACGGAATACCCCTCGTGGAGAAGCGCAAGCGATGTTCGCCTGCCAATGCCAGACCCCGCACCTGTAACGATAGCAATCTTGCTGGGAGAACGCATCTGCTCTACCTCCTGGTTGTGAGAAGCTGTTCGGAACCGGAACCCATCGCGTCCGGGAAATCGGCATTACAATCCTACGGAAATTTATGGAAAAATGCAACTGCTTAGCGGTCTGCCCTTCAGAGCAGATGGGGTGGGAGTGGCATGGCCAGTTTCTTTGAACGGGTTCGAGAAAAGGTCGAGCGTCGGATTTCCAGACGTGTGCTCAGGGCCGTTGCGTCCCTGTTTGCCGTCTGTGTCCTGCTGATGGTGCTGGGAGGGACCGCCGCGACCTTCGAATACCGGACCAACTGGATTGCAAAGTGGGTCGGCAATGTGCTGGCAGATACCAACACCTACCGGCGCGCGGCAGGGGGTGTCTGGGCGCAGCTTCGGGCGCGGGCGGAGGTGCAGGGGACGTTCGAGGGTGAGGCAGCGGTTTTTCTGCCCGAAGGTGGAGAGGGGCTTCCGGAGGCGGTGTCGGGCGGCCGGTTTGAGATGGAGCGGGTACCGGAAACGGGGATGCCCGGGTTCGTGGCGGTCTGGCGGACGCCTGTTGGCTCAGAAGCGCAGCGGGACGTGCCCGAATTGGTGGAGAGCCTGCGGATTTTCCGGGCGGGTCTGGCGCTGCTGGAGGCAGCCGCGTTTCCGGATGTGCGGTATCGGGGGCGGGTGCGGCAGGAGGTTGCAGCGCTCTACCGGCAGGTGGGGGGGGCGGATGAAGTGACGGAGGTCTATGCGGATTCGGTGAAGGCGGCGGTGGCTGCGGAACTGGCACGGGAGATTACGGACCGGCTGCGGCGTGAGGAGCAGGCGGTGATGCGAAAGGGTTATCGGGCCGGTCGCGTGGGCCAGGTCCTCCTGCAGCGGGGGCTGGGGCGCTATGAGGGGGAGATCTCCTACCATGACCCGGAAATACCAGGCGTAAGCTTTGAGGTTGCGCCGGAACAGATCGCCCGGATTTTTAAGGTCGATATACCGGAGGACGAACCGTAACCCTACCATGTCAAAGCGTTTTGCTGTCCCTATCTGGGCCAGACTGGCCCTGGTCCTGACTGTCGATGTGCTGCTTATCGGGATGATGGGCTTCCTGTGGGTTGTGATGACCCTGCCCCGAATCCCGGAAGATCCGGAGGCGCTGGGCACTCAGCCGGGGGTGAAGATCTACGCGGATTCGGGGGAGTTGCTCTACACGTTCAACCGGCGTATGAAGGGGGTGACGCTGGAGGAGGTGAGCCCCTTTTTTATTCAGGCGGTGCTGGCAACGGAGGATCAGGCGTTTTACCGACATCGGGGGTTCAGCGTCAGGGCGGTGCTGGGGGCGTTCTACGACAATTTGCGCCGTATGCGGAAGGTGAGAGGGGGGAGCACGATTACCCAGCAGATTGTGAAGAACCTCTTTCTGTCGCGGGAGAAGACCTATATCCGGAAGCTGAAAGAGGTCCTGCTGGCGGTGCAGCTTGAGACGATGTTTGAGCGGCGGTACGGGGAGGGCTACAAGCGGAAGCTGCTGGAACTCTATATGAACGGGAGTTTTTACGGGACGAACGCATACGGGGTAGAGGACGCGGCGCAGACCTATTTCGGAAAACGGGCGGCGGACCTGAATCTGCAGGAGGCGGCAGTGCTGGCGGGGCTGCCGAATGCGCCAAGCGCGCTGAGCCCGTTCCGGGAGGGAGGGGGAAATACGGCGCAGAGGATGAGACACGTGCTGCGGCGGATGCGGACGGCAGGATTTATCACGCAGGAGGAAATGGACCGGGCGGTGAAGGCGCCGCCGGCGTTTGCGCCGGAGCGGAGTCCCCGCAACCGGACGCCCTATTTTGTAGAGACGATCAAGGCGAAAGTGGTCCGGCAGTGGGGGCATTCTGCGCTCAGTTTTGGGGGATTGAATATCCATACGACGCTGGACCTGAAGATGCAGAAGGCTGCGGAACAGGCGATGGCCGGGGGGCTTGCGGACCTGGACAGGCGGCTGGGATTTCCGGATTACCGGGAGGCGTCGAAGGCGGAACGGGCGGACTACGTTCAGGGGGCGCTGATCTGTCTGGACCCCAAAACGGGCTATGTGAAGGCAATGGTGGGGGGGCGGGATATTTTTACGAGCTATTACAACCGGGCAACGACGGCACGGCGGCAGCCGGGGTCGGGGTTCAAGCCGGTGGTCTACCTGGCTGCGTTCACCGCAGGGAAGGCGACGCCGGTGTCGCTGTTTGCGGACGAGCCCCGGACCTATGTGGTGAACCGGCGGCAGTGGTCGCCGAAGAATTTTAAGGATGAGTACCTGGGGATGACGACGGCGGCCTGGGCACTGATCCGGTCGGCGAATGCAACAAGCGTGCAGGTGGCGCAACGGGTCGGGCCGGAGCGGGTCGCTGCGATGGGGAAACGGCTGGGCATCCAGAGTCCGCTGGGCGCCTATCCGAGCCTTGCGCTGGGGACGGAAGAGGTGACGCTGCTGGATATGGCGTCGGCATTTGGGACGGTTGCGAACTACGGCATCCGGGTGGAGCCGGCGTTTGTCCGGCTGGTCGAGGACCTGGAGGGGCGGCCCGTGTACCGGCACCGGGTGCGCCGGGAGCCGGTGCTGGCGGCGGCGGATGCGTACGTGATGATCCGGCTGATGCAGAATGTGGTGGACCGGGGGACGGGACGGGCGGTGCGAGCGGCAGGGTTCAGGAGGCCGGCGGCGGGTAAGACGGGGACAACGAACGACAATACGGATGCCTGGTTTACGGGGTTTACGCCGGAGCTGGTGGCCAGCGTATGGGTCGGGTTCGACCGGCGGGAGGGAAAGCGGAGGCTGGTGGAGGCACGCACCCGGCGCCAGATTACGGGGGGCAGCGGCGCAGCGCCGATCTGGGCGGCGTTTATGAAAGCGGTTGCGGCCGACCGCGCGGACAAAGCCTTCTGGACGCCGGCGGGGGTGCGGGATGTGGTTGTGGATGCCCGTACCGGGGTCGCCGTTGATGCGGACACGCTGGCTGAGCACCTGCCGGTCCGGATTGCACTGCCGGAGGGCCTCTCGCCAAATACACCGGAAGAGGCGGCGGAATTTCAAAGGAGATGAGGTTCTGCTTGACAGAATGGATTTCGTTTGCGAGTATTCTATAACGCAATCGCAGATATTCAGCGACTCGTGTCCCCCGGTGAAAGGTGTCGCCCTGTGGATGTTGGTGAGGATATTCAGCGTGTGCTGATCCAGCCTGAGGCCATCCGGAAGAAGGTGCGGGCCCTCGGGCGACGGATCTCCGAAGACTACGGCACACAGACCGATGCGGTGGTACTCATCGGCATTTTAAAAGGTGCCATGTTCTTTCTGGCCGACCTGGCCCGGGCGATTACAAGCCCGGTCGAGATCGAGCTGATGTCGATTTCCAGCTACGGTTTTTCCACCCGGAGTTCGGGAGTCGTGCGCATCCTCAAGGATCTGGACGTCAGCATTACGGACCGCCACGTTCTGATCGTTGAGGATATTGTCGATACGGGCCTTACCCTGAGCTATCTGCTGTGCAAACTCCGGGCCAGACACCCCAAAAGCCTCAGGGTATGCACGCTCCTGGACAAGCCTGCCCGCCGGTCTGTGGATGTCTCGATCGCCTATTCGGGGTTTACGGTTCCGGACGAATTCGTGGTGGGGTACGGGCTCGATTTTAACCAGCAGTACCGAAATCTGCCTTTTATCGGTGTTCTCAAACCCGAATGCTACGGGGTGGACGAATCAGGTGGTGAACGCGGTGAACAGGTCTGCCGGGACAAGGTTGCAGGACGCTTTGCAACAGGAGAAGCCGCTACAGGTGGTGGGGACGGTTAACGCCCTGACTGCTCTGATGGCGAAGCGCGCCGGATTTTGCGCGATTTATCTGTCAGGCTCCGGCGTGGCCGGCGCGTCATACGGATTGCCCGATCTGGGCATCATAACCCTGGACAATGTGGCAGAAGACGTGCGCCGGATTACGGATGCGGTTGCGCTGCCCCTGCTGGTTGACGCAGACACAGGCTTTGGCGGCACGGCGTTCTCTGTTGGCCGGACGGTTCGGACGCTTGAAAAGCTCGGCGCAGCAGCGGTTCACATCGAAGACCAGGTTGTTCAAAAGCGCTGCGGTCACCGTCCCGGAAAAAGGATTGTTTCGGCCGGGGAGATGTGTGACCGCATAAAAGCAGCCGTAGACGCCCGTTCCGATCCTGATTTTATGGTGATGGCACGGACGGATGCGTTCGCTATCGAGGGCCTGGAGGGGGCCCTGGAGCGGGCAAGCCTGTATGTTGAGGCCGGTGCGGGCGGTATTTTCGCAGAGGCGTTGCAGGCACCGGATCACTATCGGGCGTTTACGGAAGGACTTGCCGTGCCTGTGCTGGCGAATCTTACGGAATTCGGGAAAACGCCTCTGTTTACACTGGAGGAGATGCGGCGTGTTGGCGCTGCCATGGTCCTCTACCCGCTCACGGCGTTCCGGGTGATGAACAGGGCTGCTGAAGGCGCATACCGGACCATTCGGAAAGCGGGCACGCAAGGGTCTTTGATGGACAGGATGCAGACGCGGGAAGAATTGTACGATCTGCTGGACTACTATCGGTATGAGGAACTCGTAGACCGGCTTTACGGCAACCAGGTAAATGGAGAGGATGAGGATGAGTGAAAAAACAGAGACTGCGACGGCTGTTGGGCTGCGCGGTGTTAAGGCGGGCAATACGGCGATTTGCACGGTAGGCGCAGAGGGACACGGGCTTCACTATCGCGGGTATTCGATTGAGGACCTTGCGAGCAGGAGCAGTTTTGAAGAGGTGGCTTACCTGCTTATCCACGGCGAACTCCCAGCGCGCGCCCGGCTTGAGGCGTGGCGCCGTGAGATCGGGGAGAACCGCCGGCTGCCGGATATGGTGAAGACGGTACTGTCCACGTTTCCTGCTGACGCGCATCCAATGGATGTTTTGCGAACCGGGGTCTCCGCGCTGGGGGTTGCAGAACCTGAGCAGGGTCTTGAAGATGGGAAGAGGTCCGCCGTTCGCCTGTTGGGCGCGCTTCCCTCCATGCTGGGCTACTGGTACCTGAGTTCACGCGGTAAAGAGGCGCCCCTGGATGTTGAAGCAGAGCATCACGCCGATTATGTGATGCGCATGTTAAAGGGAGACCCGCCTACCCGGCTGGAATGCCAGATGATGGACAATTCTCTGATTCTGTACGCGGAACACGAATTCAATGCTTCGACATTCACGGCTCGCGTGTGCGCTTCCACGCTGGCCGATTTCTGCTCCTGCATCGCCGGGGCCATCGGCACGTTGAGCGGGCCGCTGCACGGCGGCGCAAACGAGCAGGCCATGGCGCTTATCTCCCGTTTTGAGAATCCCGAAGATGCGGCCCGGGGCGTGCGGGACATGCTTGCCCGGAAGGAGCTCATTATGGGGTTCGGGCACGGGGTGTACAGGGTGAGAGATCCCCGCAACGGCGTGATCAAAGCGTGGGCTCGAAAGGTATCGGAAGCCAGAGGGGATATGAGGCTGTTCGAGATTTCCGAGGCGATTGAAAACGTGATGTGGGAAGAGAAACGCCTGTTTCCCAATCTGGACTTTTACTCGGCCACGGCTTACCATATGGCTGGCATCGATACGCTGCTGTTTACGCCGATATTTGTGATCAGCAGAATAAGCGGATGGGCCGCGCACGTGATTGAACAGCGCGCGGACAACAAATTGATCCGCCCTCTGGCGAATTACACGGGGCCTGAGCATCGAGCCTATGTCCCGATGGGTGAGCGTTGAAGCAAGCCCGGGATACGACAGTGTCTGAGCCCTCCCCCAACATCCGGCAGCCGCCCGACCGGGAGATGGTCGATATTGCCCGTTATGTCCTCAATGGCCGAATCGACTCGGAAGAGGCCTATCACACGGCACGGTACTGCCTGATGGACAGTATCGGCTGTGGCGTTCTGGCTCTGGGGTTTCCCCAGTGCCGAAGGATGCTGGGGCCGGTCGTGCCGGGCACCCGTGTTCCCAACGGTGTCCGCGTGCCCGGTACCGGGTTTGAGGTGGATCCCATTACGGCGGCTTTCAACATCGGTACGATGGTCCGCTGGCTGGACTTCAACGATACGTGGCTGGCCGCCGAATGGGGGCATCCTTCGGACAATTTGGGGGCCATTCTGGCTGTTGCCGATTGGGTGTCGCGGAAAGACGCCGCGAATGGACTGGAGCCCCTCAAGGTGAAAGACGTGCTCACCGCCATGGTGAAAGCATACGAGATCCAGGGCGTTATGGCTCTGGAAAACAGCTTCAACCAGCGGGGGCTGGACCACGTCATCCTCGTCAAGCTGGCAAGCAGTGCGGTTGCGGCAGGGATGCTCGGTTGTGATGAGGAACAGGTGATCAATGCGATCTCCCAGGTCTGGTGCGACACCGGGCCTCTGCGGACGTATCGGCACGCGCCCAATACCGGGTCTCGAAAGGGTTGGGCCGCGGGCGATGCCACCGGGCGCGGTGTTTTTCTTGCACTTCAGGCGGCACGGGGAGAAATGGGCTATCCGACGGTTCTGACGGCCCCGAAGTGGGGATTCTACGATCGGGTCTGGGGAGGAGAACGGTTCACGTTCCAGCGGCCCTACGGGTCATACGTGATGGAGCACATCCTTTTCAAGGTCTCCTACCCGGCGGAATTCCATGCCCAGACGGCGGTCGGCGCGGCGATCCAGCTCCACCCTCAGGTTGCAGGACGGTTGGACGAGGTTGAACGTGTGGAAATCACGACCCATGAGGCTGCCATACGTATTATTGACAAAAGGGGCCCCCTGCACAACCCCGCGGACCGGGACCACTGCCTCCAGTATATGACGGCCATCGGGTTGATATCCGGAGGTCTCAGGGCGGAAGACTACGGTGAGGAACGGGCGGCCGATGCGCGGGTTGACGGTCTGAGAGAAAAGATGAAGGTCGTTGAGAACCCTGCGTTCACCAGGGACTACCACGACCCCGGGAAGCGGTCCATCGCCAATACCGTACAGGTGTTTTTCAAAGGGGGCGCTTCAACGGAGGCCGTCACCGTGGCGTATCCGATCGGACACCGGCGACGGCGCAGGGAGGCCATCCCCTTACTGGAAGATAAGTTTAAGAACAATATGGCAACGGGATTCTCTCCTGATCGTGTGCAGGCGCTTCTTGAGCTGTTCAGGGATCAACGCGGGTTGGAAGAGATGTCGGTGCCCCTTTTTATGGGGTTGCTGCAGGATAGGGAAGGCCGATGAACACAGCGACGCAGTGGCTCGGACGGGGCGAGCGGGCTCCGGATTTTGTCCTGCCGATTCAGAATGGCACGCCGACGCGGTTTTATTCCAGGGCAGGGGGGAGCGCCACCGTGCTCCTCTTCTGTGACGCGGATGACACGCTGCTGCGCTTTGCCGAGGCGCTTGGCGATTGTGCGTCCGGCGCAGTGTCGGTTTTTGCGGTAAAGCGCGCCGGGGCCGGGTTGCAGGTTGTCGCCGGAGAGGAGGTTCCCTTTCCGGTCTTTTCGGATACGGAAGGGAGGGTGAGGGCGGCGTATCGGCTGGGCGATGACGGCGAAACGGTGCTCTTTGTGTTCGATCCGAACCTGCGCGCGCTGGGGGCGCTTGTCTTAAAGGACGCCCGGGCCGCAGCGCAGGAGACGGTTGCCCTCCTGGACGCTTCCCTGCCCCGGGTGGCGCCTTTGGAGATTGTGACACAGGCGCCGGTGCTGCTTATTCCCAACGTGCTGGATGAGGAGGTCTGTGAGTTCCTGATGGGCGTGTGGGAGAATCAGGGCAATGTGGAGACCGGGGTGGAGCAGTCACGCGGGGATCGGCGGGTGGATACGGTCGACGATGAAAACAAACGCCGTCGGGACCATGTGGTAACCGAAGAGAAGCTTATGAAGCTTCTTTCGTTGACGATTGGGCGGCGGGTGATGCCGGAGGTGTACAGGGCGTTTGCGTTTCGGGCCACGCGCTTTGAAGGCTTCAAGATTGCCTGCTACGATGCCGCAACGGGCGGCTTTTTCCACGCCCATCGCGATAACCTGAGTCCGTCCACCGCGCACCGCCGCTTTGCGCTGACCCTGAATCTGAACGCGGGTTACGGGGGTGGGTACCTGCGGTTCCCGGAATACGGGCCGCACCTGTACCGGCCGGAGGCCGGGGGGGCGATTCTGTTTTCCTCTTCGCACCTTCACGAAGTGACGGAGGTGACCGAAGGACGGCGCTTTGCGCTGCTGTCTTTTCTCTTTGGAGAGGGGGATGTTCGAACGTCCCGGGAGGCACCGGGGAGGGGTGATGCGTGACGCGTGAAGAGGTCCGGATCCGGCGGATGAGGCGGGCGGATGTTCCGACGGGGATGCGGTTCAAGGCGCAGGCGGGATGGAACCAGACCGAGCAGGACTGGGAGCGGTTTCTGGCCCTTTCTCCACAGGGGTGTTTTGTCGCGGAGGTGGGGGGGGAGCCGGTGGGGACGGTGGTGACGGTGGTCTTTGAGGGGCGCTGCGGCTGGGTGGCGATGGTGCTGGTGCCTCCGGAGCGGCGGCGGTGCGGGATTGGAACGGCCATGCTGCACCACGGCATTGCGCATTTGAAGCTGGAGGGGGTGGCGGTGGTGAAGCTGGATGCGACCCCCACGGGGCGGAAGGTGTATTTGCCGCTGGGGTTTGTGGACGAGTACGGGCTGGAGCGGCGGGAAGGGCAGGGACAGAGGTGCGCCTGGCAGGGGGTGCGACCGATGCAGGCACAGGACCTGGGCGGGGTGATTGCCCTGGATACGCCGGCGTACGGTGTGAACCGGGGGGGACTGCTCCGCTGTCTGTTCCGGGATTCGGGGGGCGTGTGTGGGGTATACCCGGGCCTGGACGGTGAGCTTCTGGGGTATGTGATGCTGCGCCCCGGAAGTGATGCCTACCAGATCGGGCCGCTGGTGGCGCAGACGGAGCAGGCGGGAAGAGACCTGTTCTGCTGGGCGCTGGACCAGCTGGCCGGAGCGGCGGTTTTTTTTGATGTGCCGCTGGAAAATCGGGCGGGGGTGGCCCTGGCGGAGGCGCACGGGTTTGCCGTGCAGCGGAAGTTTACGCGGATGTACCTGGGAGACGATGCATGCGGGGGTGAGCCGACATGGGTGTACGCGACGTCGGGACCGGAGAAGGGGTAGACGTGAATCGGACGGAAAGCCCCGGCTTCTGGCCGGGGGTCGTCCGGTGCAATCCGGGCGGGAGGCTCTGGTGAAAGCAGTCGAGCGGCCGATTCTGGGGATCACGATGGGGGATGCCTGCGGTATTGGCGCGGAGGTGATCGTGAAGGCCCTGAGCAATCCGGAGGTCTACCGGATCTGCCGGCCGCTGGTGATCGGTCATCCGGCGGTTCTGGAGGCGAACCTGAGGTTTGCGGGGCGGACGCTGGAGGTCCCGACGGTGGCGTCTCCGGAGGCGGGGGCCTATTGCTGGGGGGCGATTGATACCTGGAGCCCGGTGGATGTGGATCTTTCGCAGATCCAGACGGGAAGGGTCTGTCCGGAGGCGGGGCGGGCAGCGGTGGAATGGGTGGCGGCAGCCGTGGACCTGGCGATGGCCGGGCGGATCGATGGGGTGGTGACGGCACCGCTGAACAAGGAGGCGATGAACCGGGCCGGGTTGCCCTATACGGGGCACACGGAGCTGCTGGCCGATCGGACAGCGTCGCAAAAGGTCCGGCTCATGCTGGCGTCGGAGCGGCTGAACGTGGCGCACGTGACCGGGCATGTCGCCCTGGACAGTGTGAAGGCGCGTCTGACGCAGAAACGGGTGTTCGATACGATTGCGCTGGTGCGGCAGGCCTTGCAGGATATGGGGCGACCCGGGCTCCGGATTGCCGTGTGCGGTTTGAACCCCCACGCAGGAGAGGCGGGCCTGTTCGGCGATGAGGATGCGGAGGTGATCCTCCCGGCGGTGGAACAGGCCAGGCGCGCAGGGTGGGACGTGGTGGGCCCTCTGCCGCCCGATACGACGTTTTTTAAGGCCTACAACGGGGTATTTGACGCGGTGGTGGCGATGTACCACGATCAGGGACACATTCCGGTCAAGCTGGTGGCTTTCGACGAGGCGGTGAACGTGACGCTGGGACTGCCGATTGTGCGCACGTCGGTGGACCACGGGACGGCGTTCGATATTGCCGGAAAAGGCGTGGCCGATGAGAGGAACATGCTGCAGGCCATCCGGGTGGGGACACGGCTGGTGGCGAGGCGGGCGATGCGTGGTGCGTTGTGAGAAGCGGGGACAGGGGCCTATTCCATGCCCGCGATGAAGTCCATCGAGACGAGGTTGGGCCCGATGTCCGAGAAGATGGGGGTGCGTGCGGGCCGGTTTTCAGGGAAGAATTCGCCGTATGCCTCGTTGAAGTCCGCAAAGAGCGACCGGTCTTGCAGGATGACGGTGACCTTGATGATATTGTCCAGGCAGGTGCCCGCGTCTTCGAGGATGGCGGAGACGTTGGTGAGGATGCGTTTTGTCTGGGCTTTGACGTCGCCCGTTTCGGGCTGGCCGGTTTCGGGATCGACGGGGCCCTGTGCGGAGATGAAGATGAGGTCTCCGTAGATGACGGCCTGGGAGTAAGGGAATTTGGGGATGGGACCCCGCTGGCTGGTGAAGGGACGTTTTGCCATGCGCGTTCTCCGTGGTTTCAGGGATGAGGGGACCTTTTTACGTTTCACCTTTCATTTTGCCGTCTGTAGATTGAAGCTGTATCCGACGCCTCTGAAGGTTGTGATGGCTTTGCCCATTTCACCGAGTTTGGATCTGAGACGGCGGATGTGAACGTCTATGGTACGTATGCCGCCGTAGTAATCGTAGCCCCAGATGCTGTTTAAGAGGTCGGGGCGCGTGAAGACGCGTCCCTGGTGGATGATCAGGTGTTTGAGGAGTTCGTATTCTTTCAGAGTCAGGACAATCACAACCCCCTTTACCCGGACTTCGTAGCGCACCAGGTTGATGACCAGGTCGCCGACCTTGAAGATGTGTTCATCGTCGGGTATGTGCCACAGCGCCAGACGGAGCCGGGCCTCTATTTCTACAGGGCTGTAAGGTTTGAAGATAAAGTCGTCAATACCCAGTGAGAAGTCCAGGTTGAGCGCGGTTGTTTCGTCTGCAACCACCAGCAGGGGTGCTTTCCGGGTCCGGATGTGCTGCCGCAGGGATTGTACGGTTTGGGCCAGGGTGTCGACCGGGGGTTCCAGGTCGATCAGGACCAGATCGACCTGGTCCGTGATGGGATTGTCCAGCGCCAGGGGGCGTTCGGGGTTGTCTTTTCCAGGCAGGTGCCAGACCGTGTGTCCGATGTATTCCAGGTCCGATTTCAGCTTTGCGCCGTGGGTTTCGTCGGCCAACAGGAGGATGTTGGGCATAAGCATTTGCGCCGGGTCGAGGGTTGGCCTCCGCCTCCGGGGGAGGTGGGACAGCGTGCGGGATATAAACGTGTGCAAGGTATAGCGTTCAGGTCCGGTTTGTCAAGGGATATCTGCCCTCTGGTCCGTTGCCCGGGACGGTTCGGAGGGCCGAAAACAGGAGATGAAAAAGAGGGAGTCGAAGGCACATACCTTCGACTCCCTCTTTCATTTCCCACAGTAATAATATAACAAAAAACCGACAAAAAGTCAAGTAGATAAATTATTGATAAACATAAATTTATGTGATAACTTTTCGTTGACTTTGTACGCTGGATGACTTATCTTTATTGTCTGAGAACAGGAGGCAGCCGGGAAGGTATAAGGAGGGCGTATGGTCCAGGAAACGCTTGCTGGTACGCAGCAGAGATGCGAGGTGTGCGGGGCGGGTATTTCCAGGGTGCGTCTGAAGGTGGTGCCGAATGTGCGGACCTGCATCACGTGTCAGAGAAAGCGGGAGGGGGAGTCCGGAGGGGGTCGTCTGAATCGGTCAGAGGGTTCACGGCCCACGGTTACCCGGAGGTCGGGCCCCGAAGCGCGCGATACGTTTCAGATGGAAGGCAGCCGGGTGGTTGTGGGGCGCTGGTCGGGAGATCTTGTGGATCTTGTTGCGCAGGGCGCTGCGCTGCGCAACAAGGTGCGGTCGGGGAAGAAAGAGGAGGCCCGGGCGCTGGTCCAGGACCTGCCGGTGGAGGCGCAGGCGGCGCTGGTGGCGATGGGCGAAGATCCGGAGGAGCTGCTGTCGCTTACCGGGGCGGACGATTCGGGCGGGCCGGCCTACAGCACACAGGTGGTGGCGATGCTGCCGGAGGAGCTGCTGGCGGGGTTGGTTTCCGTCGATGCGAGGGAGAGGAAGTTCAACACGGAGCTGATCCGGGCGATGTCGCCGGAGGCTTTCCGGCGTACGATGGGGGCGACGCTGGAACTGGTGGATAACCCGCGCCTGCGCACCCGGGTGTCCTGGGAGTGGCTCCAGGCGCTGGCGACGCTGGATGACTTCAGCCGGAGGGCAGAGCTGCTGCGCAGCGTGGACCCCGCCCTGCTGGAGGAGGCGCTCCTGGACCGTTTGGCGCATCTGGATCTGCACGCGGTCGTATCGTTCGGCGAATTCAGCATTTACCGCTTCCGGCTCTTTTCATCGGAGGGGATCGCCGGAGTCCGTCCCAGCGCCTTTGTGGATGATCCGGAGACGGGCGAGGTGCTGGACGCGGTGTACGAGGCGGTGCCCGACCTGCTGTGCGATATCGTGCGCGTGGCCTGGGAACGCGCTGGTGGGGAGACGGGATGAACCGCCTGGCCAGGGTGGACCTGGACCGCTTCCGGATCGATTCGGAGAGTTTTCTGGGGCAGGCGATTGCGCTTGGCGTCCGCTTCGAGAAGCTGCCCGGGAATGCCCCGGAGGCGATGCTGGCGTACCTCCAGATGGCGGGTATGACCTTTGCGCAGCGGTACCGGGTGGGGATCGGGATTTCTCGCGACAGGTTTGAGTGGGGGGTGCGGCAGGCCCTGGTCTGTATGGAGCTGGGGCTGGAAGACAGGGCCGGAGGCGATCTGAATGCTGCGGTGGACCTGCTTGCCGGAGGCGACTTCGAGGTCTTCCGGGAGCGGGGGTGGGAGATCGCGTTCTTTCGCCTGGCAGAGATGCGGGAGGCCTCTGCGTCGCTGTTGAAGCGTCCCGAGGCCGCGTTTTTGCAGCGGCACCTGAAGGATGTGGGGCGGTGGGCGCGCCTGACGCCCGAGACCTGGACGATGCCTCCGGGGGCCGATGGCGAGGAGGAGGAGCGGGTCGACCCTTTGAAAGATTACGCCGCGTTCCGGGAGGTTAAGGCCCGGGTGGACTTTCTGCGTTCCCTGCCACAGGCGGCGTTCCGGGAACTTGGGCGCACCGCAGGAGGGGGCGCGGCGTTTGAAGACCTGCTCCGAAACCTGATTCTTTCTCTGGCGCTTGACCTGGAGACGTTGACGCCGGGTGCGGCACAGGCGGCCGAGTTCCGGTCGCGCTGTTTTCAGGGCGGAGCGATGCGGCCGCAGGCGCGCGACAGGGTGCTGCGCCTGGTTGAGGACCACCTCAGGTCAGCGGTGGACGATGCGGCTGCCCGCGCGCAGATGCGGGATGAGGTGGCGGCCGAGCTGTCGGTTCTGGAAGAGGCGTCGGAAGCTGGCATGGAGGCATTTTTTATTCTGGCGGAGGACGCACGGGAACCGTGAGGGTTGCGCATTCGGACGGATGGCAGGAGGGGCATATCCCGGAAAGGATATGCCCTGATTTTTTGCTCAGGATAATGAACTTTCACGTCTCCCCCGGTGTCCTGTGTAGTAGAGGGCCCCCATGGCGCGATCGGAGCGAGACCTCATCCAGCGGATTCTCAAACGCGATGCGCACGCGTTCGAGACGCTGTTTGACCGGTACGGCGAGGCGGTCTGCCACCACCTGGTGCGGATGGTGCGGGACAGGGCGGTGGCGGACGACCTGACGCAGGAGGTATTCCTGCGGGTGTGGCATCGGGTGGCGCAGTGGAACGGCCAGGGGTCTTTCCAGGCGTGGCTGTTCCGGATTGCGACCAACATGGCGCTAAACCACATCCGCTCGGTGAAGCGGCGCAGGGAACAGCCGATCGGTCCCCCGCCCGATGTGAACGATGAGGAGGAAGAGAACGCCGTTCCCGGATGGATGATCGACGCCTCGGCGCTGGGCCCGGATGCGATCTTAGAACAGGCGGAGCAGCACCGGTTGCTGAACCGCTTTGTGGATGCGCTGCCCGAGGAGAAACGCGAGGTGTTCCGGATGGTGTACGATGCAGAGATGGAGACGCGTGAGATTGCAGAAAAGCTGGGCATTCCGGAAGGCACCGTGAAGTCTCGCATGCACCACGCCCGAAAACAGATTGCCCGCAAATGGCGTGAAATCCAGACCGAATGGGAGGACTGAGAATGGCACTCAATTCATCCGCCCCCTGGCACAGGGCGTCGTTTGATCGGTTTATCCAGGAGCGGCTGCCGAAGCTTCTGGCCGACCGGCTGCCGCTGGCCGGGTACCATGCGGAATCGACCGGCGATCGTACCTGTTCGATCAAGGTTCTTTTGAGTGGGAAATCCGGCGAGATTGAGCTTGTGTATCCCGACCTTCCCCAACCGGACCGGGACGGGGTATTCCTGGTCGAGGGGAGTTATCGCGTGGTCGTACCCTTTCCCACGCAGCGCGAACTGGATGCGGCCGAGATTCGCTGCGTGGGGGAACAGCTCTACGATTTTTTCGAGGCGAACCTGGGAGAAGCGCCCGATAACCTGCCCTGGGACGCTGCGCTGGCAAAGGCGTGGCTTCCACTGGATGCGTGGATGCGGGAGTTCCACGCCACGAATTCTACCTCCCACTATTTGCAGACAACGAACTGGCTGGATACTCACGTTCACCTCCGGCGTTTGAGCCTGATCCCTATTGAACCCCATCCCCTCGGTGCCGAGGACGTCATCCTGCCCGGGCAGATGGGGCGGGTCTGCCCCTTCTGCACCCCGGAGGGGCCAAATGTGGGCCGGATACTGGAAATCGCCCAGGGCGCGGAGGTCCGGGACGGCAAGCTGATCGTGGTTGATGATCGCCCGGAATCCTCCTTAGGCCTCAACGCTTCGATGATCCCGTTTCTGGAACACAACGATGCCAACCGTATGCTGATGGGGGCCAATATGATGCGCCAGTGGATGGCGCCGCCCGATCCTTCGGCTCCGGCCCAGTCCACCGGCTGGCTGCGGAAGTGGCTGCAGGCAGGGAGACCGCCAAAGCCGGAACCGGCGCTGGTGCAGACGGGGAATGAGCCCGATGCGCCCAACTTCTGGGGGGGATATAATTTGCTGACGGCCTATATTCTCTGGGATGGGGACGCGTTTGAAGACGCCATCGTGATCAGCGAATCGTGTGCAAAACGGCTCAATTATCCCCATCCCGTGGAACCGGGGGATAAGCTGAGCAACCGCCACGGGTCCAAGGGGGTGGTGAGCCGCATCCTGCCCGATGAGGAGATGCCGCATCTGGCCGATGGTCAGCCGGTGGAGCTTATTTTCAGCCTGTGCAGCCTGCCCTCGCGGATGAATTTCGGCCAGGTGCGGGAGGCGGTGATGGGGCGGCTTGCGAAGGCCGAGGGGAAGCCGGCGATTGTGCCGCCCTTCCAGGCACCGGGGAAAGCCGAGGTGCGGGAGCGGCTTGCGGCGGCCGGGCTCCCGGAAGACGGGATGGAGACGCTCACGGTTCAGGGCAAGAAGCTCAAGCATCCAGGTACGGTGGGATGGGTCTACTGGGGACGCACGGTCCACATTGCCCTGGACAAGATCCATGCCTCGGTGGACAAAGATGCACCCTGCCAGCACCAGGGCGAGACCGGGTATTTGCAGTTGTGTGACATTGAGGCGTTCGAGACCATCAGGGGAATGTTTAATACCTGCGCCGCCGAACGGGACGATGCAGATACGCTCGCCGCCCGTGTTGCAGAAGGTCCGGTCGCGCAGGCGGGCCCTCCGTCTCCAAGGTTTGCCGATCTGGCGGTGCGCCTGGCCGCTTCGGGCATCCGGGTGGACCTGCGGGGAGAGGCGTTGACATTTCAGTTCGCACCGCCGGAAGGCGAGGCGCTGAAGCTTGTCCGGCCGGTTCCGCATCCCTGGTTGGGCCAGCAGGAGTTGATCGAAGTGGGCACATTTGAGGACCTGCCCGAGTACGGAGCGCTTGTGGAGGCCAATGCCCGGCTGGAACGGATGCTCGACAGCGACGTGCCCAAACCTCTGGCCGAGAAGGCGTTTGCCCAACTAAGCGCACGGGTGAGGGCCTATTTGGACACGCTGCTCGACCCCGGCTGCCTTCAATTTGAGGCAGACGTGCTTTTCAGCGGCCGGGCGGTGATCGTGCCGGATGCAGACCTGGCCATCGATCAGGTGGGGCTTGCGGAGGAGATCGCATGGACGCTCTTCGGGCCCCTGGTGAGTCGGGAGCTGGGCGGCGAGGAAGAGGTGCGTAAGCGCAGCAAACGTGCGACGCGGGCCCTGGATGAGATGATGGCTCGTTCCTGGGTGGTGCTGTACCGCCCGCGGGTACTTATGCCCCCGGTGCCGTTTATCGCGTTTCATCCCGTGCGGTGTCCGGACCGGGTGATGCGTATTCATCCGCTGGCCTGCGAGTTGATGAACGTAGATTTCGACGGCGACCAGGTGGGCGTTTTTCTGCCGATTACCGATGCCGCGCAGCAGGAGGCGGGAGAACGCCTTTCCATAGCAGGTCATCTGGGCCACAACCCGGAGTTCATCCGGTCGGTCTGCCCGGGCCGGGAAGCACTGTACGGACTTGCACGCTTGAGCCTTTCGCCCAAAGGAGGTCAGGAGATCGAGAAGCTTGCGGGGACGACAGTGGGGGACGGATTTGTTAAACGGCGGGCGCTTGGCGATGCACTGCAACAGGTTCTGGAGCGTGACGGCGTTCAAGAGGCGCTGGAAGCTTCGGAGCGGTTGATGCGGCGCGGATTCGAGGTGGCAAAGGAATCGGGCGCGTCGATGAATACCTTTCTGGATATAGACCTGGACTTTCCGCCCAAACCGGAGGACGATGCCCCCGAGCAGTGGATGGCCTACTATGAAGAGGCCTCCGGATGGATCGATTCTCAGCAGGATTTTACGGAAGACGCCCTGGGCCCACTGTGGCTTATGAGCAAGAGCGGATCACGCGGGAGTATCGACCAGCTTAGCAGATATATCACCGGCGGAGGGATAAGAGTGGATGTTCGGGGAAAGTTCGTGCCGATTCGCCATGCGTGGCAGGAGGGCCTGTCGCCCGAGGAGGTTTTCGCCGGCGTCGTCGGGGCGCGGCGGGGGCTGGCGCGTGTTGTGGTAGAGATGCTGGAGGCGGATGGGGAGGTGCAAGAGAAGTATGTTCCAGCAGGCTATAACGTGCTCACACGCGCCCGACGGACGGTGCAGCCCGGGGTCGTGTTTGCACGGGCGGCAGCAAACGGCGAGGCCGATCCCCTGACGGATGTGTACAGCCGGCTTTTTGTGGGGCTGACGGGAGCGTCCCGTGCCGGGACCTGGCCTGGAGGCATTTTTCATTCCGGGAGAAGCTGATCACTCGATCGCGATCTTTTCGCTCGCATGGACGAACAGCACGTCGTTCGCGCCGTCGTAGCCCTGGAGCGCCCGTTCGAGTTCATCCGATTTGGCATCGTTTACAGTCAAGCCCGCTATGACCAGATCAGCCTCGGACGATCGGCTGGAAACCTCCTGTTCGACGGCTTCACAGGTTGTGCAGGGAACGGACGTCACATTTTGCATGGAAATCGGCAGCCGTCCTTCCGTCATCAAACTGGAGAGTTTGTCCGCCTCGCGTTCTGCGTCTCCGGGCTCGACGCACGCGAAGAGTCGGATCTCGGCGCGTCGCCAATCCCGATGGCCCACGATAATGTACGCCAGAAGCAGCATCATCGGAGCGTTCGCGAGATTCTCCTCGGTTACCCACAGGTGAATCGAGGACCGATAACCGAATCGGTAGTTCGTTGACCGCAGAACCAGAACATTGAACATCGACTCCGCCGCAAGGTGCGCGCCCTGTGCGACCTCTTTGATCTCTTCCGGATGCTCTTTGTCGAACTCAAGCAGAACGCAGTTGTTGGGCAAGCCCGAGATGCCCGGCATCTGAAGCGTCTGTGCAAGCGCCAGTTCGAACGATGGGCAGATCAGGGTATCGACGAAAATGCCCGCCCCGCTGACGTCGGTCCGCTCGATGAGTTTATTCACGTGGGTACGGGCTGTGGCCTCGTCGGCGAAAGAGTATTCGCCTTGAAAGAACTGGATAAAGTGCCCGAATCCATGCCGGTGGCTGATCCAGCGCAACAGGTCGAAGTGCCCCAAGCGGCGTTCGCCGAAACGGGTTACTGCGACAATTGACGGCCGCCAACCCCCATCGTGTTCCTCCACGTGGTTCTTCTGCAGCGTGATCTGAAGCCGGCGCGTCAACTGGAACATCGTACCCTGAAAGATCGCCGTGAGATCGCGCTCTCCGTGTCGCGTGCGTCGTAGCCCAAAGTATATCGCGGCCATGAGAGCGATGGCTACAAGTGAGTACTGAAAGCTCATCTGGAGCATCATCAGTGCACACATGACCGCGCCGAGCAGGGACAGGTACCAGCGTGAATGGAACGTGGGTCGGTACGACGGATTTCCCGCGAAGTATTCGAGGAACGATACCGAACAGAGCGCACCGTAGGTTACCATGAAGAACATGCTGAGAATCTGCGCGATAAAGTCAATGTCTCCCAGAATAACGAATACGACCGCTATGGCACTCGAGACGCCTGTTGCGTATACCGGTTCCTGTGCCCTGCCCCAGCCTTTTGCAAGCAGGCGATTCAGTTTCGGACCGGGCAGCACTTTGTCCCGGGCGAGAGCCTGCAGGGTTCTCGGGGCAACGAGGATCGAACCAAGGGCAGATGACAGGGCGGCTGCACCTAACCCGATATAAATTGCGGGACCCCAAACCGCAATCTGCGCCATGATGAACTGGTCCGCGTCAAGCGCTTCCGGCGTCGCGCTCTGGGCGAGCTTGACGGCGGCCAATGTGTATACGACCATGCCTGTGAATGTTGCGGCGATTATGCCAAGCGGAATGCTCCGCTGGGGATTCTTCAGGTCGCCGGAGAGTCCCAGGCCGGCGATCATGCCGGTAAAGGCCGGGAAGCATGTTGCGAAAACGATTCCGAACGCATCACCGCTTTCAACGGTATCGGTCAGATGAAGCGCGTCGGGGCGGATCGACTCGGGACCCTGTCCCAAAAGGAACGACAAGATTGATATCCCCAGAATCGCGCTGACGACCCACAGCGCGCTGACGCCGAGGCCGGCACCTTTGGTGAGCATCAGTGCGACCAGCAATACCGTACAGGTCAGGCTCACCCAACGCGGGTCGACGTTCACCCCGTGCGTCTCGGCGACCCACCCGTAAACGGGCTCGAACGCCTCTGCGAATGCGACCAGGTAAAAGGCGACCGATATGGCCTGAGAAAGGTACAGCGCGATCCCGATCGAACCGCCGATGCTGGTGCCGAAAGAGCGGCTGATAATGAAGTACGCTCCGCCTCCCGCCACGCGGCGGTTGGTCGCTATCTCAGACACCGCCAGAACCGTGGGAATGGTCACGAGGTGACCGAGAAAGATAACCATGAGGCTGCCCCAGAGGCCGACGTGCGCGACAGCGTATCCGAATCGCAGGAAGAGGATTGCTCCGAGGATGGTGCTGATCGACGCGAGAAAAACCGGAGCTGTACCAAATCCGTGTCCCGATTGGGAAGATGCAGCGGTGTGAGGTCCATTTCGTTTTGCAGCCATCCTGATTCCTTTCATACAACGAGAATTTGTCTTCACATCCGTTAGCCAAGTATGTAAGTCCCCAATTTAACCTTGAGCCCTTTCACTTTCAACCCTTTTTTTGTGCAATAAGTCCGATCTCAGGTGCAGGACCTCATCTCAGAAGGTGGCCATCCTGGCTGCCTGATAGATTTCCCTTGATGATCACGATGGTTGAAGGTACATTTCAGGAGGTTACCAAGGCGTAATCAGGGGAAAGGACCGGGTATGAGATTCCGGGTGGGTATCATCGGCTGCGGCCGCATGGCGAGCACCATCGAAGACGAGGTGCAGGGTGCCAGGCACGACGGGCTGGTGCTGCCGTATTGTCACGCGGGCGGCTATCAGGCGGTGGGGGAGACGGAAATGGTGGCTGCCTGCGATGTGGTGCCCGAAAAGCTCCGGGCGTTTCAGGAGCGGTGGCATGTGCCGAGGGGATACGCTGACTTCCGTGAGTTGATCGACAAAGAGCAACCGGATATTCTCAGCATTACCACCCGCCCGGAGCAGCATGCCGAGGCGATGATTTACGGGGCCGAGCACGGCGTTAAAGGGATGTACGCCGAAAAGCCGCTGTGCTGTTCGCTGGTGGAGGCAGACGCCATCCGGGAGGCGTTCGAGCACAACGGGGTTTTCCTGGAGTTCGGCCCCATGCGGCGCAACTGGGCGGTTTACCGGCAGGCGCGGGATATTGCCGCCAGCGGTGAGCTGGGAGCGGTCAGGTCGGCGCTGGGTTTTTCGGGCAACAGTGTTGGCGGGCATTTTCTGGACACGCTGCTTTTTCTGCTGGGCGACCCGGAGCCGGTTTCGATTCGAGGGACGCTGGGGGAACTCCATCCGGCAGAGGACGACACGTCGGGTATGCGGTTTGTCCGGGATACGCCGATTCTGTCGGCACTGGTGGCATTCGACACCGGCACCTGCCTGCACGCGGCGGGCACGGGTTCGGGCAGGGAGTATGAACTGGTGTGCGAGGCCGGCATGATCCGCATCCAGAACGATGGGGCGTCGCTCAGTGTGCGCCGGGAAGGGGGCAGAGGAGGCGCGTACGATCCCGTTCCCGTGCAACCGGTCACGCCCTGGAGCGGCACAGTGCGCAAGATTTCCGAGCTGGCAGAGGCGATCAGGACCGGGAAGCCGGGGGTGAGCAACCTGCGGGCGACGCTGCTGGGAACGGAGATCGGTTTCGGGATTTACGAGTCGCATTTGCGCGGCGGCGTGGCGGTTCAACCGCCGGTTCCGAACCGGGAGCGGTGGGTGTCGAGCTGGTGAGCCCGCACCCCGCAAAGGAGCAGGATTATGAGGATTGTTACAGGGGGGATCAGTCACGAGACGAGTACGTTTACGCCGGTGCGCACGACGCTGGAAAGCGCCAGGGAGCGGTTCGGGTACCTGCACGGGGCAGAAATACTGGCAAAGTTCCGGGGTGCGAATACGCCTTTGGGGGGATTTGTCGAGGGAGCGGAGGCGCACGGGTTCGAACTGATTCCCACGGTCTTCTGGGAGGCGCATCCGGGTGGGCCGCTTCCGGGGGATGCGTTTGATGCTGTTGTGGATGCGCTGCTTGAGGGCATTGATGCGGCTGGTGCGGTGGATGGGGTTCTGCTGGAGTTACACGGGGCGATGGTGGCCGAGGGGGTTGACGATGGGGAGGGGCATATTCTGGCGGCAGTGCGGGAGATGGTGGGGCCGGGGGTGCCGGTTGTGGGGCAACTGGATATCCATTCCAACGTGTCCCACCGGATGGTGGAGGGGGCGGACGTGTTGATCGGGCGGGAGACGTATCCGGAGGTGGATATGGCGCCGCGTGGACGGGAGTGCGCCGATGTGCTGGCCCGTATGGTGCGGGAGGGGCTGCGTCCGACGACGGCGCTACACCGGATTCCCATGGTGTGGGGGCTGAACCAGGTCACGGGACATTCGCCCATGCGGGAGGCGATTGCCGAATTGCACCGGATCGAGGCGCAGCCCGGGGTGGTGTGCGGTTCGATTGCAACCTGCTATCCGCTGGCCGATGTACCCGATATGGGGGCTTCGGTCTACATTGTGACGGACAACGACCAGAGGCTGGCCCAGGCGTATGCGGATGAACTGGGCAGGTGGATCTTTGGGCGGCGGGCGGACTGGCAGGTGGCGATGCCTTCTGCCCGTGAGGCGCTGGCGGAGGCAGAGGCCACAGGACGGTTTCCGGTGGTCCTGGCAGACCGAAACGACAATACCGGAGGCGGGTCTCCGGGGGACAGCACCGGGCTGCTCCAGGCGTTTGTGGATGCGGACCTGGAGGACGCCTGCGTGCTGTATATCGTGGATCCGGAGGCGATCGGGCAGTGCAGGGAGGCCGGCGTGGGGGCGAGGTTGACCCTGGAGGTGGGCGGAAAATCAACGCCGCTGCAGGGGCAGTCTGCGCGTATGGACTGCGAAGTTGTCGCGCTTTCGGACGGGCGCTTTCGGTACGATGGCCCGATGTACGCCGGGCTGGAGGGCAATATGGGGCCTTCCGCCCACATCCGACAGGGCGGAATTCACGTTTTGCTGGTGACCCACCGGGAGCAACCCTTTGATACGGCGTTTGCCCGGACGCTGGACCTGCACCCGCGCCGGATGCGGTACATCGGGGTGAAGTCGGCGGCGCATTTCCGGGCCGGGTTCGAGTCGTGGGCCGGGACGATCACCGTGGTCGGGGAACCGAGCGTGCACGATGCCGGGAATCTGAGCTTTCACCGGCTGGGGCGGAAGGTGTATCCACTGGACGATATTTAATGCCTGGTCCGTCGATGAGGAGGGAGAAGTGATGGAGGCTGACAGGGTGCTGTATCTTTCCAGGAAAGATGTGGAAGAGATCAATTTGACCATGGATGATATTATCGAGGCCCTCGACCGGATGTTCAGGGAGAAGGGGGCAGGTACGGTCGAAATGCCGCCCAAGCCGGGGATTCACACGCGGCCGGATGCGTTTATCCATGCAATGCCGGCCTATATTCCAAGCCTTGAAGCGGCCGGCATCAAGTGGATTTCCGGGTATCCCGGAAATCAGCAGAAGGGACTGCCCTATATTACCGGACTGCTGGTGCTGAATGACCCGGAGACGGGCGTGCCGATCGCGGTGATGGACGCGATGTGGATTACGGCCATGCGCACGGGCGCTGCGACGGCGATTGCCGCCAGGTACCTTGCCCGAAAGGAGAGTTCGAGCGTGGGGATTATCGCCTGTGGGGTGCAGGGCAGGGGCAACCTGGAAGCGCTGGGCTGCCTTTTTGAGATTCAAAAGGTAAAAGCCTACGATATCTATCCGGAGATTGCGGCGCGCTATGCCAGGGAGATGGGGGAGAAACTCCAGGTTGACATCGAGCCGGTGAAGAACCTGCAGGAGGCGGTGAAGGGTCTGGATATGGTGGTGACCAGCGGCCCGGTTCTGAAGCATCCCACGCCGCCGATCGAACCCGGCTGGCTGGCCGAAGGGGCGTTCGCCAGTCCGGTGGATTTTGACGCATACTGGCAGGGAGCGGCGTTTGACGAAGGGGACAAGATCGCCACAGATGATCTCGCACAGATGGCGTATTACCGGCAGGAGGGATATTTTCAGGAGACGCCCGAGCCGTACGCGGACCTGGGCGAGATCGCTGCTGGGAAGAAGCCGGGGCGCGAGTCGGACCAGGAGCGCATTTTCAGCATCAATCTGGGGATTGCCTTAGAAGATATGGCCACGGCTATCCGGATTTACCGGGCGGCCGTGGAACGGGGGATCGGAACGGAGCTTCCACTGTGAGGGACCCCTGTCCAACCTGATGCGACCCAAAGAGAGATGGGTCGGTTTTACGGAGACATACGATGAATACGGCAAGAGCAGGCTGGGCCGAGATTGAGATTACCCCTCCTCCGGGTCTGCCCATGGGCGGGAGGGGACCGCAGTTTACGCCCGGCGCTTCGGTACTGGATCCGCTGATCGCTCAGGCCCTGGTCCTGGAGGACCACGGGGGGCGGCGCACGCTGTGGGTTTCGATGGATATGATCGGCCTGTCGTACTCCATGTCGAGTATGTTCCGGTATGAGCTGGCGGCGATGACCGGCATTCCATACGAGGCGATCATTCTGAACTTCTCACACACGCACAGCGGGCCGATGACAGGGTTTGAGGGCTACGCCACCGAGACGCCCAAACCGGAGGCGCTGCAAGTCTATGAGGCCGGGCTTATTCCCGGGACCGTGCGGATGGCGTGTGAGGCCGTTGAAAACCTGCAGCCGGTCACGGTTCGGCTGCACCAGGGGCAATCGGATATCGGGATCAACCGCCGCAGGCGCAATCAGGCGGGGGAGATGGAGATGAATCCCAATCCCGACGGGGTGTACAACCCGGACCTGTGGGTGCTGGATATTGCTGCGAAGGCCGGAGGGGATCGCTGTGTTGTGTTCTGTTACGGCTGCCATCCGGTGATTGTGTACGGGTTCGCGTATGACGGCATTTCGGCGGATTATCCCGGTGTGTGCCGCGGCCGGCTTGAGGAGGCACTCGGCCAGGGGACGCACACCCAGTTTATCCAGGGGCTGGCGGGGAACGTTCGGCCGCGGTTGCTGGCCGACCCGGAGGCGGGCAGATTTCGGAAATCGACGCCCGAGGACCCCGTTGCGGTGGGCGAGGACCTTGCGGGGGATGTGATCGACGCGCTCAACAGGGAGGGCGAAACGCTGGAACTCGACCTTGCGGCAGCGGCCGGATTTGCTCTGGCCCGGCGGGACCGGAACAGGATTCTTCCGCTGGAGCACTGGCAGTCGCTGGCCGAAAGCGGGGACGAAATGAGCCGCAACCTGGGTCGGTACTGGACAAATCGCTTTCGGTCGGGCCTGTCTCCGGTTCAGGTGGTGCCCTGGGGAATTGGGCTGGTGCGTCTGACACGCGAGCACCGCATCGCCTGGCTGTCCGGTGAGGTGTTGGCCGAGTGGCTGGGGTGTTTGAGGGACTGGCTGGAGGATGAGCGTCTCATCGCCTGGGGGTACTGCCAGGACGGCAGGGGGTACATGCCGACGGATGAGATCATCCCGGAGGGGGGATACGAGGTGATCCGGTCGAATACGTTCAATAAGACCGGTCCGGGACCGTTTGTTGCGGGGATCAATGAGACGGCGCGGCAGGGTTTTCTGGGGCTGGCGAGACAGCTTGAGGAGGGGTAGGAATATTCACTGCAGAGACGCTCCTGTGAGCCCGAGGCGTGCGCTTCGGGACGGTATGCATCACGGGTGGTTGCTTTTGCGTATTTATGAGAGGAGGAGGATATCCAATGCTGGCAATCGATGGGGGGGAGAAAGTGCGTTCGACCCCGTTTCCAGGACGGCGCCTTTTTGGCGAGGAGGAGAAGCAGGCCGTTCTGGCCCTGTTTGATGAGAGCATCAAGAGCGGGGATGCCTTCGGCTATGGAGGGCCGGAAGAACAGGCTTACGAACGCGATTTCGGGGATTTTATGGGGGGAGGATATGCGGACCTGGTCAATTCGGGTACGTCGGCGCTTTTTGTAGCGTTGCACGCTCTGGAGCTGGAGGTGCCCGGCGAGGTGGTGGTCCCGCCCATTACCGATCCGGGGGGTGCGATGCCTGTTGCGCTGCTGAATCTGGTGCCGGTGGTGGCCGATGCCGAACCGGGTACGTTTAATGCAGGTGTGGAGCAGATCGAGGCGGTGTTGACCCCCTGTACCCGCGCGGTTGTTGTGGCGCATATTGCGGGCGAGCCGGCGGATATGCATCCGATCCTGGAACTGGCCGGGGGCCGGGGGCTGCCGGTGATTGAGGACTGCGCCCAGGCCCACGGCGCAACGTACAGGGGCCAGACGGTGGGATCGCTGGGGACGCTGGGCGTTTTTTCAACGATGAGCGGCAAACACCACGCCACGGGCGCTCAGGGAGGGGTGGTGTTTACCAGAGATGAGGATCTCTACTGGCGGGTTAAACGGTTTTCCGACCGGGGAAAGCCCTTTAACCTTGAAGGGGACGCGGACAGCAACGTGAGGGCCAGCCTGAATCTGAACGGCAACGATCTGGCCGCTGCGGTGGGGCGGGTGCAGCTGCGCAAGCTGGGGGGAATTACACAGCGGCGCCGGAAGGCGGCACAGGAGATCGGGGAGGGGATTGCCCACCTGCAGGCGGTTTCTATCGGACGGCAGGTGCCGAATACGGAGTCGGTCTACTGGTTCATGCGGTTTCACGTGGATGCCTCGAAGCTGACGGTGGATAAGGACGGGTTCGCAAAGGCCGTAGCAGCCGAAGGTATCCCGGTAAGCGTCTCCTATCGCCATATCCCTTCGGAAGCGACCTGGTTCCGTGAACGCAAGGTGTTTGGAAACAGCGACTATCCCTGGGGGCTGCCGGCGTACCGGGGAGACCGCGATGCAACGTTTCCCTGTCCCAATGCGGTGGAAGCCGCCGAGACCCATTTTACGATGTCGATACACGAAAACTACGGGCCGCAGGAGGTAGAGGATGTGGTCAGGGCGCTGGAGAAGGTGGAGCAGGCGTATTTGAAATAGTAGGGGCGGTTCGCGAACCGCCCCCCCGCACCAAACCGGAGGAGTCGGCAGGTTAGGGGCACCCCAAAGGGAGGGAGATGGCTGTGCCAGCGGAAGTGAAAAAGATCAGTACGGTTCTAACGGCTGCTGAGATTTACAGGACCTCGAAGGTCCGCGATCTGTGGATGGGTGACGCGGAGGAGGGGATTCACCTTTTTCGCGGGGCTGTGGTGGAGAACGACAGTCCCGGCGCCGGGCGTTCGGACGCAGAAGGCAGGGAGCCGTTTATCGAGGTTTCCGGATCGATGGTGCTGCGCAAGGTGCTTCGATTGGACAGCCGGCCCGTTGGAGGGGTGCAGGTCGCGTTTATCGGACGGGAGCGGAAGGGGCACGAGGCGACCCTGAGGTTTGCGGTGAACGGGCAGGAGGTTCTGCGGCAGCCTTCGCCTGTTGCCACGCCGGAGGCCCGGCAGTACTGGGAGCTGGTGTCGGATGAAGGGGCGTGGAGCTGGAGCCGGTGGTACTACGTGGAGGTCCCGCCGGAGGCCCTGAGGGAGGGGGACAATGAGATTACGATACAGGCTGTTGACGGTCGCCTCGGGTGGAGCTTGATGGTGGCGGATTATCGAGATTTCGAAAAGGGGATGCCCGACCCGGTGGTGCTGCCGAAGACCAGCAGTGTCAGCCGGGACGAAGCGTGGGCGCCGGAGCGGGGTGAATACGTGGTGCGCCTGGCCCTGGACGAGTTTCGGGAAAATGGGGAGGTGGTTTCCGCGATTATCGACGCCGCCGGTGAAGAGGACACGGCTGTGAAGCGCAGACGCCGCCTGAAGGCGCTGCGTTTTGACCGGGACACCGAGATGCCGGCGGGGACTGAGATTCGGTTTCAGGTCCGCACCGGAGCACGGTCGGTTTACGACGCGGAGCACTGGGGGGCGTGGGCGCCGTGTGACTCCGGGCAGCCCGTAGAAGAGATCGCAGGGCGCTATGTGCAGTGGAAGGCCGGGTTCTCCACCGGGGATGGATTGCGGACGCCGCTGTTGAAGGGTGTGCGTCTGGATGCTGAGGTTGTGGACGAGGTGAGCGCTCCACTGCGTATTGTGAAGGCGCAGAACGCCCGGATTCTTCGTCCGTCTTATGAATTTGTCCACGAGGACTACGGGTGCGAGATGCTGCGAGAGCTTCGGGAACGGTTTGAGCTGGAGGCGGTGGTGGCGGGCGCACAGACCGAGTTTGAGAAGATTGAGCGGTTGATGGCGTGGGCGTACACTGTCCCGCTGGGAGACTGCGCCCACTTTCCCTGGAATGTTGTGGACTGGTTGAGGCTGGAGTGCGATGAACAGGGGGCGGTGCGGATGAACGAGTACGGACAGCGACGTCGGGATAAGATGTGTCTGTATCCCAATGTGGTGCTGGTGGCCGCCTGTTTGAGCATGGGGATTCCGGCCCGGCACGTGAACTTCCACAGCGAAGGGATGACCGGTCACGAGATTGCCGAGGTGTGGTCCAACGATTATCGGAAGTGGGTGCATTTGGATGCGACCAGAGACTATTACTGGTACGATCCGGCCACGCGGGTGCCGCTGGACACGCTGGAGATCCACCAGGTGCTGGCGGACAGGCTGGAGCAGGTCGAGCGCTGGGACCGGCCCTATCTCTTCCGGCAGGACCTGGACGCGCTGGTGGCGGACCTGCCCATCGCTTTCCGCGAGGGCAATTATGCGTACTCTACTGAAGAGGGCGCGTTTTTCCTGTTCCGCTCGTTCTGCCACTTCCGCATGGTGCCGCGCACCAATACCTTCAGTCAGGCGCGCCCGTTGCCGGTGAGTCAGGGGACGGAGGTCTGGGCGTGGAACGGGTACCTCAACTGGGCAGACGATCAGGTGCCGCCGCTGCTGCATTTCAGCCACCATACCAACAGGCGGGCGGATTTTTATCCGACGCTGAACCAGGCGCGGTATACCATCGAGCAGGGCGAAGATCCCGGAGCGCTGGAGGTCTATCTGGAGACGGATACGCCCGGGTTTGTGGGTTATCTGGCCAGGGTGGACGAAGGGGTCTGGGAGGAGCGGCCGGAGCATTTCGGCTGGCCGCTGCACGAGGGGCTGAATACCCTTCAGGTGCGGTCTCGCAACAGTGCCGGGGTGGAGGGGATTATCAGCAGTGTGGCCGTGGCGGTCTGATTCCGCGCGGGAGGCGAGACGCGTGAGAGGGTTCATAAAGAAAGGCCCTCGCGCGAGTCGTTGGCGGGACGACGCGAGGGCTCCGAATCACACCGACAGGTAAAAACGGTGTGTTCACAACCAATTTATGAAATTCTCCGCCCGGTGGCAATAGATTATTCTAAAAAAATCAAACCTTTGGGATAAAAGTTGCCGCCTGTAAACGGTCGAAGAAAGGAGATCGCACGATGCGTATCCGAATCAGACTTGCGCGTTGCGCATGCCTGTTTTTTTCTTGACTCCACAGGAGTCAAAGTTTATCTTTCCGGTTGTGGATGCTTTAAACTTTTCGAAAGGGTATTTTCCTTGATTCTGCAAGATCCACAAGCGCTGTTGCCGTCAGGAGGCTCTGTGAGGGTGGAGGTCTCTTTTGCCTCTCTCAGCATGGTGTCTCTTTTCGGCTTTGCATTTGGCGTAACAGCGGTTCATTCGGCCCTGGAGGGGAGAAGTGTGCCCATGCGGTTCAAGGAGTCGGATCCTTAAGTTGCCATATCTGAATTTTTTACAATAAGTTAGGCCGTGAGGATGCGTCTCGCGGCCTTTTTGTTTTTCGGCTTTGAAACCGTGGGTATTCCGTCTGAATACGCGCGGTTTTTTACGGTTAAAAGGATATGGTGACGATGACGGTTCTGGAAGTGAACAATCTGACAAAGGCCTTTGGGGCCAATACGATCCTGGAGGGCGTTTCCTTTAAGGTCAACCAGGGAGAGAGGGTGGGGTTGATCGGGGAGAATGGCTCGGGGAAGTCCACGCTTTTAAAGATGATTGTCGGGGTCGAGGGGGTTACCGGGGGGACGATTACAAAACCGAAGGGGCTCAGAATCGGTTACCTCGCCCAGCATCTGACGTATCGGGAGGGGCATACGGTTTATGAGGAGGTCCTGGATGTTTTCGGCGCGGTCAGGAAGCTGGAAGCGGAACTCAAGGATCTCGAAGCCGAGATGGGCAATTCCGGAACGGCTCCGGATGAGGACCGTCTTCAGGAGGCCATGGGGCGGTACGGCCGGCTCGTGGAAGCGTTCGAGCGCCTGGGGGGATATACGTACGAGCAGCGGATCGAGGCGGTGCTGGAAGGGCTGGGGATTTCCGGGATGCGGGACCGGCGGATCGGGTCGCTCAGCGGGGGAGAGAAGAATGTTGTGGCTCTGGCCAGGATGCTTCTGGAGGAGCCGGATATTCTGCTTTTGGATGAGCCGGGAAATCACCTGGATTTCGAGGGGCTGGCGTGGCTGGAGGGTTTTATCCGGAATTACGGCAAGACCACGATTCTGGTCTCACACGACCGGTACCTGCTCGATCGGACCGTGGAGCGTATTCTGGAACTGGAGGACCGGAAGGCCGCGGCCTATTGGGGCAATTATTCCACGTACCGGGCCGAGAAGCTGAGAAATCTGATCAAACAGAAGGCGGCCTACGAAGACCAGCAGAAGGAGGTCCGGCGGCTGGAGGAGATGATCAAACGGTTTGAACTCTGGGGCGGTGAGAAAAATTTCCGGCGAGCCCGAAGCAGACAGAAGATGCTGGACCGGATGGACCGGATCGAGCGGCCGGACCTGGACCGGAAGCGCATCGATCCCCGCTTCGGTTTTGAGGAACGGAGCGGCCGGATTACACTGGAACTCAGGGGATATTCGAAGGCTTTCGGAGATCGGGTGCTGTTTCAGGATGTGGATATGCTCCTTTCTTTTGGCGATCGCGCCGGCCTGCTGGGCGCCAATGGTACGGGCAAGACGACGCTGTTCAAGGATATCCTGGAACAGGGCGCGTGGGAGAATCCGGTCTTGAGGATCGGTCCGAAGACGAAGATCGGGTATTACGCCCAGGAACATGAGACCCTGAACCCGGAGCGTTCGATTCTGGAGGAGGTGCGCCGGGAGAAGGGTTTGACAAAGGACCAGGCCTTCGCGGTGCTGTCCAAATTTCTCTTCCGGTGGGAGGATATGGACAGGAAGGTGAAGACGCTGAGCGGGGGAGAGAAGAGCCGCGTTCAGCTGGCCAGGCTGATGGCGTCGGACGCGAATCTCCTGCTTTTGGATGAGCCGACCAACCATCTGGATATCCAGTCGAGGGAGCAGGTGGAGGAGGCGCTGGAGGTATTTGAGGGGACTGTGCTGGTTATCTCTCACGACCGGTACTTTCTGGACCGGATCGTGGACCGGATCGTGGAGGTCAGAAATCCCGATCTGGTATGCTATCCGGGAAATTTCTCAGTCTTCTGGGAGAAGAAGAAGGCTGAACAGGGGCGTGTTTCGCCTGTGAGGAAGAAACGACCGGCTGCCAAAAAGAACACTGTGCGGCCGCTTTCCACCGCTCCGGAAGGGATTGAGGAGAAGATTGAGGCGTTTGAAGAGGAGAAGCTCAGGCTGGAACGGGCACTGGCGGAGGCGTACCGGAATCGAGATTACAAGAGGGGGGAGAAGCTCAGTCGACAGCTGCGGAAGCTGGAGGACCGGTTGGAGGAACTCTATGATTTGCTGTAATGTTTGGGAATTACATACTTGTTTAACGGATTCAGGGGAAGGAGGCTGCTGGCCCACGGTGTTGTTGATCTTCATCTCACGTCGTACCGAAGGATGGTAACGAAGGCCCCGGCGAATCCCAGGACCGCCAGGAGCGCCAGATTGAGGATGTGGAACGCGTTGCGGGACAGACATGATCCGAGCGTTTCCGTGTCCTCGTAGACGAACCAGGAGAAGTCGGACAGGTCGGCGTCCCCTTTGAACAGCTTGCTGCTTATGAATTGGGAGAGGGTAATGAGATACGTGTTCAAAGCGTCCTCAATCCTGTTGTGCCTGGCAATACCCGTACGGGCCAGATCCATAGAGGTGAACGTTGCTGCTCCGTAGGGGGATAGCGCCGACAGCCAGAGCGCCAGATTCTGCTGACGACGCATCTGATTCCGCCTTGAGGCCCGCAGTTCCGCGACTCGAGCGTGGAGCTCGGCGTTCCACTTCGCTTCTATGCTGCCAAACGCGGCCGCCCGGGCTTCCAGAATCCTGGCCCTCTGTGCGTCTGTGAGTGCTTCCCAGTCTGCCACGGGGTTCCGGCTCTCATAGGCCTCGCGTTCGTCCCTGCTTCCTTTCATAGCCGTCCACCGCAGCGCGTCCCTCTGTTTCTCCTGGGCATATATGCTATCTACAGGCACGACCCATTGCGCGATTCGGACGGCAAGGTCGGGTAGCACAAAGATCCAGACAGTCCACAGTCCGAGGAGCCCCAGAAATGCCGTCATCCGTCTATGCGTGGCCGATGAGACCCACAGTCCGAAGGCGGCAAAGACTGTCAGATAGAGGCCGAACAACACCATCAAGACGGCCATGCGGGCCCAGTCCTGGCCCTTCACGTCCAGTTCAGGATGGAGCGTGAGGACGGCGACGGCCAGGGTGTAGGCGAAGGCGAACGGCAGCAGCACCGCAACGGTGGAACCGATGAGTTTGGCCAGAGCCAGGGTGGACCTGGGCACCGGATAGGATGCATAAAGCCGCAGTGTGCCCGCCTCTTTCTCGCCACAGACGGCATCGTGGATCAGCAGCAGCACACAGAGGCTGAGGATGACCTTAACGATGAACCTGAAATCGAGGACACCGAGGAGCGCATTCACCGGGTCGACAGAGAAGAGACTGTCTTCGAAGAGAACCATCCGCTGATGCTTCATGACCACTTCCTGCCCCACCTTGCCCGAAAGCCCGAAAATGAGGGGACTGAGGACCTCGGGCGGCCGGTTCCACAGAATGCCCATCCTGATCAAATCGGTGACGCCGCGCCAGCCGCCTCTTTCGATAGACTTCTGGACATGCTCCCGGTTCTTATGGGTGACCGTCTGGTGCTGCTGCCGCATCCGGAGATAATTCTGAACGCCAACGTAGACACCCAGGACCGACAGCGAAGCACAGAGCAGGAAGATGGCCACGAATCGGTGGTCGAGCAGGTGGTTGAGGAGTCCCTTTTGAATCAGACGTCCAATCATGGCGGCTTCTTACCCAGGTGGCAGTTACGGGTGGCAGGTGGCGAGCAGCCCAAACTGGCTATGGGCTACTGACAGTTGTCCTGTCTCACCGGACATCATAGCGCAGCATGCTCACACAGGCTCCGGAGAAGAAGACGAGGGCCCATAAGACCAGGACCAGCACGTCCACCAGGGCCTTTCGGAGGACTTCGCCGGGGCCCGCTTCCTGAAACATGAAGCGCGGTATGCCGGTGAGGTCCCATTTCTGCTTGCCATATTTGGCCGGATGGATGCCGCTCAGAACATAGCGTTCCGATTTTTCTGTCCTCCACGGCGAGTAGATCTGGCGGATATGGTTCCGGATGAAGGTCTCTTCGAAGCTCTGGTGCCGATCGATGCCGGTTCCGGCCAGGCGGGCAACAGTGTTCCGGAACGCGAAGGCGGGCGACAATCGAGCCAGCACAACGGCCAGACGCGTCCGCTGGTCATACTTATTTCGAAAGTCTTCGTTCAGGCGGTCAACAAGCGGCTGACTCTGTCTGGTGAGAATTTCGTCCCGCGTCTTGAGGTAGTAGCGACGATAGGCTTCGCGTCCCTCCGGGGTGCGCCGCCATTCTTCGTTGTGCTGTTCATGCCATTTCCTGCGGGCTTCGCGCCACTTTCTCAGGTACTGGAGCTGGATGGCGTAGCGCTTTGCCTGGTGTTCGTGAATGGAAGGGGCAGGCCGAAGGGCGTCGGCCGCGATCAGACTCACTTTTGGGACAACCACAACGGTGGTCACCCAGTAGACCAGCAGAATCACAAAAGAGGTGGCTGAACGGTGGGCCAGGCACGATGCGAAGAGACCCGCACAGGTGCAGGAGACCAGATAAAGCAAAAAAGCGACGACGATGCCTCCGAGGCGCACCCATTCCGGATCAGTGATCCGCACCTGAGGCATCCATAGCAGCACGGCCAGGCCCAGGAGCAGGGGCAGTCCGAAGGCGCAAAGCGAGAGCGTGCAGATTCCGGTGAATTTGCTCAGCAGCAGCAGATGTTTCGGCACAGGGTACGACGAGACGAGCCGGAGGGTTCCGTTCTCTTTCTCGCCGCAGATCGCATTGTAGATAAAGAGCAGGACGAACAGGCTGAGAACGACCTGGGCCACGTGCCCGAGGTCCAGAGGAGGGAATACCCCCAGGATGGGCTCTGCCTCTACCGGGCTGCGCCTGAGCCGCCGCTGGGGAGTACCGGTAGTGGAGATGGAGCGGCCCAGTGTGGGGTCCAGTCCGCGTATGAAGATGCTCATCGGTGTGGGGGGTTTGTGCTCAAAGAACCCTATGTTGGTGACCTCGTACCAGTAGTAGTACGGTACCACCTGGTCGGCCTCCTCGATCTGCCGGATGCGCTGTTCGGTTCCAGCCTGTGCCAAACGGTAGTCCCTGAGCCTGGCCAGATAGTCGGCATATCCGCTGTAGAGGCTCAGCCAGATCGTCAGGGCGCCTATTCCGGTTAGAATCAGGAAGCGCACGCTGAGCAGGTGGTCCAGGATCTCTTTACGGATGAGATGACCGAACACAGTATTCCTCCTCGCAGACGAAGACCGGGGCGACGCGACCGCATCACGACCCTGGCCAATCAGCGCCAGCACCCGGCCCCAGAATATGCCAGTGCATGTGCGGCGTCACACCGGGAGCCGCAGCATTGGTACGCACGTAAAACCCCTCACCATCCAGGAGGCTGAGCGAAGTCGCGGTCGCTTGAATCGCCCGGACCATTGACGTCAGAAGGTCACCGTCGAGGGCGGCCTCGTCGAGCAGGGACGTGACGTGACGCTTGGGCACCACAACCACGTGAATCCTGGCCACGGGTCTGGGATGGTGGAAGGCGAGCACCCGGTCGTCCTCGTAGACGCGCTGCACGTCGAGTTTGCCCGAAAGGACGTCTTCACAATACCAGTCACGCCGGGCCATCAGGCCGTCTCCTTTCTGAAATGAACAATTTTACGATGTCCAACCAGCCAGAGAAAAGATAGGGTGTGTTGATGCAAATGCAACTTCTTTCCGGTCGGGGCTCCCCTCGATGTGGATTGTCGACTTTTACTTCTTGCTTTTTGCAGACGCCAGAAGCGGCTTGATATCTATGCCGTCGATGGTCAATCCATCCAGTTCGCAGTTCTCGAGTTTGACGCCGCTGAGGTTCACCTGCCGGAAGTGCGATTCAGACAGGTCTACGTGCGTAAAGCGGCTTTTCTGCATTGTACAGCGGTCGAACGATACGTCTGAGGCGGGTGTTCCATCCGCGCCGCCGGTATTTTTGAAGCGGACGCCATTGATGTTGATGAATGCGAAGTCTCCTCCCGAAAAATCGACATTGCGGAATACCGATTCGTTCATATCGACATAGCTGATACAGGACCCTTTCATGTTGACATTGTCGATTTTCGATTCCGGAATTTCCTTCTTGCTGATCTCCATAACAATCTCCTCCTCTAAATGGATCGTAAAGTGGGTCGGCGCTTCGCGGAGCGATTTTTTTAGCTCAGCGCGCGCGTCGTGCAGTCGGCGCTTTGTGGTTCCTGTGGGGACGCCTGACCATTGAGAGATTTCCTTGATGCTGAAGCCAAAGCCGTAGTGTAATATTGTGGCTTCGCGGTTGATGGGGGAGAGTTCGTCCAATGCCCTGAGGAGCTGGTCTCTCGCTTCTTCGATTTCCAGTTGCTCTTGTGGATTTGGCCGGGTGTCGGTGATGTTGTCCTTAAGCGGGATTTCGCGATCGTGTCGGGTCAATTTCTTGAGGCAGAGGTTGTGTAGAATTGTGTTTGTCCAGGGGCTGAATCGATCTCTATTCCGCAAGCTGCCAAGTGAGACGTATGCCCGGACGAAGGTATCCGCGACCGCCTCTCTGGCCTGGTGTGGGTCTCGCAGTCGTGAGCGCGCTATCGCGTAGAGGATGCTCTGGTAGCGCTGAACCAGTATCGCAAATTGCTCCGAATCGCCCTCAAGTACGGCCTGAATAATTTCTGAGTCCTTTTTCAGCGATGGATTCCTTTTGTGTAAGGTCCGGTTTATGCGTTTCTATGGGTTAGATCCGATTTGCGTGGAAAGGTTCGGTGACGAATTGCTGAATTCGGAAGAGGCGGTCGTGAATGCAGGGAGCAGGACAGGTTGATCGGGGCTTTTTTTTGTCTCAGGAGGATACTTTTTTTGGATATGTGCGTCAATGGTTATGAACGCGTTCGAAGCAGGGTATTAAGTTGCGGAGGGGACATCCGGTGGAACAGCCCGAAGACCGGGATCTGATCGAGCAGACGCTGGCCGGAAATCAGCGGGCATTTGCCGTTCTGGTGGAACGCTACGGGCGGAAGGTGTACGCCCGGGTTGGCCGGTGGGTGCGCTATCCGGAGGATGTTGAGGATCTGGTACAGGAGGTTTTTATCAGGGCGTACTCTCGACTGGGGCAGCTGAGAGAGGTGCGCCGGTTTCCGGCGTGGCTTCGGGCGATTGCCGACAATACGGCGCGGGGATGGCACCGCCGCCGGATTGTGCAGCTTCAACTGGGAGAGGCCCTGGAGGCCGAATGGGCCGCTGAAACGGGGAGCTCGGGAGGCGAGGAGGAGGTCCGAAGGGTCCGGGCAATGGTTCAGGATGCGCTGCGGGCCCTTTCCGGGGCACACCGGGAGGTGATCGTCCATCACTATTTCAAAGGGTATACGTACGTAGAGACGGCCGATTTGCTGGGTCTGGAGGTGGATACGGTTCGCAGCCGCCTTCAGAAGGCGAGACGGCGATTGAAAGAGGAGATGATTTCGATGGGACATGTGGATACACCTATGCAGGCGTTTGAACTGACGCGGGAAGACCTGAGCGCGCTGCGCTGGGGCGTAGCGTTTGTCAGCCAGGATGAGAACCGTCCCATTCTTCAGGGGGTCTGTCTGGATACGGGGGGGCGGGTGGTTGCGACCGACGGCGCCCGGCTGCTGGTCCGGATCGCGGAAGGTCTGAAGAAGGTCGCGGCTCCCGTTATTCTGGGGCCCTGGGACGGGGTTGAGATTCCCGATGCGGAGCGGGCGACGCTTTCAATTGGAGAGGAAAGCGCTGTTTTACAGGTTCAGGGCGAACCGGATCGCCCGGTCTCAGTGATAGAGGGGTCTTATGTCAAGTACGAGTCGGTCATTCCCACAGATGCGCCCGTTTGCTCCGTCACGGTTCAGGCGGGTGCGCTGCTGGAGGCAGTCGAACTGATCGGCGAGTATCTGGGGGCCCGACATCCGGTAGACCGGGAGGAGACGTGGCGATACAACCCGATGGTGGTGATCCGGCTCTCTGTATCGGACCAAACGCTTTCGATGACCACGGCACGGGATATGGGATAGCGCTGTAAGATGCCGGACGGGAAGTGGCGCTCATACGATCCACACAAAGACGCCGGGGAGGGGCCACCCGCGGACAGTCCGGACTGGACTTTCACGACTTCGGTCCAGGCCCGGGTGGCTATGAAGGGGCCGGAGGAGATTTTTCGGATCGGGGTGAACCATGCGTACTGGCGGTCCGCCATTTGCGCCCTTGAGGCAGGTCCAGAAGAACCGATGGATTTTCGGTTTGGGGGAGTGAACAAAGGGATTCTGTGCTCAGTTTCCGACCGGGAGGACCGAAAGGCGCTGGTGATGCCGTTGAGGTTGGAACGGGACGAAGCGGGTTCGGAGGATAGCGGGTAGGCGTTTGTGGTTCGTGGACTTCGGGGCAACCGTTTGTGGTTGCCCTTTTTTTTGCCTTCAGGCAAGCGGGTCACCCGGGTGGGATCAGGTGGCCCACCTCAGAAACTGCTTAGCCTGAGTAATTCATAAAATAGGTGACAGTGACGCTTTGCTGTCTCGGGAAGTGGAAGCACGTGCAGGCGATTTGTCCTGGAGGGTGGAGCAGACATTCCTGTCTGCTCATACCCATCAAACCGATACCCTGGAATCCTGTGTCCGGGCACGCCACGACGCGCCGCCATCTCCCTCACTGGAAAAAGGACGGCGCGATCTATTGGATCACCTTTCGCCTGACTGACGCGATCCCCCAGGACAAACGCCGCGCCTTTTAAAGCTGTGGCTGAAGCGCCATCCCTCCACCTCCTTATCGAACCGCTGGGAGGCCATGACCCTTCGCGGATGCTGCAGGGCATTAAAGGCGCCTCTGCCCGAGAAATCAACAAACCCATGGGCGTCACAGCGAAAAGCAGTATTGGCGCTTCGTCGGCTACATCGCGGAAAACCCCACAAGAGCCGGACTGCGTGACCACGCGTATTGGCGCTATCAAGGCGGCGCAGGCCTTTCTTCTGCCTGCATTGGGGCAGAAGGACAATGTGAAGAAGTTGTTTTAAAATTTCCGGTGAGTTCCCGAGCGCGAGCGAAAAGGTGGCGGTCCAGGCGGGTTTGACCAACGCCGACCGGCGCGTTTGCAGCCGCGCGAAGACCGCTGGGGATTTTAAGACAGCTTCTAAGGGCAGACAGGAATGTCTGCCCCACCTTCACACAGGCTTCCTCAAGGGCTCGACAAGCCATTGTGCGGGGGTGGCGTTGATTGATTCGCGAATAAAGCAGCTAACCGTGACAACTCATGAATAAATCAGGTTAGAAGCACACGCTCCCCTCCCCGCTTCGGGGAGGGGCCGGGGGAGGGGT
>JAAXHW010000028.1 GCA_012270675.1 Candidatus Latescibacterota bacterium | reverse complement strand
GGGATTTTAAGACAGCTTCTTAGAAGTTGTTTTAAAATTCCCGGTGAGTTCCCAAGCGCGAGCGAAAACGTGGTGGTCAAGGCGGGAGAACCCGCCCGTATCCTCCAGATACGGGTGGATTCGACCAACGCCGACCGGCGCTTTTGCAGCCGCGCGAAGACCGCTGGGGATTTTAAGACAGCTTCTTAATAAGTAAATCCGCCGGGATCCCCAGATGTGCTTTCAACGCTTCAATCTGACGTATGGATAAACTGCGAACTCCCTTGAAGAATTCGGAAGTGCGGCTTCTGCCTCCTATCCACTTCGCCAGATCAGCCCGTGTCAGTCCTTTCTGTTCCAGCATAAAGTCAACGACCTCTTGGGGTGTTGTCTGTTCATCGATTGGGAAGTGGGTATCTTCATAGGCCTGTATCAAGACCGAGAAGAACGCCAGACGTTCGTAATCCTCAGAGCCGGGCGGCGGATCGGTATCCAGAAGACGATCGATTTCTGCAACCGCTGCGTTATATTCGGCCTCATCCCTCAGGACATGGGGCTTGGTGAAGTCAAGAAGTTCAGCCATTTTGTACTCCTCGAAATTTTACAGGCTTCCGTCTTTGGTTCGTCTGTTGTATTCTTTGTGTGTAAGCACATGACGGATGTATATCCTGCCCAGGTCATAGCGCATATCAACGACCAGTCGGTATTTGTTGCCACCGATATTGAAGACGGTTCGCCAGCTTCCGAGAAAACTGACGGAGGGGAAATCCCGTCGGACTTCGTGAGGGCCGGTGTAACGCTTTAGCCGTACGACAGCCAACCAGGCCCTCATCGGGCGTTCGACGTCGGGATGACGCTGCCAGAATTCCTGAAGTCTCTTACGGGTGATTACGTGCACAGAAGGTCCTTGGGAATTTTATCGCATGTTCCCAATTTGGGAATTTTTCGCCCAAATGTCAAGGGGTTGTTCAGTATTTTTAGAAGCTGTTTTAAAATTCCCGGTGAGTTCCCGAGCGCGAGCGAAAAAGCGCGGCACCCGGAACATGATGAATCCGGTGCGCCCGACGCTTGAAACCCCCAGGGGACGGACCCGTGTTTTGGCGCGGTGGACGGCCGATATCTTGTCGTTGTGGACGAGATCAAGGCGGACAAACCGGTGCGCGTGACCTTTATGGCACATACGGCCGGACAGCCCGATCTGTTCGCCGGCCGGTGTGAGATCGCCGGTGTAGGGACGGCCCTGTCGCTCACATTCGTATCGCCAGCGGTCGAACAGGCCTGTGTCGATCCCCCTGTGTGCGTGATGCAGCAGCTTACCGAACAGGCGCTCCACGCGACGACCGATCCGGACCGGCGGATCGAACTGGTGACGGTGATCTGGCCGGCGAAAGGAAAAGCAGAGGCGCCGGATTGCGAGTGGGACGGATCGCAGCCTTGCAGTTGGTATATGACATCTTTCCACAACTTGATAATGATGAGTACAGATATAGCCGCAATTTCTGGATAGAGAAAATGAATGAACGATCGGAATTACTCCTATATGCCAAAGATGGATCTACTATTTGCGGATGTGTATTTGCGTGGGAGGACAATAGAGGAGTCACGATTGGTCATTGTGGTGTAGATAATACGTACAGGGGGAGAGGTGTTGGAAGTGCTCTTATGGTTGAAATAGAAAAACGTATAAAACACCTTGACTATCACGGTATTACCTTAGGGGCTGTAGAAGGTGCTGAAGAGTTTTACGCAAAGCTGGGTTACACAGGTTCGTTGCTTATTCAGTCGGAAGAACACAGCATTGATGAACTGAAATCACTGAACGAATCATACGAAGTGATTGGTACGAATGTCTATGATGGAAGTGTTAATCAAGTCTGGTTGCGGTTACCTTCTATTAACCGCGAACTTCAACGAAAGTATGAGGAGACTTTCCCAGGATGTGACACGCAAATGACTTTTGGGAAAAGCTTTTAACTACAATGCCCCCTGGTATTTCTGATCAAGAATGCATATCTAAAAAGCAGTTGTCATGCCCCCTTGGGGGCACCCATTAGGATGAAAATAGTTGCCGCGTCTCGCCTCCCCCGCCTTCGGGGCGGGGGGATGGGGCTTTTCCGCGCGTTTCCGTCCAGCAACACCGTCCAGCAACACCCCAAAGGTTCGCAGGGCACAAACGCCCGTTTCCACCACAGGGACGGTTCGCGGAAAAGCAGCCCCCGCGGCGCTTGAGCGGCGCCCTTCTTTTTCGGCCTTTTTCTTGGGCGCGCAAGAAAAAGGCCAAAAGCAAATAAAAACAACAAGTTCTGTTGCAATCTGGAAGGCTATTTTCTAAGTAGAGGCTTACCCATGGCATCTTCAGAATATTTCCTGGGCAATTGAAATCCATGAACGCCAATCGCGAACCAGGAAAGATTATACTCCTCAACGGACCGTCGAGCGCCGGAAAGTCTACGCTTGCCCGCCTTTTGCAGCAGAAACTACCAATACCGTTCTGGCATTTTTCTTTTGACCATCTTCGGGATTCCAACGCCCTGCCAATGGCCCGTATTCACAGTGGGGAAATCGATTGGTCGGCCATGCGTCCCGCCGTTTTCGATGGGTTTCATCGCTGTCTGCCGGTATTGGCTGAAGCAGGCAACAATCTCATCGTTGATCACATCGTGGAGCGTGAGGAGTGGATGTCGGACCTGGTGAGGCTTCTCGCTGGATTTGACGTGTTCTTCGTTGGTGTACACTGTCCGCTTTCTGAGCTGGAGCGAAGGGAGCGCGAGAGGGGAAATCGACAAGTTGGGGAAGCTCGAATGGACCATCAAGTAGTCCACGGTTTCACGGAGTACGATCTGGAAATTGATTCGACGCAACCGAACCAGGACAATGTGGACGCTCTAATTGATGCTTGGAAATCCCGACATCGCCCCACCGCATTCGACCGAATGGCTGAGTACAAATGAACCCACACATATGTTCCATCAGACGCAGAGTATTCCACTTCATATATCACAGCAATTCACGCTGCGCGCCGTTCGGCGCCAGGCCTTCGGCAAGCCGCTTTGCGGGTTCGCAAACCGGCGAGACGTTATAGGACATGTCTGCCCAATTGGAGATGCCATCGGATAGACAGTGCGTAGGGAGAAGAGAATGATTCTTCGAATATCAGCCAAACTGGGCAAGAAGATTCATCTGGCTCCGGACAGGATTCTGCCAGCAGACCTCAATCCGTTTGCGGATTGGTCGGCGCACCTGTTCACTGCCGACCGGACCCAATACGTGCTCATTTCTAACACGATCTCGCTGTATTCCATGGTCATGTTCGGAAGAGGACTGACGGACGATTGTCGGTTCCTGGATCGGGTTACAGGCTACATGAGTGACGTCATTCGTTCGGCCGGGTACGAGTCGATTTTTGAGAAGCTCATCGTTCCATCGTTGGGTATCGTCCGTTTTTCCAAAGCGCTCAACCGGTCCGTAATCGGCTCAATGAACGATCTCATTTGGCAGGCGAAGGCGGATCTAATACAAGGTGGTCTTTCTCCGTTTGACGTTTCGTTTCGCTTGAACGAAGTGCCCTTGTCGTACTTAGATTATGGCAGTCCAAAAAACGTTTTTGAGGAACTTTCAGCCCATAGGCAAGATCAATGACCCCGCCTGACCCAACCCCGGACAGGCACATCACAGAACCGCTTCGTTATGAGAAATGCCAGAATCAGTCCCAGAGGAGTTCACTATTACAGAAAGGAAACCAGGATGCCTCCAAAGAAACCACCCATAGACACAGATCTGGTACGGCAATTCGTGAATGACGCACACACCGATTTTGACAGCGTGAAGAACCTGCTCGAGAAGGAGCCTGCGCTACTCAATGCCAGCTGGGATTGGGGAGGAGGAGACTGGGAGACCGGGCTTGGAGCGGCCGCCCACATGGGCCGGAAGGATATCGCAGAGCATTTGCTGCAAAGTGGTGCTCGCATAGATCTGTTTGCCGCGGCTATGCTGGGCAAGTTGGCCATAGTCCAAGCTGTTTTAGCTGACGACCCCTCTGTAATAGACGAACCAGGACCGCACGGAATTTCACTTATGGCGCATGCAAGAAAAGGGGGAAAAGACGCTGCGGAGGTCGTGAAGCTGCTGCGGTCAGCCGGGAAGCCGGCTAAGGCAGCCAGCAAGAAATCGAAGGCAAAAACCTAAACCGGTCAAGTTCACCAGGAGACTTTCCATGAGAATTCTTATCTTGTGCGATTTGGAGGGCACTGCCGGCATCGTAGATTTCAAAACTCAGACTTACGATGGGGGTCGCGACAACGAACAGGCCAAATATCTGGCCACTCTGGAGATCAACGCCCTCATAGACGGTGCTATGGAAGGAGGCGCCACAGATCCTATCGTGCTGGACGGACACGGCAGTGGTGGAATCAATATCGAACATATCCACCGTGAAGCCCGGGTGATATTCGGCCGCCCCAGGGGATCTGTGTGGGAGATGGGACTGACATTTGAGGCGCAGTTTTTGTATGGCCATCACGCGATGGACAACACACCTGATGGTGTGCTGTGTCACAGCTGGAGCTCCCGAAGCATTGCCAACTGCTGGTTGAACGATGAACTGATCGGTGAAATTGGTTTCAACATGGCTTATGCCGGTGAGGTTGGCGTGCCCACGGTTTTCGTCAGCGGAGACCGGGCTGCTGTGGACGAGGCCCGACGTTACGTCCCTGCCATCGAAGGCGTTGTCGTGAAAGAGGGGCTCAGCCGCACGGGTGCGCTCACCCTCTCTCCCACCAAAGCTCGGGATTTGATCCGGGAGGGCGCTCGCAAAGCCATGGGGCGGATCGGGGAAATCACACCTTATACAATCCCATCCCCGTATATTTTCGTGACCGAATATCAGTCCGCTGCCAGTGCCGAGGCCAGAGCTGCCCGTGAGGACGTTGAGCGAGTAGACACCCACACCATCAAAATAACCGGCGATACCATCGCTGAAATTGGTGAAAAAAAATAAAATCTTCTCTGTGGGGTGTTTCGCTTCGCTCCGGAGAACCCTGCTTCGCAGGTTCGGGCACTCTTCGGCAAGCATAGGAGGCAACTATGGATACCAGAGCTGACACCTACTTCGGAAATGTCGCGGATTCGTATGATCGGCTTCAACCCATTCTGAGTCCTCCCTATAGCAAGGGGTTGGACATGCTTGTGGAGTTAATTCCCTTCGGCCCAAATGACAGGTTCGACTTTGTGGACCTTGGCTGTGGAACTGCGGAGCCCGCCATTCGAGTGCTGGAGCACTTCTGCAACGCTACGGGCACCTGCGTGGACAGTGATCCAGAGATGCTTGCGATAGCGACACCGAAAGTCGTACCTTACTCAGGCCGGATCGAACTGCGGCATTCAGATATGGTTAGCTTTCAAGTCCCGGCGTGTGATGTGGCATTCTCAGCAAAGGCCTTTCACCATGTGGCTCCTGAAGATCTGCAAGACCTTTTTGCACGCATTGCAGATGCCCTCAGCCCCGGCGGTTGCTTCATTCTATTCGACACGATGTCTCTTGGGCCCAAATGGGGTACACACGCTCAAGCGCAGGCATCCCGATTTCGGCAACGCCATCGACAAATCGCCGTCGCTTCTGGATTAGCTACACAACAGGAAATCGATGCCAGGATGGAGTTCAAGCGAGCGATGAAGGCGGCAGGAAAAGACACCGAATACGAACATTCTGCGGAGTACATGGTCGACTTAATGAAAAAGGTCGGATTCGCCGAGGTTGCGATAGTCTGGCGTATATTTTCCGACACGATCATAGTGGCCTTCACATCGGCCGGCGGCCTGGGGTCCTTCCGCCAGCAAAGGGGTTTACCATGAGAATCGGTATTCTTACACATCCGTCCGACCTCTCCGATTATGTGGCCGAGGTCTTCAGGACATGGGGACTTGCGAACTTTGATCTGGTCCGACGGGACCGGGTGGAGGAATTGCATCCGGCATCGACTCCCGTGCTGGTCTGTCCGGCGTCGGAACAGAACGCAGAGGCGCACGAGTCGCTGATCGGCTTTGCCCGGCGGGGCGGTACGCTGATCGCGTTCCTGCCCACCGGCGCGCTGGCGGAGGCAGCCGGCCTGGCCTGTGCAGGGCCGAAGGCCACACCTCAGCGTCTGCGCATTTCGGCGTACCCCGCGGCCGGGCTTTCGGGCGAGGACCTTCCGGTTGTAGGGAAGGCGGGAGCCTACGATGTGCAGACCGGATTGGGCCTGGCCTACCTGTACCACCCCGACACGTTCGAAGGGGAGACCGTGGGCGCAATTGAAACCCCTGTGGGAGAGGGGCGCGTTGTGGCCTTCGCGTTCGATCTGCCCCGCTGCGTGCTCACCCTCCGCCAGGGCGACCCCGACCGGACCGAGCGGGCGGTAGGGGGCAATATCCGGGCGGATTCCATAGGGGTTGACCTGGGCCCGGCGGACAGCGGCCTGCTGCCCTTTGCCGACCTGCTGGCACGGTGGCTGGTGGATCTGGTATGCCGCTTTGTGCCCGCACCGATGCCCCTGCTCTGGCACCTGCCCGGAGAGGCCCCGGCCATCGTACTCTACTCCGGCGACGAGGACGGGGCGGAGGTTTCGGCAGTCGAACAGGAGTTCGGGGAGGTGACGGCGGCCGGTGCGAGGATGAGTCTCTACATTATCCCTATCCACACCCACTCCACATCCGGGGATGTGCAGCGCTATCGCCAGGACCACGACGTGGGCCCGCATCCGAATCTGCGGCCCCTCGACGGCCGGCCGATTCCGGAACGGGTTGCTGAATTTGAACGGCAACTCCTGCTTTTTGAAAAAATGTACGGGTTCAGGCCGAAGAGCGTCCGCAACCACTGTCTGTCCTGGGCGGGATACCTCGACCTGGTTGAAGTGGAGGCGCGGCTGGGCATCCGGATGGATGCAAACTTTCTGTGTTCGGCATACATGCGGGACCGCTGCAGCGGACCCTACCACCTGAGGGGGGCGGCCATGCCGATGCGCTTCTGCCACCCCGACGGGCGCCTGGTCAACGTTATCCAGCAGCACACCCACCTGTCCGACGATGTGTGGTTCCACCCGACAGCGCCCAAATCGTTCCGGTATTCGCCGGCGCAGTACGGCGCTCTGGTAGACCGCATCCTGGACGACAGCGCCACGCGCTTCCACATGCCCTACGGGGTGATCATGCACCCGGGCAACTGGGTGAAATACTCAAGGGAGCAGGGTCTGGTCCTGCTGAAAAAAGCCGTGGAACGGGACATTCCGATCTGGTCCTACGATCAGTGGTGCGATTTCTGGCTGCTGCGCGACCGGTGGCGTTTGGAGCATATGTCGTGGAAAGACCATACACTGAGGTTCACGGCCAGGGGCACACCGAACGACGGAAATCTTCGCTGGCTTATCCCGGGCCGGTTTGCAGATCGGAGGCTGGCAGAGGTCAGGGTGGACAGTGAGCCGATTTCGTGTGAGCCGGTCACGCGCTATGGAAAGACGGTGACGCTGGTGGCGCTCCGGGAAGGCAGAGCGGCCTGCGAAATAGAAGCCACCTACCGTTGAAGGCCGGGGCCGATGCGGATTGTTGCACAGCTTCGGTGGACAATTTACCTTGATTCTCGTAACGGACGGAAGTATTTTTTGGGAATTACATACTTGACTAACAGGTTGAAGAAACAAGAAAAAGGCCTCGCCGAAGGCATGGGAAGGGCAGGGAGGGGGTGTAGATGACGGAGACCCAAAGCCTATTTTCCAGGCAGTTTCTCAAGAAGCCGGGACGGAACAGGGCCGCTGCGCTCCAACAGAACAGGAGACCGTACTCTTATGCTAGACCTGAACCTGATTCGAGAAAACCCTGAAAGCGTCAAGCAGGCACTGCTCAAACGTATGGATACCGTAGACTTCGACACACTGCTCCGGTGGGACCGGAAACGGCGGGAACGCATCGCCGAAATTGGAAAACTCCGGGAAAAGCGGAACAAAGTCTCTGCACAAATCCCGCAGATGAAAAAAGCCGGTCAGGACACCACCCGGGTGCAAAACGAGATGAAGTCCGTCTCCGGCACCATCAAAACCCTTGAAACAGACCTGCTGGAAGTCGAACGGAAAATCAAAACCTTCCTCGAAGCGCTGCCCAATATTCCTGCTGACGACGTTCCCCCCGGCGACAAAGAAAACAACGAAGTCATCCGCGTCTGGGACGAAAAGCCCAACCTGGGCGATTGGGCAAAAGACCATGTTGAACTCGTCACATCGCTGAGACTGATCGACTACGAGCGGGGCGTGAAAATGGGCGGAACCGGCTTCTGGCTCTACCGGGGAAGCGGCGCCCGTCTTGAATGGGCGCTGCTGAACTATTTTATCGAAGACCACCTCAAAGACGGCTACGAGTTCATCCTTCCGCCGCATATCCTGACCTACCCGTGCGGCTACACAGCCGGACAATTCCCAAAATTCGGGGACGACGTCTTTCACCTGAAGTCCGAGCACGAAAAGGGCGTTCAGTTCCTCCTTCCAACTGCGGAAACGGCGCTGATCAACTTCCACCGGGACGAAATCATCCCCGAAGAGGCGTTGCCCAGGAAATACTTTGCCTATACGCCCTGCTACCGGAAGGAAGCCGGCAGCTACCGCACCCAGGAACGCGGGATGATCCGGGGCCACCAGTTCAACAAGGTCGAAATCTTTCAGTTCACCCGTCCCGAAGACTCCGAGGCGGCGCTGGAGGAACTCATCGCAAAAGCCGAACGGCTGGTCCAGGGCCTGAACCTGCACCACCGGGTCTCAAAACTCGCCGCGAGAGACGCAAGCGCTGCCATGGCCAAGACCTACGACATCGAGGTCTGGATACCCAGCATGGACGAATACAAAGAAGTCAGCTCCGCCTCAAACGCGCACAGCTACCAGGCACGCAGGGGCAGCATCCGCTTCAAGCGCACGGAGACCGGCAAAAACGAATTCGTGCACACCCTCAACGCCTCGGGGCTGGCAACCAGCCGCCTGATCCCCGCCATCGTTGAACAGGGTCAGCAGGCCAACGGCAGCGTGATCATCCCCGAAGCGCTTCGCCCGTACATGGGTGGCTGCGAAATCCTCGAACCCAAAAAATAAAGCGCGAAGCTCACGCCTTTGCGCTCATCATCTCCTGCCCGCTTCCTGTACTCCGGAGCGGAGTGGAGCAAGGGACGTTGTGCCTTTCGCGCTCGCCCTGCTTTATCCCTCCAGAATCCGGTCCACCGTATCCATTGCCTGCTTCACACAGTCTGGAATTCCCGCCCCCCGGTAAGCGCTTCCCGTCAGGTAGAGTCCGGGCGTTTTTGCCGCAAGCGCCTCCATCTCCACCACCCGGTCCAGGTGCCCCACATCGTACTGGGGGCGCCCTCGCCGCCAGCGGTGAATCCGGTGCAAAATCGGCTCGGCCGTAATCCCCACCAACTCGGCAATCTCCTCCCGAACCAGGTCCACCAGCGCACTGTCGGGCAAATCGACTGCCTCCTCCTGGGCATCCCCGCCCACAAATCCCCGGATCAGAACGCCGTCGTCCGGCGCCCGGTGGTTCAGCTTTGAAGACATCCAGGTACACCCCGTAATCCGGCGTCCCTCGGACCTGGGCACCAGAAACCCGAACCCGTCCAGATCGTGCTGGGGGTCTACGTCCGCCTTCCGATACGCCAGCGCAACAGTCCCGGTCGAAACGTACCGGATCTGCCTGAGCCGGACCGCCAGATCGGGTAAAACCGGTTCCACCAGATCCGCGGCAGCAAAGGCCGGCACAGCCAGCACCACCGCATCGGTCCCAAGCGTCTGTCCCCCCTCTCCATCCAGTTCCACCTCGAACCCGGGATCCAGAAACCGCAGGCCAGTCACCCGGTGCCCCGTGCGCAGATCGCTGCCCAGCCGTTCGGTAATCGCATCCACCAGTTCCCCCAGCCCCCCCACCAAACTGATAAACATCGCCGGGGGTCTCGCATGCTCTCCCAAAGGCGGGCGGGCCTTTCTCGCCGCTCGCATCGCCCGGATCAGGCTCCCGTGCTGCTGCTCCATATCCGCGAATCTCGGAAACGTACTCAACAGGCTCAACCGTTCCGGGTCTGCGCTGTGGATGCCCGCCAGCATCGGCCCGCCGATCTTATCCAGCGCTTCCCGTCCCAGCCGCCGGCGGATAAAATTCGCCAGGCTTTCGTCGCTGGTCCCCCTCCGGGCGGGAATGAACCAGTCCATTCCCATCCTCAGCTTGCCCCGCAGGGAAAACAGCGGCGACCGGACAAAGGGCATGAACCGCGTGGGAATCAGCGTAAAATCGCTGGGAAAAGGCACCAGTCGCCCACCCTGCACCAGAAAGGTCTTCTGGCGGTCACAGTTGGTGGAAATCAACCGATCATCCAGCCCCAGATCGCGACACAGCCGAACCCCCCAGGGTTTTTGCGTCAAAATCAGGTCCGGCCCGCCCTCAATTGTAAACCCCTCCACAGATTCGGTCACGACCTTTCCCCCGAACCCTGGATCGCTTTCAATCAACGTATATGCAACCGCCTCGCCCGCTTCCCGACTCTTCTCCTGCAGATAATAAGCCGTCGCCAGCCCGGCGATCCCGCCGCCGACAATCGTTACATGCATCTGAAAAAATCCGCCATGTCCACAACCGTGATCTGAGAAACTGCCACAGGGCCAAATTCGCGATTTTTTCAACCTCCCATCCCTTCATTCAGCTTCTCTTCCACCGCATCCGCCACCGCCTCAATAAACAGCGGATTGCTGTTCATCGACTCGATTCGTTCCACTCGAACGCCCTGTTCTTTTGCAATCTTCTGAACGCCGATATCGATATCGTACAGAATCTCCACATGATCGCACACAAATCCGATCGGCGCCACCAGCACGTTCCGGTATCCCTCACCGGCCAGGTCCACGATCACATCCTCAATCTGAGGCCCCAGCCAGGGCTCTCCGGTATGGGCCGCGCTCTGGTAGGAAAAGGTCCAGTCCACATCCCCCAGCCGCCCGGCCAGCGCCTTTGCATTGCCCTTGAGTTCATCGTCGTATGGATCGCCCATCTTCAAAAGCCGCGCGGGCAGGCTGTGCGCGGAAAACACGACCTTCACCGTCCTGCGCGCCCCATCCGGAAATTTCTCCAGCCCGGCCTGAACGAACGCCTCCTGGGCCTTCAGCAATTTGGGCTGCCAGCACCAGGAATCCACAAACGCAAACCCGATGCTGCTGCCGGCCGCCGCACGGGCTTTACCCACCTTTTCCCAGTACCGCCCGATGCTCATCTCAGAATAATGCGGCGCCATCACAATCGCAACCGCTTCTTCAACGCCGTCTGCGTGCATCTGAGCAACCACATCTTTGATCCAGGGCCTCCAGTGCCGCATCCCCACGTAGACGGACAGATCGTGGCCGCGAGCGCGTAACACCGCCTCCGTAGCCTTCGCCTGCTCAACCGTACGTTCATGCAACGGAGACCGGCCCCCAATCTGCGCGTACCGCCCCCGGAACTCTGCCACGAATTCCTCGGACATCGGGCGCCCGCCCCGGATATCGTTCAGGTAGGCTTCCATATCGTCCAAAGCGTCCGGACTGCCGTACGCAAGCATCAGAACCGCTCTATTCGGCATACGAATCCGATCCTGTGTATTCGTGGACAAAATCGACCAGAGCCGCAACATGCGCTACGGGGGTATGCTGAAGAATCCCGTGACCCAGATTGAAAATGTGTCCCGGCTTCCCTGCAACACCGTCTAAAATACGCGCGGCCTGCTGCTGAATCTCCGGCACAGGGGCGAAAAGCACCACCGGGTCCAGATTGCCCTGAACCGCCACATCTTCCCCCAGCCGCAACCGGGCCTCGGCCAGATCGATCCGCCAGTCCACCCCGATCACATCGCCCCCCGCCTCTTTGATCAGGGACAGCATGCCCGAAGTGCCGGTACCGAAGTGGATCAGGGGCGCATCCGTCTCCTGTTTCGCAATCTCAATCGCCCGTTTGGAATGCGGCAGCACGTATTCCCGGTAATCCGCGGGACTCAGCGCCCCCACCCAGCTGTCGAACAGGTGCAGGGCCTGCGCCCCGGCCCTCGCCTGCGCCTGCAAATAGTCTCCCACAGCCCGCGACATCTTCTCCATCAGACCGTGCCAGGCCGATGGCTGCTCGTACATAAACCCCTTGGCCACTGTATAATTTCGCGAAGCGCCTCCCTCCATCGCATAGCTGACCAGGGTAAACGGCGCCCCGGAAAAACCGATCAGGGGCACCTTTCCCGCCAGCGCCTCCCGGACCTGCCGGATCGCCTGGAGGGTAAAGTGCAGGCCCTCCGCCGCCGGAGGCGTGGCAAGCGCGTCCACATCGGCGGGGGTGCGCACTGGATTGTGGATCACAGGCCCCGCGCCCTTTACAAACTCAAGCTGAAGCCCCATCGGTTCCAGCACCGGCAGAATATCGGCAAAAACAATCGCAGCATCCAGGTTGAAAGCCCGGATGGGCTGCAGCGTAACCTGCATCGCCAGATCCGGCGTTTTGATTATCTCCAGAATACCGTACTTCTCGCGCAACGCCCGGTATTCCGGCATATACCGGCCGGCCTGGCGCATCAGCCACACCGGTGTCCTGTCTACCGGTTGCCGGCGGCAGGCGCGGAGAAAACGGTCGGCTTGAGACATTGCGTGCCTTCCAGAGAACGGAAAATTGAAGGGGCGGGAACCCCCCGCCCCTGCGATGTTATTCTTAGAAGCTGTTTTAAAATTCCCGGTGAGTTCCCCAGCGCGCTTCACCTCCCCCGATTTGGGGCGGGGTTGTAGATGACGGAGTTCACGGGGTTTTTTGGTAGGGGCGGTTCGCGAACCGCCCTACAGTTGAACCCGGGTACCTACCGAAAGATCATTTTCCAAGCAGCAGCTTCTTATGCTTCCAGTTCGGCATAGCTGCCGATCACCTTGCTGATCAGTCCGTAGTCCAGCGCCTCCTGCGCTGACATCCAGTAGTCCCGGTCCGTATCTTCCTCCACCTTTTCAATCGGCTGCCCGGTCTCCTCAGCGTAGAGCTCGTTGATCCGCGCCCTCAATTTCAGGATCTGCTCTGCCGTCCGCCGGATATCTTCGGCCGCGCCGAAATACCGCATCGACGGCTGGTGGATCATAATCCGGGCATTGGGCAACGCATACCGGTTCTCTTTCTCGGCCGCCAGCATAATCACCGTCGCCGCGCTGGCCGAAAGCCCGGCGCTGATCACCTTCACCGGCGGGCGGACGAAGCGGATCATATCGTAAATCGCAAACCCGTCGTCCGCGCTACCCCCCGGAGAATTGATGAAAATCTTGACCGGCTTCTCCGGGTCTTCGTCGTCCACCAGCAACAACTGGGCAATCACCCGGGTCGTCAGCTTGTGGTCGACCGGATCGGAAATCAAAATGGTCCGGGCCTTGAGCAGATTTTGACTCAGAAAAGCGCTGTCTCGTTCCTCCCGCACGCTTTCCTCTTCCTCCTCGTCGTCGTCTTCCAACCGAACCCGATCTTCTTCATATTCCATCATCTCGCCATCTTCCCCCTGTTGAGCGGACTGCCAAAGGAAAACCTTCAATCCGGAATCCGAAAGATCAAAATCTGGCTCAATTTATCTTATCCTCCGGTGAAAGTCAAGTGGTTCCCCAAAAGATAGAAGCGGAATCGCCACAATGCGTTAAGCGGAATGTTGATGGTCTCCCGCCATGGCCTCGCCCAGAATTTTCGAGGTTGTGGGCCGCATAATGCGTGGATCAACCGCCTCTCCCCGCATCAGCATCTCGCGGACCTGCTTGCCGGAGATAAAAACCGGCTGTTCACCGGTATGGTTCTCCATCAGGTCCACCCGTCCCAACGACTCGTAAAAGGCCGCGAACCCCACCTTCAGCGGGCGGATTTTCAGGTCCCCTCCCAAACGCTCGAAAATCTCCTGCGCGTCGAAATCCCCCCAGATGGCGCTCTCGTCGTGATAGGGCGCGTCGGCGTGTTTTCGCCCGATAATAATATCGGTAAACCCGAAGTTCTGACGGTAGATCGCGTGCATCACCGCCTCCTTGGGACCCGCATAAAACATCTTGATATCCAGCCCCAGCAGCAGCACCCGGTCCGGCACTGACTCGCGTTCCCACAGCCCGGGATCGCTGTCGCCCTCCCCCAGTGTGCGGGCCTCGATCAGGGCCTGGTAGGTCTGCATGCGGACCTCGGCGCTCACATCGTCTGCTTTGGTCTCCCCCACCAGCGGATTTAAACAGGCCCCGGCCCTGTACCCCTGTCGGAGCAGCGTCTCCAGCCCGTAAACCAGCGCGTACTCGTGCGCCCGGTGCAGCGGGTTGCGGGTCTGAAAAGCCACCACGCGCTCCCAGCCTGTTTCCCTTAGCAGGCGGCGCACCTCACGCGGCGTGTGCACATACTGCCCGAACCCCGGGTGTGCTGGCTGGGGCAGCACCCGAACCGTTCCCCCCAGCAGGTGCGACCTGTCCGCATCTCCCTTCAGAACCATATCGGCCCCGGGATGGTCCGTGCGCTCGGTCAGGTACACGCTCTTGAGGTACCCGGGTTTATCCCAGGGGTAAATATCGCTCACATCCAGCGTGCCCACGACCTCACCGGCCGTATTCACCAGGGCAACACGCTGGCCGACCTCAAGCTGCGCAGCCAGTCCCGCCTCAACCGGCAGGCCCAGTGGAATGGTCCAGGCATAGCGCTGTCCGCTGGACTCAACCACCCCCTCCTCCAGCACCCGGTGGTAGGTCTCCGCGTCCATCGGCCCGGTTAAAGGGCTCAGCGCGCCGTCCCCAAACCGGTAAACCGTTGAAAGGTCCGCATCGCTCACAGCAACCCGGACCAGCCGGCCGGCCGCTTCACGAAACGCGTCCGCCTCGTCCGCCGGTGCCATAAGACAGACCGGCTCGTCCACGCCTCCGTGGGGCGGAATTAAATCGGCCATTTCAGCATCAACCTCCTGCCTGGCTTATTCTTGGTGTGGGGGTCAACCCCTGGAAGCGAGACAATATTACACAAAGCGCTTGTCAAAGTCCAGCACTGTTTCTCGGACCATCTATTGAGACCCTTTTCCGGGATGCGTCTTTTTCGCTTGCCCGCGCCCTTCGGATACGCTTACATTTAAGAAGCGGTACGGGAGGGATTGGTGTGCGCTTCTTAGAAGTTGTTTTAAAATTTCCGGTGAGTTCCCGAGCGCGAGCGAAAACGTGGGGGTCCAGGCGGACGATCCCGCCCGTATCTTGATGATACGGGCGGGTTTGACCAACGCCGACCGGCGCTTTTGCAGC
>JAAXHW010000027.1:7707-8537 GCA_012270675.1 Candidatus Latescibacterota bacterium | reverse complement strand
CGGGAATTTTAAAACAGCTTCTAAGCATCACAGGCGGCAATAAACGCCCCGGATGTCGCCGTATATCCCACCGAGTACTCCGTCCACAGAATCATCCGCCTGGTAAACGCCATCTCCTCCAGTTCCTCCGGCAGTTCCACCGCCATTGCGCAATCGCGCAGCAGCAGAATCCGGTAATTCAGATTCATCGCATCGATCATCGTACAGTGTAAGCACATATCCAGCGCAAACCCCACGCACACCAGCGTCTTGATATCCAGATTGCGCAGCAGCCCGTCCAGCCGCGTCTCGAAAAACCCGCTGTACGCGTGCTTGCGGATAAAATAGTCTTCGGGACGGGGCTCGACCACCTTTGAGAACTTTACCGCTGTTGAGTTTCCGTACACGTACTCGCGCGGGTCGATCCCATCCTCCGATCCCCACGCTTCCCAGTCCAGATCGCACGACCGCTGCGCGGTCCTGGCCAGTTCCGACCGGTTGATCGCAATTCTGGGCGCGCTGTTGTTCAGATAGATCACCGGCAGTCCTGCCCTGCGCGCCGCATCCATGGCCGGGCGGATGTGGTTGACCACAATCTCTTTTTCCGTCTCAAAACTTGCGCTCAGGCTCAGCGACGGATAGCCATGCGGCTTGCCCTCATCGTCCGGCGAAAACCCCAGCCCGTAAACATCCACAACCAGAAAAGCCGTGGTCTCCGTATCCAGTTCCAGCGTCTCCTCCGCGTGCCCCAGAAATTTCTCGGGTGGAAAGAGCCGGTAATAGCGCCCCTGAATCTTCAATATTGCCATACCCGGTCACTCCAGACTTTAGAAGCTGTCTTAAAATCCCCA
>JAAXHW010000027.1:0-7670 GCA_012270675.1 Candidatus Latescibacterota bacterium | reverse complement strand
TTCGCTCGCGCTCGGGAACTCACCGGGAATTTTGAAACAGCTTCTTACGATGAATTCCGGGCCGGTGCCAGCCAGCCCTTGTGGACCGCATCCTCAACCATTGCCCTGGCGCGCGCCCAGAGCTCCGGCGCACCCTCCACCATGTGGCCGTTATACGCAATCACCTGATCGGAGCGCACCCCGTGCCGCTTCCACGCCGCGCCTTCACTCCGGTAGTTGAGCAGCAGCGGCTGGAACCTGTCCAGCGCCGCGGCGAACCGGGCCTCAGGGGTTTTTCTGTCTTCGAATTCTTCCCAGAGCGCGTACAACTCGGCTGCCAGGTCTTCGGGCAGCAGGTTGAAAATCCGGTCTGCCGCCTCTCTCTCCCGCTCGTCTTTGTCCTCATTGCCTTTCTCGTCGTAGGCAAATGTATCCCCCGCATCGATCTCCACCAGGTCGTGGACCAGCAGCATCTTCACCACCAGGAACAGGTCCACCTCTTCCCGCGCATACTCCGACAGCAGAACCGCCATCACCGCCAGGTGCCAGGAATGCTCCGCATCGTTCTCCTGTCGGGGCGCATCCAGCAGCAGCGTCTGCCTCAGTACCTGTTTGAGTTTATCGATCTCAACGATAAATCCAATCTGTTGTGTCAGTCTGTCGGAGCCCATTCGCCTATCCCCGCTCCGGGACAGTCCGCCATCGTCCCCTCCAGCCGGTATGTCCCCACCTCTTCGACCGGACCACCCGAAACATCCCCTCCCCTCGCACCCTCTCCACCCCTGGTGGACCTACCGTCCCTCCCCCGGCGGAAGCGGCCACGGCTCCCCGGCCATAAATCCTCCGTCTACGTAAATCTCCACCCCCGTCACATAGTCAGACGCCGGTGAGGCCAGAAACACCGCTGTCCCCACCATATCTTCCGGCGTTGCCAGGCGTCCCAGGGGCGTCCGGCCTTCCCCCCAGGCCCGCATCGTCGGGTCGGCCCAGAGCTTCTCCGTCAGCGGCGTCAGCACAAACCCGGGGCAGACCGCGTTCACCTGGATATTGTGAGGCGCCAGCTCCAGCGCCTGCGCCTTGGTCAGCTGTCCCACGGCCCCCTTCGTCGCCGTATACACCGATACACTGTGCAGCGCCGTGCCCGTGGTCAAAGACCCGATATTGATCACTTTCCCCTGCCTGCGCGGGATCATATGGCGGGCTGCCGTCTGCGTCAAAAAATAAAGCCCTTTGAGATTTACGGCCACAATCCGGTCGTAGTGTTCCTCCGTCACCTCTTCCAGCGGCTCCCGGATATTCATCCCCGCATTGTTCACCAGAATATCGATCTGCCCGTAGTGTTCCAGCGTTGTCTCCACCCCCCGGCTCACCGACGCCAGGTCCGCCATATCCACCTCTACGGCCAGCGCATCTCCTCCTGCCGCCTGAATCGCCGATGCTGCTTCGTCCAGCTGGGACCGGGTGCGCGCCGCGCACACCACCTTTGCCCCGTGCGCCGCCAGCCCCTCGGCAATCCCCCGCCCGATGCCCCGCCCTGCACCGGTAACCAGCGCAACGCGTCCTTCCAGAGAAAACAGGCTCACGATGCTCCCCTTTTTGATTGCCATTATGCGTTTACCGGTAAACCCATCCCGAAGCCGACTTTCTCACGGGGCCAACCGTGTCGTAAATGTCTCCATATCGCGCTGGAAAATTCCCCTTAATCGACGCACCGTCTCAACACGGAATATATGCAAATCTTTCGATCCGAACAACCCTCTCCAGACTACGTTCCTCTGTTGTACTTAAAAAAACCGGCCTCACAGCAATGTGAGACCGGGATGTTTTCGGATGTACCCGCTGGGTCTCATCGGAAAAACATCGATACCCCCGCCGTCACGACATGCCGCGTCACGTGTTGTCCGTCGGCAAAAAGGACCGTAAACGCGTACTGCGAGGTCATCGCCGTCCGCCTGGAGATGAACTTCCGCACGCCTGCGCCGCCGCCCACCTCGCTCACATCCCCCCAGCCGAAATCGCGCCCTCCGAAAACCTCCACAAACGGGTAGGTCCGCTTCTCTATCCGGTAGGGGATATTGTAACGATAGAACCCGGTCAGTGAGGCCCCGAACCCCCGGTCAACAGACAGGATGCGCCCGGTCACCCGGTGGGTATCTCCGGGTGTGCCGACCACAACCTCCCGCGGGTTCGCCCGGTCCCAGGCCCGGTTGCCCATCACAAACGTTCCGCCGAGCTGATGTGTCCGGGTCAGCGCATACGCCATCGTCACCCCTGCGCGGTAGATCAGCGTACTGCCCGAAAAGCGTAGGGACATTATCGGGCTGATCTCCAGGCGTCCGGCCCGCATCGGCCCGCCCGCCCCGAAGACCTCCACCCCTTCCGGATCCACCTCCGGCTCCAGAAAGTCGGCCTGGACGGGTCCGCCGGAAGCCAGCAACACCACCGTTAAAAACAGGACGATTCGTCGCATTGAATCCACCTCCTGAGAAGATGTTTAGAAAATAAGACCGGCTTTTCCCTTGATTCCATCGTTTTTTGCTTAGCGAAGGTGCACGTATAAAGTATGAACAAATCCCGCCCATATGTCAAGCCTCTGTTTTTCTACATAACGCAACACGCTGTACATCATGATGGTTGCACAAAAACGTTCCCGCCGAATAAGAAAGTTGAGTCGGCGCAGAAGTTTAAAAAACAATCAGCCCCCGGGCCACCTCGCCTTCGGCCAGGGCGCGGAATGCCTCGTTGGCCTCTTCCAGTGAAAAGCGCCGCGTAATCAACTCGTCGATCTTCAGCTTGCCCGCCATGTAAAGCTCCACCATCCGGGGAAAATCCTCCCACGTCCGGGCGCTGCCGTACTTGCACCCCCGCATCACCCGTTCGCCGTGCTGCAAAGCCCAGGTGTCGAACGTCACTGTCGAGCCCGAGGGCGGAAGGCCGATCAGCACGCAGGTTCCCGCAGGCGCCAGGCAGTCCCACGCCTGGTTGATCACAGACGCCTCCCCCACCGCCACAAAGGAATAGTCGGCGCCCCGCCCTGTCAGATCTTTGATCGCCTCTACCGGGTGCTCTTTCGACGCGTCGATCCCGTGCGAAGCGCCCATGGACCGGGCGTAGTCCAGCTTGGCCGGGTTCACATCCACGGCGATAATCGGATGCGCGTCCACCAGCGCCCCGCCCTGCACCGCGTTAAGTCCGATTCCCCCGGCACCGAATACCGCCATACTCGCCCCGGGCGGCACCGCCGCCGTGTTGATCACCGCGCCCACGCCCGTCATCACCGAACAGCCGATCAGCGCGGCGACTTCCAGGGGCATGTCTTTCCGGATCGGGACCGCGCACGAGGCCGGCATCACCGAATAGGACGCATAGGAGGCCACGTGCCCATAGTGGTACACCGGCCTGCCGCCCAGCGACATCCGTGTCGCACCGTCCATCAGCGTGCCCAGGCTCGGCACCTCGCGCTCGCACAACTGAGACCGTCCCGTCACGCAGTAGTGGCAGCGCCCGCAGGAAGGCGCCCAGGAAAGAATCACGTGGTCGCCCGCTTTCACGTGGCGGACTCCCGCCCCCACCTCCTCCACCACTCCCGCTCCCTCGTCTCCCAGCACAATCGGCATGGGATATCCTTTCCAGCTTCCGTCCGCCGCGTGCAGACAGCTGTGGCACACCCCGCTGGCGGCCATTCGCACCATCACCTCATCCTCCTTCGGCGGTGCCAGTTCCAGGTCTTCGGTTTCGAGTGGCTGCCCCTGCTCAAAAAGCACCGATGCCTGCATGGTCAAGCTCCTTTCTATATACACCCCGGCACGGACTGCCCCCGCACCAGCATCGCGTCATTCCGCTCGGAAGGCCCGGTGTACCGGCACCTGGCGCTGACGTAGTGCGTGGCATAGCCCCGCCGCCGCTGGTCCGTCAGATTGGGCCGGCTGCTGTGGAGAATCAATCCATGGTGAAAGCCGCAGCTGCCCGCCTTCAGCTCCACCGGCCGTTCTTCGGGCAGGCGCCCCTCCAGGGACATCCGCTCGTACTCCTGCCACGCTTCCTGTTTCAGAATCCCGAACTTGTGTGTGCCGGGCAGCATCCACAGACACCCGTTCTGGATCGTCGCATCCGTCAGCGCAGCCCAGCAACTCACCATATCGGGCGGGTCGATGAAAAAACCCAGCGGCATGTCCTGGTGGTAGCGTTGCCGCGAGCCGACCTTCGGCGGCTTCATAAGGAGCTGGTCCTGGTAGAGTTTAATATCCGGCCCCAGGAGCGACTCAATCACATCCAGAACCCTGGGATTCCGGGCGTGGGCCTCAAACACCTCATCACGGAAGGCCAGGTGGCTCATCTTCCGCAGGGAATCCGCGTACGTGTCGGCCGTGGCCTTCCCCTCGGCCACGACGGGCTCCACCTGGAGCCCCTGCTTCAAGATGTGTGGCGCCTGTCCGCTGGCCACCCACTCGGCACGATCGAGCACCGTGCTGACTTCCTCCTGGTCGAGCAGGTTCTCTACAACGAGAAACCCCTCTTCCCAGAACTGCGCCACCTGTTTTTCGGACAGCTTCACCGGGGCACCCTCCTTGCTTCTGGTAATGTACGGAAAAACTCGCCGATCCGCGAAAAATTGTGTTGTGGCACACCTCCGGATACGCCCATCCCGAACGTGGACAAACAAAAACGACGCACTTGACACCCATCTTGCAATACACTATATATAGCACCGGTATAGCGCCAGGGCCCACCGGTTCTTCCACGAACAGGGTTACCTTAGTCGTCCACAACCTCCTTCAACCTTCGAAAATCGAAGCGGGCCGTCAGGGGAGCATGCAACGATGGATATTCTGATCATCGGTGGCACACGCTACATGGGCCGGATTGCGGTTCAGAAACTCCTTGAACGGGGAGACCGGGTAACCGTGTTCTCAAGGGGAAACACCCGGCCTGAGTGGTGGGGGCAGGTTGATCATATTCTGGGAGACCGCCAGGACCGACCGGACTTCAACGCAAAACTCCGGACAAAATCGTTTGACGCGGTCATCGATACCCAGGCATTTCGAAAAGAAGACGTGGAATCCGCCGAAGAGACCTTCCGGGGCCGCATCGGCCGCTACCTGATGGTCAGCACCGGGTCGGTCTACCTGGACGGCAAGCTGGACTTTGCCACCCACTGCCCCTTTAAGGAATCGGATGTCAGCTGGTCCGCGCTGGACTACACCTATCCCCAGGGCGAGGACCCCTATGGCGTGGGCAAACGCCACTGTGAAAAATGGCTTCAGGAAAACAGCAAAATCCCCTACACGGTCGTCCGCATCCCGGCGGTCATGGGCTGGGACGACCCCACGGGACGGATGTGGTGGTGGGTACAGCGCGCCCTGGACGGACGCGGGGTGATCATCCCCCTGGAGGACCGGGCCCCGTTTCGCACCCTGTATTCCGCGGATGCGGCGGCCAACTTCCTGCGCGCCGTCGACGCGCCGGCTGCGGCCAACCAGACCTACCACACCGCCATGCAGGAAGTCATGACCATCGAACGCTGGGCGCAGCTCATCTGGGAAGCGGCCGGTCATACCTGCACGATCACCCACGTACCCAGGGACGTCATCCGCAAGCAGCAAAACCTGAAACCCTACGCCCCGCCGTTGAGCCGGCCTGTCCCGTACATCCACGACCTGTCCAAAGCAGAACGTGAATTCGGCTTTAAAACCACGCCCGTGGAAGAATGGATTCAAACGACCGTAGACTGGTATCGCGATCAATACCGGGGGAGAAACGCACCAGGGTATGAATATCGAGAAGAGGAAGCGGCGCTTGCGGCAGCGTGGAAAACAGCCTTCGACAATTTGGTCTCGGAATTTTAAAACAACTTCACAGGGAGACCTTCCTATGGCCGACCAGAACGCCGAAGCCCGGCTTGCAGGAAAAATCGTCCTCGTCACGGGAGGCGGCCGGGGCATCGGCCGGGCCATCGCCATCGCCTGTGCCCGTGAGGGCGCGGACCTCTGCCTGGTTGCCCGGACCCAATCGCAGATCGAATCCGTCGCCGGTGAAATTCAGGCCCTCGGTCGGCGGGCCGTGGCCATTCCCGCCGACGTCACCGAGGCGGACTCGGTCAACGCGTTGGCCGAACGGGTGCGCGAGGCCTTCGGCCGCGTTGACATCCTGTTCAACAACGCCGGGGGCGGCATCGAGCCCAAACCCATCCTGGAAAGCGACCCCGACCTCTGGGTAAAAGACGTCACTGTCAACCTCACCAGCGCGTACCTCGTCACCCGCGCGCTCCTGCCCCTCATCGCAGGCACCGGCGGCGGCAAAATCATCAATATCGGCTCTGGTATGGGCCACCGCGCCGGCCCGAAAAGCTCCGCCTACCACGTGGGCAAAGCCGGGTTGTGGATGTTCACCCGTTGCCTGGCCGAAGAAGTGTGGGAACACGGCATCGACGTCAACGAACTCATCCCCGGACCCGTGGAGACCCACCTCACCCGGGGCCGGATGCAGGCCGGCGGCCCCCCGCCCTTCACCCCCAGCGAACGCGTCAAATCCCCCGAAGACGTGGCCCCCCTTGCTGTTTATCTGGCCACCCAGCCCCCCGGCGGTCCCACGGCCCAGTCCTTCAGCCTCACCCGGCGGCCGATCTGATCCCTTTTACGCCTTCCCCAACACCCCCCGCATCGCCTCCCCTTCCGTCTTGAACCAGGCCCGCAGGATACTCACATCCGTTCCCAGACAGAAATGCTTCACCCCCATATCCAGATACCCCTGCGCCTGGTCCGGGCTTCCGATTTCAGCCCGGGGCTGCACCCCCATCTTCAGCGACGTCTCGATCACGTATTTCTCTGCCTCCTTCACCTTCGGGTGGCCGTACTCCCCGGGGTGTCCGATGCTCATCGAATAGTCGCCCGGACCGAACTGCACCATATCCACCCCTCTGACTGACAGGAGCGCCTCCAGGTTTTCCACGGCGGGGGCCTTCTCTATCATCACCATAATCACCGCATCTTCCATCGCCTGCACAAAGGCCGGGCTGCCCCCCTCTGCTCCGAAGCCCACATTCCGTCGCGAGCTGGCCCCGTGTCTCCCGCCGGTTTCGGGCGTCTCCGCACGTACGGCCGCAACACATTCCTGAACGTCTTCCACCGTCCGCACGTCCGCAAACAGTACATTCTGAATGCCCGCCCCGATCGCACGGCCCGCCAGGTGGCTCCTCGGCTCCTGTTCGACTTTGATCATCGCTGTCATGTGGTCGAACAGTTCCACGGCCCGGGCGATGTGTTCAAACGTGTGGAGGTCGTAGGGCGCATACTCGGACACGTATTCCACATAGTCGAACATCCCCGAAGCGCCCACCAGTTCCACGATTGACGGCCAGGGGCTGTGCACATGGGTACCCAGGCTCGGTTCATCGGCATTCAACAGTTCACGGAGTCGATTCTTGCGCATGCGCGCCTCCTCCCGTCGGGCTAAGAAGCTGTCTTAAACCCCCCAGCGGTCTTCGCGCGGCTGCAAAAGCGCCTGTCGGCGTTGGTCGAATCCACCCGTATCTCCAGGATACGGGCGGGTTCGCCCGCCTTGACCGCCACTTTTTCGCTCGCGCTCGGGAACTCACCGGGAATTTTAAAACAACTTCTAAGAAGACGGTTGGGCTCCATTTTTGTTTTTCTTTTTCCGGTTTTATGGTTATTTTCCTATGGGCAGACCATCTT
>JAAXHW010000026.1:1681-24093 GCA_012270675.1 Candidatus Latescibacterota bacterium | reverse complement strand
TCCAGCTCAGCAAGCGCGGCATCAATGCTTCGGTGGTGGTGGACGGGAACCGGGTGTATGCGGGCCACAGCGAAGAGAATCTGGACAATACGTCCATGGGACGGGTGGTGTGCATTGATGCAACCGGGACGGGCGATGTGACCAAAACGCACGAAATCTGGCGGTACGACGAGTGCAGGGTGGGGTATGCCTCGCCGGCGGTGCACGCCGGGCGGCTTTACGTTGTCGACAATTCGGCGAATCTTCACTGTCTGGATGCCGAAAACGGCACGGTTTACTGGCATTACAATGTCGGTACGGTGGGCAAGGGGTCTCCGGTGTGGGCGGATGGCAAGTTGTACGTGACGGAAGTGAACGGTGCGTTTCAGATGGTTCAAGCCGGGAAAGATGCCGGCAAAGCGCTCGATAAAGAAAAAATCAGGTTGCCTGATGGACGCCCTGCAGAGATCTACGGGTCGCCTGCGGTTGCTTATGGACGGATCTATTTTACAACAGAAGAGGGGCTTTACTGCCTGGGCGACAAAAAGGCCGCATTCACCATGATACCCTCCAAAACGATGGTGGATGCTGGAAGGAGGTCCGATCGGAACGCCCCATCGGCCGCCATCCGGGTCGTCCCTGCGGAGGTTCTGGTTCGCCCGGGCGAGACGGTTCGGTTCAACGTGCGGACTTTTGACGCTCAGGGAAGATTTATACGGAGCGTGAACGCTGCGTGGTCGCTCAAAGGGCTGTTGGGAGAGATGGATGGGGAAGGACGGTTTACGCCGGATAAAAAACAGGGCGCGCAGGCGGGCTTCCTTTTTGCTCAGGTGGAAGATTTAAAAGGGTCCGCACGGGTTCGGGTTGTGCCTCCTCTGCCGTGGTCCGAAGACTTTGAATCGGTTGAGGTGGACAAGAATCCCGCCCACTGGGTGGGGGCAGGGACCAGGTTTCTGGTTAAGGTGAAGGATGGGAACAGGGTGCTGGTCAAAGCGCCGGTAAAACGGGGGTTAAACCGTTCCAATGTTTATCTGGGCCCGCCCGGCATGGCGAATTATACGATTCAGGCCGATCTGATGGGCACCAAAAGGGGACGGAGGCGTTCCGATATGGGGCTGATCGCCAACCGCTATACGCTGGATCTGATGGGCAACCACCAGCGGCTGCAGGTCCGTTCCTGGACGTCGGACCTGAGAATGGCCAGGACGATCGACTTTCAGTGGCACCCGGATGTGTGGTATACGATGAAGTTGAAAGTGGATGTTGCCGGCGAGAAAGCGATTGTCAGGGGGAAGGTCTGGCGGACCTCCGACCCCGAGCCCGAGGCCTGGACGATTACGGCGGAAGACCCGCTGCCCAACCGGGAAGGGAGCCCGGGGCTGTATGGGTACTCGCCAGTGGAGATATATTACGATAATATCAAGGTTATGGAAGATTGAGGGTTGTATCCAATATCCGATCTTCAATTTCACCGAGGGTGAGAGATGAAAAACAAATGCATCCCGATGGGGAATGGTTTTCTGTTTGCTTACGTCACAGCAATAACAGTCCTGGGAATTGTGCCGACGGCCGCTGCCCAGGAGGCTGCGATGTGGGGCTTCACGCCTGATCGCAATCTGGTCTCTGACGAGAAAGACCTGCCCACAAAGTGGGACCCCGCCACAGGGGAGAATATTAAATGGAAAGAGACGTTGGGGTCCCAGACGTATGCGGGACCCGTGATTATGGGCGGTAAAATCTTTATGGGCACGAACAACCAGGGCTTACGCAACCCCAAACTCACGGGCGACCGCGGCGTTGTAATGGCGTTTCGGGAGGCGGACGGCCGGTTTCTCTGGCAGTCCACGCATACGAAGCTGGCTGCCGGACGGGTGAACGACTGGCCCTGGCAGGGGGTCTGCTCAACGCCTTATGTGGAGGGGGACCGTCTGTATTATATCTCCAACCGCTGTGAGGTGGTGTGTGTGGATACCGAGGGATTCCGGGATGGTGAGAACGACGGGCCGTTCAAAGCGGAAGCCGATACGAGCGACATCGATGCGGATATAATCTGGAAGCTGGACATGATGGCGGAGCTGGATGTTTTCCCGCACAACCTGGCCACCTGCTCCCCCGTTGGCGCAGGCGACCTCCTCTTTGTGGTGACCAGCAACGGGGTAGACGAGGGGCATTTCCACATTCCTGCCCCGTTTGCGCCGAGTTTTATTGCGATCAACACAAAGACGGGGGAGGTCGTTTGGGAAAAGGACTTTCCCGGGGAAAATATCCTGCACGGGCAGTGGTCCAATCCGGCCTACGGGGTGATTGACGGCAAGCCGCAGGTGATTTTTCCAGGGGGAGATGGGTGGATTTATGCTTTAGAGCCTGAGACGGGGGAGCTGATCTGGAAGTTTGACTGCAACCCCAAGGACTCGGTCTGGGAACTGGGCGGCAGGGGAACGCGCAATAACATTATTGCAACGCCGGTTGTGTACGACAACAAGGTCTTTATCGGTGTGGGACAGGATCCCGAGCACGGAGAAGGCATCGGCCACCTGTGGGCGATCGACGCGACGGGCAAAGGGGATGTGACCGAAAGCGGTACGGTGTGGCATTTTGGGGGACAGGATTTTAACCGGACGATGTCTACCGTGGCCATTCACGACGGCCTGCTCTACGCGGCGGACATGAGCGGATTTGTCTACTGCCTGGATGTCAAGACGGGCAAATCTCACTGGAAGTACGACACGCTTGCCGCAATCTGGGGATCGCCGTTTGTGGCCGACGGAAAGGTCTATATTGGAGACGAGGACGGAGATGTTGCCGTCTTGAAAGTAGGCAAAAAACTGGAACTGCTTTATGAAGTGAACATGGGCAGCGCCGTATACACCACGCCCGTGGCAAAGGACGGGGTGCTTTATATTGGAGGCCGCAATACGCTTTTTGCGATTGAAACAGAGACCAGTTTTGACTGATGGTTGGGGGTTGAGTGGAGATCTCAGACCAAACCTTATCTCAGAAGGTTGAAAAAGCACGCCAGGACCTGGATGCCCACGTCCGTGACATCGTGCAGTGGCACTTCAGTCCGGAGACCGGCTGTCCGTTCTGGCTGGAATTTGCCGGGGGTCTCGATTTTGACCCGTGCAAAGAGATCGGCGGGTACGGCGACCTCAAGGCGCTGGGCCACTTTCAGGACGAGTGGCTGCGCGGCGGACCCGTGAGGCGCTGGGTGCCCGGGGCGCTTGCCGATAAGCCGGTTTATGTGTTTGAAACCGGCGGCTCCACCGGGGTGCCCAAGTATCGGATTAATATTCACGATTTTCAGACCGACTACGAGATGTTCAGCAAACACCTGTCGGAGGAGGGGTTTCCCAGGGGGAGCGACTGGCTGATGCTGGGGCCGACCGGGCCGCGGCGGCTGCGCCTTGCCATTGAGTACCTGGCCCAGATCCGGGGCGGGATGTGCTTTCTGGTGGATCTGGACCCGCGGTGGGTGAATAAGCTGATCGGGCATGGCAAGCTTCAGGAGATGGATACGTACAGGGCCCACGTGATCGATCAGGCGCTGACGATTTTAAGGGCCAACAACAGTATCCGGTGCATATTCACCACCCCCAGGCTGCTGGAAGCCCTGTGTGAAAAAATCTCGCTGGAGAAAGTGGGCATCGCCGGGATTTTTTGCGGCGGCACAGAGATGAATGCCCAATTTCACCGCTTTGCCCGGGAAGAACTGGCTCCAGGCGTCGATTTTGTGCCCACGTACGGAAACACGCTGATGGGCCTGGCGTACTCCAAGCCGTTTGATCCTGCAGATCATTACGCGATTGTTTACTATCCACCCTGCCCCCGGGCGGTTATCGAGCTTGTGCATCCCGCCGATCCTGACAAACCTGTGGATTACAGCGAAACGGGCCGGGTGATGCTGACGACGCTGACCAAAGAGTTTTTTATGCCGCGATTTTTAGAACGGGATGAAGCAGAACGGGCAGAACCGATCCAGTCCTACCCCTGGGACGGCGTGCGCAACCTGAGGCTTCTTTCCGAACTTCAGGAATCCGTTGTGGTGGGAGTGTATTAAATCAGGAATACGTTTCGTTATGGTACACCTCCCGATTTTACGGGCCGGACGGGCTTACAGGAGTTTGAGTGTAACCCGTGTTTCACACGTTCAGACGGGGCAACCCCTGGGGTCTGTCAGTCAGGCCAACCGCGGGCTGGTGGCAAAGGACCTGCTGTCGGCGGCGTCCAATAAGCGGGCACTTGAGGCTTACGATGTTTCGGAACTGCTGGAGATCTGCAAACGCGCCGCCCGGCTTTTTATGGAGGCGGATTTGCCGCTGGACGGGGATGTGCAGTCGCCCGAAGATTACGGTCGGCAGGTGTCGGGGACGACGGGTATGCCTGAATCTCTCTGCCGGAAGAATATGGATAAGATCCGCCTGGTTTCCGAAGAGATGGAGGCCGTGCTGGATGGGCTGATGCACGGGCTCGACCTTTCTGTGCTGGACGAAGGGTGGAAGGTTCAGGGCGAACGGCCTTTGCGTTACGTCTGCCAGACCGAAGCCCTGGGCGCCGTGCTGCCCAGCAACTCGCCCGGGGTGCATACGCTCTGGATGCCTGCGATTCCTTTGAAAGTACCGCTTGTTCTCAAGCCCGGCAGCGAGGAGCCCTGGACGCCGTTTCGTATTGCGCAGGCGTTTATTGCGGCGGGCTGCCCGCCGGAGGCATTCGGGGTTTATCCGACGGACCATACAGGGGCAGGTGAACTGTTACTCCGCTGCGGACGGTCGCTGCTGTTTGGCGGCGGACCGACGGTGGCGCCCTGGGAGGCCGACCTCCGTGTGCAGATCCACGGGCCGGGGCGGAGCAAGATAATAATTGGGGCCGATCGGGTTTCGGCATGGGAGGATGGCCTGGATGTGATGGTGGCCTCTATCGTCGAAAACGGCGGCAGGTCCTGTATCAATGCGTCCGGCCTGTGGACACCCGGACATGGCCGTGAGATCGCCGGGGCGCTGGCGGAGTGCCTGGTCCAGATTACCGCCCGGCCGCTGGATGATCCGGAGGCGCAGATTGCCGCGTTTACCCGGCCCGAATTTGCCCGGCGGCTTTCCGGTTTGATCGACAGCCAGCTTAAGGTCCCCGGCGCCGAGGACCTGACGGCTGGGCTCAGGGGGACCGATCGGGTGGTTGAGAAAGCGGGATGTACCTTTCTGAACCCGACGGTGATCTGGTGCGAAGACCCCGAACACCCCCTGGCCAATACGGAATTCCTGTTCCCCTTTGTCAGTGTGGTCGAAGCGCCCCAGGAGGAGACCCTGGACCGGATCGGCCCGAGTCTCGTGGTGACCGCGCTTACGGAGGACGGCGAATTGATCGACGCGCTGTTGGGCTCTCCGGATGTGGAACGCCTGAATGTGGGGCCCATTCCCACCACCCATGTTTCCTGGGATCAGCCTCACGAAGGGAATTTGTTCGAACATCTCTACCGACAACGGGCGCTGCAGTGGGCGAAGCGGGCGTAGGACGCATCAGAATCAAAATCTCCTGAATCAAACTTCTATGCAATCTTTCGATTTCCAGCCTACCACACGGGTAATTTTTGGTGCAGGTAGCTTAGACCGACTGGGAGGTCTGGGGAAAGAACTGGGTGGTGGGCGTGTTTTGATTGTTACCGACCCGGGGATCGTGAAGGTGGGTATTGTGGAGCGGGCGGTTCAATCGTTGAGGCAGGCATCCCTGGAGGTCTGCGTTTTTGAGGGTACGGAAGAAAATCCGACCACACGGCATGTTGAAGCGGGCGTGCATTTTGCGAAGGCGCAGGGGGAGATCGATCTGATTGTGGGGCTGGGGGGGGGCAGTGCGATGGACTGCGCCAAAGGGGTCAATTTTATTCTGACCAATGGCGGGAAGATGGAGGATTATTGGGGTATGGGCAAGGCAGTCCGGCCCATGCTCCCATCAATCGGGATTCCGACAACCGCGGGGACGGGCAGTGAGGCGCAGTCGTATGCGCTGATCGCCCGGGAAACGTCCCACCAGAAGATGGCGTGCGGGGATATGAAGGCACGATTTTGGGTGGTGATTCTCGATCCCGCTCTGACAGAGAGCGTGCCGAAATCCGTTGCTGCCGCTGCCGGTATGGACGCCGTCTCCCACGCTCTGGAGAGCTATGTTTCAACGCGGAGGAATCCTGTTTCGCAGATGTTCGCCCTGCGTGCATGGGAGTTGCTTGAAGGGAGTTTTGAGACAAGTTTGTCCGAACCGGCGTCCGTTGAGGCCAGGGGGAAGATGCTTCTGGGAGCTCATCTGGCCGGCGCAGCCATCGAGAATTCTATGCTGGGCGCTGCCCATGCGTGCGCAAACCCCCTGACGGCCCGATATGGAATTACGCACGGGATTGCGGTGGGGCTTATGCTGCCTGTGGTGATCCGGTTCAACGGCCAGAGGGAGCTTTATGAGGGTCTGACTGCGCATCGGGCCCGGGCAGACCGGCAGGGGTGTGTGGCCCTTCTTGTTGACCGCGTTGTCAGGTTGAAAGCTACGGCGGGGTTGCCCGAATGTCTGAGAGATTTCCGGATCGAGAGAGGCGATTTGCCTCTGCTGGCAAAAGAAGCCGCCGGGCAGTGGACGGGAACGTTTAACCCGCGTCGGGTGACCGAGAGTGATTTTTTACAGCTTTATGAAGCGGTTTACTGAGCATATGGTGAATACCCTGTCGAACGTGCGCTCCGGGTGCGGATTGCTGGTTTTGCTGGTTTTTGTCCAGGCCGGCTACGGACAGGATACATGGCCCAGCTTCCGGGGGGATGCCCGGTTAACAGGCGTTTCCACAAGCGATCTGCCAGACAGTTTGCGCCTGCTCTGGACGACAGAGGTCGGAGGCGGGATTGAGTCGACGGCCGCGATCTGGGAAAAAACGGTTTTTGTAGGCGGTCTGGACGGCTTCCTGTACGCCATCGAGCTTGCCGGTGGGAAGTTGAAATGGAAATATAAGGCGTCCGACGAGATTAAGTCTTCTCCGTCTGTATTCGACCATGTGGTGTATTTTGGGGATGAGGGGGGTAATTTTCACGCTGTACACGCCCGGACGGGTGAGGTCAAGTGGACGTTTCGCACAGAGGGGGGGATCGTTTCTTCGGCGAATTCTGGCGGGGACTGTGTGCTGTTTGGCTCCTACGACCGGTATCTGTACTGTCTTTCTATGAAAGATGGGGCCTTGATCTGGAAACTGGAGACGGAGGGTTTTATCCACGGCATGCCCTCGGTTGTGGATGGGAAGACTTTAATTGCAGGGTGCGATGGGTACTTGCGTGTTGTCAATATTCGGGACGGCACAGAGCAGACGCAGGTGGACCTGAGCGATTATGTAGGGGCCAGTGCGGCTGTGCTGGACGGTCGGGCATATGTGGGTACGTTTGGCAACCAGATTCTGTGCATCGATCTGAAGCGGTCGGAGGTGCTCTGGAAATATGAGCATCCGAAGCGGCGGTTTCCATTTTACGCATCTCCCGCAGTGACGGCTGGCGGGGTGGTTGTGGGCGGGCGGGATAGGATGGTCCACGCACTGCATCCACAAACCGGGAAGCCGTTGTGGACCTGTGCAACGGGGGCGCGCATCGATTCTTCGCCTGTGATTGTTGGGAATCGGATCTTTGTGGGCACCACGGGCGGAGCGGTCCTGGCGCTTGGTCTTGTTACAGGCGAACAGGATTGGACCTTTGTAACGGGATCACCTATTGTGGCTTCTCCAAGCGTTGCGGCCGGGAAGCTGGTGATCGGTTCGATAGATGGCGTTTTATACTGTTTCGGCGAAAGGCAGAACGATGAGTGAGCGCTCAGAGGTAGCGGCTCCTGAACCGGCGACCGCCAAAAAGGATTGGAAGCATACGGATGTGGGGAGCGTTTTTGTTTCCAATTACCCCCCCTACTCATTCTGGAGCGAAGATCGCGTTCCGGAGGTGATTGAGATGCTGAACGCTTCGTATCCGGCTTCGCTCGAAACGCCTCTGGGCCTTTATCTGCACATCCCGTTTTGCCGGAAGCGCTGTAAATTCTGTTATTTCCGGGTGTATACCGACAAAAACAGCGCCGAGATTCAGGCCTATCTTTCTGCGCTGGGCGATGAAGTCGAGATGTACAGCGAATTGCCCAGGATTTCGGAACGGTCCCTGAAATTCGTCTATTTTGGCGGCGGGACGCCTTCTTACATCAGTGTCAGACATCTGAAAGCGCTTGTGGAGCGGCTTCAAAGGGCGATGCCGTGGGATGAGGCGGAGGAAGTGGCTTTTGAATGCGAGCCCGGCACCCTGTCGCAAAGCAAGCTGGAAGCCGTCAAGGAGGCTGGCATTACCCGGTTGAGCCTTGGGGTTGAAAATCTCAACGACGACATTTTGAGGGAAAATGGCAGGGCCCACCTGTCTAAGGAGGTCTTTGCCGTTGTGCCCTGGACCAGGGCGCTTGAATTTGAACAGGTGAATGTGGATTTGATCGCCGGAATGGTGGGGGAGACATGGGAGAGCTGGCGGAGTACGGTCCAGAAGACGGTCGACCTGGACCCGGACAGCGTGACGGTTTATCAGATGGAACTGCCGTTTAACACGGTCTATTCGAAACGTATTCTGACGGAAGGTGGCGGTCCGGTGCCTGTGGCCGATTGGGAGACGAAGCGGGAATGGCATCATTATGCGATTGAGTGGTTTACGCAAGCCGGATATGAGATTTCCAGCGCTTATACGGTAGTCAAAAAAGGGAGGCCGAACAAATTCGTCTACCGGGACGCACTCTGGCGCAGCAGCGATATGATCGGTACCGGGGTCGCTTCTTTCTCTCACATGGGCGGGCTGCATTTCCAGAATGTCACCAGCTGGGATGCGTATATCGGGGCGCTGGGCGCGGGACAGCTCCCGCTCAACCGGGCATTTGCAACAACCCGACAAGAACGGCTCACCCGGGAAATGATCCTGCAGTTGAAACTTGGAAAAATCAGCACAGATTATTTTCAAGAGAAATTTGGCGTGGATATTCTGGAAGCATACGGCCCAACCTACCACAGACTCCAGGATGACGGGATGTTGACATTCGATAAGAACGGGGTGAATTTGACACGGAAGGGCTTGCTTCGGGTCGACCAGTTGTTGCCGGAATTTTACGATCCAAAATACCGAAACGCAAGATACACGTAAGAGCTTATGAGCGCAAACACCGATTTTGAATTTTCGGATCGAGAGTCGCTTGTCCGCCTGCAGCTGAAAAAGCTGCGGGAAATGCTTTGTCCTCTGTTGAAGACCAACGCGTTCTACCGGCAAAAGCTGGTGAGGGCAGGCGTGAAGCAGCCGGACGATGTGCAAACACCTGAAGATTATTTTCAGCTGCCGTTTACCACCAAACAGGAACTCTCCGCAGATCAGCGTGACCACCCACCCTATGGCACAAATTTGACGTTTCCCCCCGAACACTACATCCGGGTCCATCAAACCTCGGGTACCACAGGAGACCCGCTCCGGTGGCTGGATACAAAGGAGAGCTGGGGCTGGTGGGCCCGCTGCTGGGGAGCAGTGTATCGGGCGGGCGGCGTAACAGCGGCGGACCGCATTTTTTTCGCTTTTTCTTTCGGCCCTTTTATCGGCTTCTGGAGTGCGCTTGAGGGGGCGCGGTTCACAGGCGCGCTGTCGATTTCCGGGGGCGGGATGCCCTCGGAACAGCGGTTGCGGGCAATTCTGTCTGAGGAGGCTTCGGTGCTGATCTGCACGCCTACCTATGCCCTGTACCTTGCCGAGGTCGCCGCCGCGGAGGGAATCGATATTGCCCATTCCGGGATCGGGATTACCTTTCATGCCGGAGAACCCGGCGCCAGTTTGCCGGCGACCAGGCAGCGGATCGAACAGGCCTGGAACGCCCGGTGTTACGACCACGTCGGTGCGACCGAGGTCGGCGCGTGGGGATATGAATGCCAGGTCCAGGCGGGGGTGCATCTCAACGAAGGTGAGTTCATCTGCGAGGTGGTCGATCCTGTAACCGGCGACCCTGCTGAAGAAGGGGAACTGGTGATAACCAATCTGGGACGGGTCGGCATGCCGGTTATCCGGTATCGCACCGGAGATCGGGTGAAGCTGCTGAGGGCACCCTGTGAATGCGGCCGTATGTTCTGGCGTCTTGAAGGTGGGGTTGTCGGACGGATCGACGATGTGTTGATCGTCCGTGGTGTGAATGTTTATCCCAGTGCGATTGAGAACACGGTGCGGCGTTTTCCAGAAGTCGGAGAGTTCGCCGTAGACGTCTATCGACGGGATGCCCTGGATGAACTGGAGATCCGGTTGGAGGTGAACGGGGCCGATCCCGACCGGGTTGCGAGCGCAGTAGCCAAAGAGGTCTGGCATGTTCTGGGCATTCGGGCGACCGTGGAGGCGGTGCCTCACAGTACGTTGCCCCGTTTTGAGCTTAAGGCGAGACGGTTCAGGGACCATCGGAAAACTGAAGACGGGAAATTTGGGGGTAGGACGGATAGATGAATAAGAGGCATCGCATTCAGGATGACACGTACGATGTGATCGTTGCCGGAGGGGGGCCTGCGGGCAGTACGACAGCGGCCCTGGTGGCAGAGAAGGGGCATCGGGTACTTCTGCTGGAGCGGGAGAGATTTCCGTTCTTCAAGATCGGGGAATCTTTGATGCCCGGCACGTACTGGACGCTCAAGCGGCTGGACGTTCTGGATCAGCTGAAGGCGAGCGTTTTTCCCAGGAAGCACAGCGTTCAATTTTTCGGCGGTTCCGGGAAGGCATCCGCGCCTTTCTATTTTTCAGAGAACAATCCGCACGAGAGCTCCGTGACCTGGCAGGTCCTGCGCAGTGCATTCGATCAGATGCTGCTGGACAATGCAGGGGCCAAAGGCGCAGAAGTGTGCCAGGGGGTCGGCGTTCGCCATGTGCTGTTTGAGGGAGACCGGGCGGTGGGCGTCCGGGTAAAACTGCCGGATGGGGCGGTTGCGGAGGTTTCGGGCAGGGTGGTCGTGGATGCAACCGGGCAGAGCGCGCTGATTTCCCGAAAGTTAAAGGTGAAAGCGGTGGAGCCGAACCTGAAAAAGGCGTCCATTTTCACCCATTTTGAAGGCGGGCTGCGGGACGAGGGGATCGATGAGGGGGCAACGTTGATTCTCCATACGCGGGATAAGGACTCGTGGTTCTGGTACATTCCGCTTCAAGATGACCGGGTGAGCGTGGGGGTGGTCGGCGCCCTGGATTATCTTCTGCGGGATCGTAGCGGGAGCGCACAGGCGGTCTTTGACGAAGAATTGGGAAAATGCCCGCGCGTGCAGGAGCGGCTGGCGAATGCAAAGCAGGTGTTCCCAGTCAGGGTGACCCGAGATTTCTCCTACCGTTCCCGTCAAATCGCAGGAAACGGCTGGGTGCTCGTTGGGGATGCGTTCGGATTCCTGGATCCGATCTATTCGTCGGGCGTGTTTCTGGCGCTCAAATCCGGCGAAATGGCTGCGGATGCGATCAATGAAGGATTCGAGAGAGACGATTTTTCAGGCGATCAGCTGGGGAACTGGGGGCCCGAGTTTGTAAGGGGCATGGAAGCGATCCGGAAGCTGGTCTATGCCTTCTATACCAGGGAGTTCAGTTTTGCCAGATTTCTGAAGCGGTTTCCGGAGTGCCAGCAGGGGATTGTGGATATCCTCAGCGGCCACGTTTTTATCAAGGATGTCAGCGCAATTTTTGAGCCTATGGGACAGATGTGTGAACTTCCGAAAGATGCGGGTTCTTATGCTGCTCAAGTGTGACGTGAAGCGGTTGTGTGCGATGACGGTCGCCTGGATGTGTGCGGTGGGCCTGGGACGCGTTTCCGCTGAGGGTGTGTGGCCCCAATGGCGGGGGCCGAACCGGGATGGGGTGGCGAAATCGGTCTCAATGCCGGAGGTCTGGCCGGATTCGTTGAAGCTTGGATGGAAGGTACCGGCTGGAACGGGACACGCATCGCCGGTTGTTGTGGGGGAAAAGGTCTATCTGCACTCCCGTCTGGAAGGGCAGGAGGCGGCCTCCTGTTTCTCTCTGGATTCGGGTCGGTTGATCTGGCAGGAGCGCTATCGGGCACCTTATCGTATGAATCTGGCTGCAAGAGGACACGGCAAGGGGCCCAAGTCGACACCTGTGTTCCACAACGGGAAGCTCTATACCCTGGGCATCAGCGGCATTTTATCCTGTTTTGAGGCCGGTACGGGCAAACTAAAGTGGCGTCACACGTTTTCAAGTCGGTTTGAGAAGACCTCGCCCATTTACGGCACAGCGATGTCGCCCCTGGTGGCAGACCGTATGCTGATCGCGTACGTTGGGGGGCACGACCAGGGCGCGCTGATGGCTTTTGACGCGGAGACCGGGGATGTGAAGTGGCGCTGGGACGGGGACGGCCCGGCATACACGTCGCCGATTGTGGCTGTGTTTGGAGGCACAAAACAGGTGGTGACCCAGACGCAAAATTACTGTGTGGGGGTTGCTCTGGACACAGGCCGGTTGCTCTGGAGCATGCCGTTTACAACCGCGTGGGACCAGAATATCGTGACGCCGGTCGTGTTCGAACAGACAGTCATTTTCTCAGGTCTGAACAAGGGGACAACGGCGGTTAAAGTGACCAGGAATGGCGATACATGGTCAACCGAACAGGTCTGGCACAACGCAGAGGTTTCCATGTATATGAGTTCGCCGGTCCTGTGCGATAACCTTTTATTTGGGCTGGACCACAAACGCAAGGGGCGATTTTTCTGTCTGGACGCTCGGACCGGATCGACGCTCTGGACAAGCGGGGGACGGCAGGGTAAAAATGCTGCGCTTGTTGGCGCCGGAGACGTGATATTCTGTCTGACGACCGGGGCCGAGTTGATTGTGGTTAAGCAAAGCGCCAGGGAATTCGAGTCTGTTGCTCGATATTCGGTGGCCGACAGCCCCACGTGGGCCCATCCGGCTGTGCTGGGCAGACAGGTTTTCGTCAAAGATAGTTCAACCCTGGCGCTGTGGCGTCTGGAGTGATACCGTGAAAGACCTATTTCCCCCCGATGAATATGAGAATCGCCTATATTGCTGCGGGCGCCGCGGGGATGTACTGCGGCAGTTGTATCCACGATAATACACTGGCGGCGGCCCTGCAAAAAAAAGGGGCGGAGGTTGCGCTTGTGCCTACCTATACGCCCCTTCGCACCGATGAAACGGATGTGAGCATCGGTCAGATTTTCTACGGCGGGATCAATATATATCTCCAGCAGAAGATCGCGCTGTTCCGGCATACACCCTGGACCCTGGACCGGGTGCTGGATCGGCCGGCGCTTTTGAAGGGGTTGTCCCGCTTCAGCGGTGCGGTTCGTGCCGAAGACCTGGGCGCCCTTACGGTTTCCGTGCTGGAGGGGGAAGCAGGGGCGCAGAAAAAGGAACTGGCGAAGCTGGTTCAATGGTTGAAGGAGGTTTACCGTCCGGATATCGTACAGCTGACCAATTCCATGTTTTCGGGAATGGCCCGGAAACTCAAAAAGGAACTGGGGGTTCCTGTGCTGTGTGCCTTTCAGGGAGAGGATATCTTTCTGGAGGGACTGGTCGAGCCGTACAAATCGAGGGCGCTTGCGCTCCTTCGGGACCGGGCCGTGGAGATGGATGGATTTATCGCGCCCTGCCGATATTACGCCGATTTCATGGCGGATTATCTGAATATTCCCGGCGATAAAATCCACGTGGTCAGGCTGGGGCTGAATCTGAAAGGGCATGGAGAGGGCCGGAGATCTTTGGACCACGCGCCTTTTACGGTGGGATACCTGGCCCGCATTTGTCCCGAAAAAGGCCTCCATCTGCTGGTTGAAGCGTTTCGCCGGTTAACGGAGGAGGTCGGCTCAAAGCACGTTCGGCTCAAGGTCGCAGGTTACCTGGGCAGGAGGGATCGGGCCTACTTTGAGAAGATCGTGGACCAGGTCGATGCCTGGGGACTCACCGATGCGTTTGATCACCGGGGAGAGGTCGACCGCACGCAAAAAATCGATTTTCTCAACAGTCTGCATGTTTTGTCCGTGCCAACGCCCTACAAAGACCCCAAGGGGCTGTTTGTCCTGGAAGCGCTTGCCAATGGCGTGCCTGTGGTACAACCGCGCCATGGGGCGTTTCCGGAACTGATCAAGGAGACCGGCGGCGGCATCCTGGTGGCGCCGGACGATCCGGGTGCGATTGCAGAAGGCATGCTTCGGCTGATGAAGGATGCAGGCTACAGGGAAGCCCTGGGGCGGAAAGGTAAGGAGGCGGTGCACCGGGCATTTGGCGACGGGGTGATGGCCGAGGCAACGCTGGGGGTTTACAGGAGGTATGTGTAAAAACCATCCGTCCCTGCGGCGGATGGCTCAAAGGCCTGAACTTTTTCTCAGGAGGAGTTTCAATGCCGACCGAAGGTGTTTCATCACCGGGTTTGACCTGGCTTGTTTTTGCCACAATGACCGTTTGTTCCTGGGGTCTGTACGGCGTTTTTCTGCATACGGGACAGATGGCGATGGGGGATGCGGTAAACGGACGCTACAAAGCGTTCCTTTTTGTCGGACTGGCCTACCTGTTAACAGCGGTGGTCGGCTCTCTTATCGTGCTGGCCGTTCAGGGCGCCTCGTGGTCCTTTACGGCGAAGGGCATGACGTGGTCCACCCTTGCAGGCGTTGCAGGGGCGCTGGGCGCATTCGGTGTCCTGCTGGCGTTTGGAGCAAAGGGGACGCCGTCGGTGGTGATGTCGATTGTGTTTGCCGGAGCGCCGATTGTGAATGCGGTTGTGGCAATGGCGCTGCATCCTCCTGCCGGGGGACTGAGCAGTTTGAACTGGCAGTTTGTAGCGGGTATTCTACTGGCGGCTGTAGGAGGATGCCTCGTTACGCTGTTCAGGCCCGGATCGTAGACGAGCGTCTGGATGAAGGAAGCGGTGTATGCCTTACGAGTATTATACAAAGCGCAGGGTCGAATTTTCCGATACGGACATGGCCGGCATTGTACACTTTGCCCGGTTTTTTGTTTTTATGGAGGCTGCCGAGCACGCGTTTTTACGTTCGCTAGGGACGAGCGTTGCGACCGAATGGGAGGGCAACAGCATCGGGTGGCCCAGGCTGACGGCGTTCTGCGAATATCTGAATCCGGTCCGGTTTGAAGAGGAGCTGGACATCCGGCTAAGGGTGGTGCGAAAGGGCGCTACGTCCATCACCTATGGCTTCGTTTTTACCAGAGACGACGAGGTGGTTGCCCGGGGGGAATTGAAGGCTGTGTGCTGTATCTGCAATCCGGAAGAGAAATTGAGGTCAATTCCGATCCCGGATGCTGTTGCGAAGCGGATTGAAGAAGCACCCGGGGATGGGGCGTAATGTCGCTGAAGGTATCCGACATTTCAAAACGCTTTGGCAGCGATGATCGGCCTGTGGAGGTTCTTCGCGGTATCTCGTTTGAGATGGCGGGTGGACAGTCGCTGGTTATTATGGGGCCTTCCGGGTCGGGGAAGAGTACGCTTCTGCACGTAATCGGGACGCTGGACCGCCCCTCGTCGGGGTACCTTGAGATCAGCGGCGAAGATCCGTTCGTGCTGCCCGAACCCGAACTCGCCCGGTTTCGAAATCGGGTGATCGGGTTTGTCTTTCAGGACCACCACCTGCTGCCTCAGTATTCTGTTCTGGAAAATGTGCTGGTGCCCACGCTGGCGTTTAAAGGGTCCAATGGCGATGCGAAAGCGCGGGCGCTGGAATTGATCGAGCGCGTTGGGCTTTCGCATCGCATCGATCATCGCCCGGCCGAACTCTCGGGCGGCGAGCGGCAGCGTGTGGCGGTGGCGCGGGCGCTGATCAACCACCCCGGCCTGCTGCTTTGTGATGAGCCCACCGGCAGCCTCGACCGTTCCAGGGCCGACGAGGTCGCCGCCCTCCTCTTCGACCTGCACCAGGCCGAACAGAACATCCTGATCGTGGTCACGCACAGCCTGGACCTCGCCGGACGCTTTGAGCGACGCCTTGAGCTGCGGGAGGGCACATGCGTCGAAGTCTGACCCACTTCTGGCAGGTCCACCTCGCGGTGGTCGCGGGTGCAGCCGTGACAACCTCGGTGCTCTCCGGCGCATTGCTGGTAGGCGATTCGGTCCGGGGCAGCCTGCGGGACCTCTCCCTGGAGCGGTTGGGCCGCATCGACGACGTCCTCGTCTCAACGCGCTTTTTCCGCTCCGAACTGGCAGCCGACCTTTCCGACGAATCCGCCTTTGTAAAGCAGGCGGTGCCCGCCATTCTTCTGGGTGGGTCCGCGGTAAACGCAAACACCCGCTCCCGGGCCTCTCGCGTCCAGATTCAGGGTATCGACCATCGGTTTGCCGCGCTGTTTAAACCCGGTCCCGGCACAGGGCAACCGGGCCTTTTTCTGCCCGGCAAACAGAATCAGGTCTTCCCGCCGGTTATCATCAACCAATCCCTCCAGAAGGAACTGAACGCCCGCGTGGGCGACCCGATCCTGCTCTCATTTGAAAGGCCAAGCGACATCCACCGTGAATTCTTGTTCGGTCGCGAACAGACCATCCAGACCCTTCGCCTCACCCTCACGCACGTCATTCCAGACCGGGGCATGGGCCGGTTCGGCCTGTGGTCTCATCAGGGCCTTCCGCCAAATGCCTTCGTCTCTCTCCCCGTTCTGCAAAAAACGCTTGGACAGCGCGGCCGGGTAAACGCCATCCTGGCGTCCCGCCGGGATGAACATACGCGCCCGCAGGACCTGCAGGCGGCCCTTTCCCGCGTTCTACACCCGGATGACATCGGCCTGGTCTTCTGTGAGCAGCCCGATTATTTCTCAATAGAAAGCACACAGTTTATCCTCAAGCCCGATATCGTAACAACCATCAAAACGCTCGCATCAACGCACCGTACGCCCTGCCTGCCCATTCTGACCTACCTGGCCAACACCATCAGCGCAGGCGATCGCGAAATCCCCTATTCCACGATCACAGCGCTGAACTACGGGGCGGCGGAAAAAAACACCGCCTCTGCACCCTTCGGTACATTCAAACTGACCGATGGTTCGCCCGTGCCTCAGCTGGGTGAGGATGAGATTCTGCTCAACGCGTGGGCGGCGAACGACCTGGGCGTGCGGGTCGAAGACAGGATTGAACTCACTTACTTTCTGGTCGGCCCCGGAGCGCAATTGTTCACCAGACGCGCGTCATTTCGTTTAAAGGCAACCGTGGCCTTAGAGGGCATAGCAACGGACCCGAAGCTGACCCCGGCATTCCCTGGAATTCAAGACGCGGACAACATGTCGGTCTGGAAAGCGCCTTTCCCTGTGGACCTCAGTCGCATACGTTCCCGGGATGAAGCGTACTGGGATGCGTTTGGCGCCACTCCGAAAGCCTTTGTGTCGGAGGAAACAGGCCAGCGGTTGTGGCGCAGTCGATTTGGCACGATCAGCGCGGTCCGGATCGGCGCCTCGCCCGGATTGGACGTATCGACCACCCTGACAAATTTTCAAGCAGACCTGCTCAGAAAAATCCGTCCCGAACAGGTGGGCCTGGAATTTCAGCCGGTCAAAGCTCAGGGCCTGAGCGCCGCTTCGGGCGCAACCGACTTCAGCATGCTCTTTATCGGATTCAGCCAGTTCCTCATCGTCTCCGCCGCCCTCCTGGTCGGCCTGCTCTTCCGCCTTGGCGTGGAGCAGCGGACAGGAGAGGTGGGCATTCTGCTGGCCTCGGGTTACCCGCTTGCGGCAATCCGCAGGCGGTTTCTGTCTGAGGCCGCCATCCTTGCCGGTTCCGGCGGCTTGTTGGGCCTGGCGGGCGCTGCCTTTTATGCGTGGCTGATGATCGTGGGCCTTCGGACCTGGTGGGTATCGGCGGTCGGCACCCCGTTCTTATCCCTTTACATAACCCCCTCCAGCCTGGCCCTGGGATACCTGATCTCAACAGCCGTCGTCCTGTTCTCCATCTGGCGGACCGTACGCCGGCTCGGCAGCTTACCCGTCCGTGCGCTGCTGGAGGGCGCAACCACGCTGGACCGCTCTGCGTCCGGGCGCAGACCGCAGGTCTACGCTTTTGCCAGCCTGGGGCTGGCCGTGGCTCTGACGGTGGCCGGACTGGCTGCGGATACAACAGCCTCCGTGGGCTTATTTTTCGGCAGCGGCGCGTTCCTCCTCATTGCCGGACTGAGTTTTGCCGCTTTGTGGTTCCGTCGCGCACAAAAAGAAAAGGACGCCCCATTCGGGGTCGCCCGTATCGCCCGTATCGGCATCAGAAACAGCGCCCGACATCCCGGCCGGAGCATCCTCTGTGCGGCGCTCATCGGCTGCGCCTGTTTCGTCATCGTCACCGTGGGAGCCAACCGCCGCGCTGAGCCGTCCGGCCGCACCATCCTGGAAAAAAACGCCGGTACGGGGGGATTCGCACTGGTGGCGCAGTCCGACATCCCCCTGCATCACAATTTAAACACCGAAACCGGACGGTTTGAACTGAGGTTTTCCGAAGCAGACGCCGAAACCTTAAACCGGGCTCAAATCTTGCCCTTTCGGGCCTTACCGGGAGAGGATGTCAGTTGCCTGAACCTCTACCGGCCCCAAACGCCCCGAATCCTGGGCGTCCCCGACGAATTCATCCGCCGGGGCGGGTTTCGGTTTCAGCAGACAACAGAGGAGATAGACAATCCGTGGGAACTGCTTGAGCAGGACCTGGAACCGGGCGTCATTCCGGCCATCGGGGATTTCAACTCGGTGGTGTGGATTTTACACCTCGGCCTGGGCGAGGATATCCTCCTTCACAACAGTGCGGGCGAGGAAGTGAAACTGCGTCTGGTCGGGCTCCTGCAAACAAGCATTTTCCAAAGCGAATTGTTGATTTCCGAATCCAATTTTCTCAAGCACTTTTCCAACCAGAGTGGATATCGCTATTTCCTGGCTCAGACCCCTCCGGAAAATGTCGAACACCTGTCAGCAATTCTGGAAAGCAGGCTGCGAAATTTCGGCTACGACGCAACCTCAACAACCCAAAAACTCGCCGGCTATCAGGCCGTTGAAAACACCTACCTGTCCACCTTCCAGACGCTGGGCGGGCTGGGGTTGGTGCTCGGCACAATCGGCCTGGGAATCATCCTCTTGAGAAACGTGATGGAACGCCGGGGCGAACTCGCAACCCTCCGGGCCTTCGGATTTCGCCGGTCCACCCTGTCCACCATGCTGCTTGCGGAAAACGGTTTCCTCCTGCTCATCGGCCTGCTCATCGGCGCGCTGTCCGCACTCCTTGCCGTCGCCCCCCACCTGATGGTCCCCGGTGTGTCGGTACCCTGGACATCGCTTTTGCTCACCCTGGCGCTGGTATTTCTCATCGGCATCCTGTCCAGCGCCGCCGCGGCCTGCCTGGCAATGCGCACCCCACTGCTTCCCGCACTAAAGCGGGAGTAGAGAGGGCCGTTCATCGGCGGTGGATTTTCAATGCGCATCCAGCCAGTTGTTTCCCGTACCCATCTCCACCACAATGGGCACCTCCATCGGAATGGCGTTTTTCATGGCTTCTTCGACTAAGGGGGGCACGGTGTCCATTTCGTCTTTGTGGAGGTCGAAGAGGAGTTCGTCGTGGACCTGAAGGAGCATTCTGGACTTGAGGCCGCGCTTTTGAAATTCGCGGTGGATGACGCTCATCGCAATCTTGATCATGTCGGCCGCGGTGCCCTGGATGCGGGCGTTGATGGCGTTGCGTTCGGCCCCCTTGCGGGCCGTGGCGTTGCGGGAGTTGATGTCGCGCAGGTAGCGGCGGCGGCCGACGATGGTTTCGACGTAACCGTGTTCCCGGGCAGAGGCGACGGTTTCGTCCATGTAGCGGCGGGCACCGGGGTATTGCGCAAAATACTGCTCAATGAGGTCGGCCGCCTGGAAGCGGGGGATGTCCAGGCGCTCGGCCAGGCCGAAGGGGGAGATGCCGTAGATGATGCCGAAATTGACGGTTTTGGCTTTGCGCCGCATGTCGGCGGAGGCGTTTTTTTTATCCACGCCGTAGATTTTCATCGCCGTTGCAGTGTGGATGTCGCCGCCGGTATGGAAGACTTCGACCATGCCCGCATCTCCGCTCAATTCCGCGGCGATGCGGAGTTCGATCTGCGAATAGTCGGCCGAGAGCAGGACATACGCGTCGCTGCGGGGGACGAAGGCCCGGCGGATCTTGCGGCCCATGTCGGTACGAATGGGGATGGTCTGCAGGTTCGGGCCGTGGGACTGGAGGCGGCCGGTGGCGGCGACGGCCTGCTCATAGTGGGTGTGGACGCGGCCGGTGCCCCTGAAGACGGAGCCGGGCAGGATGTCCACGTAGGTCGATGTGAGCTTGGTGCACATCCGGTAGTGAAGGACCTGTTCGACGATTTCGTGCCTGGGGGCCAAACGCCGCAGGACCTGTTCGCTGGTCTGAAACTGTCCGGTTTTCTGCGTGCGGCGGGCATTGGGATCGAGTTGGAGCTTTTCGAATAAAATCGTGCCCAGTTGCTGGGGCGAGTTGAGGTTGAAGCGTTCGCCGGCCAGTTCGAAAATGGACTCGGCCGTGCTTTTGATCTCGTCACCCAATTCTTTCGAGAGGCTCTGCAAGACGTCCACGTCCATGCGGATGCCTTCGTATTCCATGTCTACAAGCACCGGGATGAGGGGACATTCCACACCGTCGAAGACCTGTTCCTGGTTTTTCTCGGCGACCAGAGGTCTGAGGACCTCGCATAACTGGAGGGTGATGTCGGCGTCTTCGGCGGCGTATTCGGTGACTTTGTCCAGGGGGACGTCGCGCAGGTTGAGCTGGTGCTCACCCCGTTCTCCAATCAGGTCGGATATGGGAATGGGCCGGTAGCCGAGCAGGGCCTGGGCGAGATAGTCCATAGTGCGGCGCAGGTCGGGCACGGCCAGGTAGGCGGCCAGCATGGTGTCGAAAAAGCGGCCATGCACGGCGATGTTGTGCCACCGCAGGACGCTGAGGTCGAATTTGAGGTTGTGGCCGATCTTTTCGATGGCCGCATCCTCAAGCACAGGACAGAATTCCTCAAGCACCGTCTGCGCCTCATCCCGGTCTTCGGGGAAGGGGACGTAGAAACCGGTGTGGGCTTCAAAGGAGAAAGCCAGGCCGATGATGGCGCACGTTTTGGGATCCAGGCCCGTGGTTTCGATGTCGAAACAGAAAGCGGACTGCATGGTCAGTTTACCGATCAGGTCCTTCCGGGCGTCGGGACTGTTGACGAGACAATAGTCGTGCGGCGTATCGTGGATGGTCTTGAGGGGCGGGTCGGTCGCCTCGCCCGATTCGGATGCCACGGCCCGCGTGGGCGCGGCCTGGAAGCTTTCGCCGAAGAGACGTTTGCCCAGGGCGTTGAATTCGAGTTCGAGGAAGAGGGCTTTGAGGCGTTCGTCATCCCAGTCTTTTCGCGCTAAGTCCGACAGGCTGATGTCTAAGGGGACGCTGCGTTCGATGGTGACCAGTGTTTTGGAAAGGAGGGCCTGTTCACGGTAGGTCTTCAGGTTTTCCTTCTGTTTGCCCTTTCGCTCCTCAACGTGGTCCAGGAGGTTTTCGATGCTGCCGTATTCGGCGATGAGTTTCTGGGCGGTCTTCTCGCCGATGCCCGGCACACCGGGGACGTTGTCGCTGCTGTCGCCCACCAGGCCGAGGATGTCGATAACCTGCTCGACGCGCTCGATCTTCCACCGGTCAAGGATTTCCGGGATGCCCTGAATTTCGGCGTCGCTGCCGGTGCGGCCGGGCTTGCAGATGAACGTTTTCCCCGAGACGAGCTGGCCGTAGTCTTTGTCGGGGGTTACCATGTAAGTCGTGAAGCCCTCCGCTTCGGCCTGCTTGGCCAGGGTGCCGATGAGGTCGTCGGCCTCCCAGCCCGGTATGCGCAGGACGGGGAGGTTAAACGCTTCGCACAGGCGGAAGACGTAGGGAAGGGCTGCACTGAGGTCCTCGGGCATGGCCTCTCGCTGGGCTTTATATGCGGGGAAGCGTTTGTGACGATGGGTAGGCTCGGGGGTGTCGAAGACAGCGGCAATGTGCGTGGGTTGGGCATTGTTGAAGATGTCCAGGAGGGTGGAGGTGAGGACGAAGAGGGTGGAGGTGTTCATGCCGGTGGAGGACATGCGCGGGTTGCGGATAAGGGCGAAGTGGGCGCGGTAGACCAGGGCCATGCCGTCTAAGAGGTAGAGGGTTTTCATGGAGACTCCCATCGTCTGGCAGGGGTGAAGCAGCATGAATCAACCATAGCAGGGAACGCGTGCTTTTGCGTTCCAGGTCGAATATAAGCGATGCATCCCCGCGAACAATAAATAAACCCGGCAAGGCATCGGGAGATGAGGGCCTCTTCTGAAAGACGTTGCATCTTTCGGTGCGCGGTGCCTATCTTTAGAAGCTGTTTTAAAATTCCCGGTGCGTTCCCGAGCGCGAGCGAAAAGGTGGCGATCCAGGCGGGAGAACCCGCCCGTATC
>JAAXHW010000026.1:0-1639 GCA_012270675.1 Candidatus Latescibacterota bacterium | reverse complement strand
GCAGCCGCGCGAAGACCGCTGGGGGGGTTAAGACAGTTTCTTATCCGTCTTTGACCACGTCAGGACCCACAAGCCCGAAGCGCATAGGGGAGTAGTGGGTTTCCAGGAGGGCGCGGTCTCCGGTGTCGCGGACAATGCGCCAGATGTCGGCCATCATCGCCCGGATGCGGTCCCGGTGCACGGGATCGTTGACTAGGTTGTTCAGTTCGTGGGGGTCGTCGTTCAGATTGTAGAGTTCGTCGTAGTCGAAACCGTTAAAAACGAATTTCCAGGGGCCCTGCCAGAGGATGCGCTGGGTCATGAGAAAGCGCGTGCCGTAGAATTCGGCATAGCCGATGTTGAAGTTGGTCGCACCGGCAGCCGGGTCCGCAAGCAGGGGGACGAGGGATCTCGAGTCGGGCACATCGATCGGTTCGGCGCCCGCCAGGTCGAGCAGGGTGGGGCCCAGGTCGTGGAAGGAAACGAGGGCGTCGGTGTCTACGCCTTCCGCAACACCCGGTCCGGCGACGATGAGGGGGATGTTGTAGATCTCTTCAAAGGCGCCGTAGTTATGCGCGTCGAAGCCGTGCGCGCCCATGTAACGGCCGTGGTCGCTGACAACGATGACCACGGTGTTGTCGAGCTGGCAGGCCGCTTCAAGCAGGTCCAGGAGTTTGCCGAATTGCTGGTCCAGCTCGGAGATGAGGGCGTAGTAGACCGCCCGGCACTCGCGCCACTGCTGCTCGGAGATATTTTTGAAGATCTCTTTTTGACGGCGATAGAAAGCAGGGCTGCCCGCAAAGTCGTCGTGCAGGTTTGCGGGGAGTTGGATGGCGTCGACATCGTATTGCTCGAAGGCCTCTCGGCCGGCGATGACGGGGACGTTGGGCTCGGGGAAGCTGACGCAGCAGGCCCAGGGGTCGTCACGTTCGAAGGATTCGGTCAGGAATTCCTGCGCGAACTGCGTGGTGATGCTGAAGCTGCGCTGTTCGGAAGGGACCTCGGTGACGCCGTAGTGCAGGACCGGCTTGTACCCTTCGGGACCGGTTTTGTATCCGGCCAGACTGTTGTCGTCCAGGAGTTGCTCGGTGCTGGCGACACCCTCACCAAGGGCGCGAAACGCAGCGGCCGCGTCGCAGCCGTTGACCTGCCACCCGAAGTCTTCCAGCCGGTTGGTGCGTTCGACATGCCACTTGCCAAAGTAGCCGGTGCGGTAGCCGGCCTCACTTAGCCGCTGCGCCCAGTGGGGGTGCCGGGTGCGAAGCACACACTGGTCGTCGTCCACGCAGTGTTCCACCTGGAGGACGCCGTGGTTGTGGGGCAGCAGACCGGTCATGAGGCTGGCGCGGGCAGGAGAGCAGGTGGGCAAGGGCGTGTGGGCGCGGTTGAAGCGGATGCCGCGTTCGGCCAGGCGGTCGAAGCTGGGGGTCTGACAGTCGTGGCCGGGCCGGACGACCTGCGCCTGCATGCCGTCGGGCAGAAACATCAGGATATTGGGTCGATTTGCCATGCAGGACCTCTTTGAAAAATTTATGCGCCCTTTGGGGCACCCATTAGGGTGAAAATCGTTGTGTTGACAGAGGGGATTAGGCCCAATATACACAAGAAGAATGCGATGTCAAAAATTTTCCACAACGCGAAGACCGCTGGGGATTTTAAG
>JAAXHW010000025.1 GCA_012270675.1 Candidatus Latescibacterota bacterium | reverse complement strand
CTATTAAAATTTTGTCCGACCCTCTCACATGCTCGGGCAGGTCTAAGGGCGTATCCACCCGGAACCGGGCGTCATTCACCGTCACCAGAGAGACCGCAGGGAGACCGGACTCGAAAACAACCTCGCCGTCGGTCTTCAAATTTTTCCCGGGAATGTACATATCCCAGGCCATGCCCTTGACAGGGGTGATGCCATTCACCATTGTCCCGGCCGAATCGGGCCCGAAGGTCCCGGCGAACATTTCGAAAATCCGGACGAACTTCTTCCCGAGAGGGGAGAAGAAACGGTTGTGAAGAAGGGACCGGCTGCTGTGCCAGATGCCGATCTCGTCGGTCTGACTGGTCAGGTCCAGCCCGACAAACAGGCGCACATCGATCGGATCGGTCATCAACGCCGCGAAATGTTCTTCTTTTCGGGCGTGCCGCCTCAGAAAATCGCAGATTCCCCGAAACCCCAGGTGATGCGCCGAACTGGCCAGAAAGAGAACCGTGCGCCCGGGCGGGTAACGCTTAAAGTAGTCCACCAGCTCCATCAGCGCCACAATACCACACGCCATCTCCGCACCCGGCGCCAGGGCCGGCACCACGGACATCGCGTCGTAATACGCGTTGATCACCACAATCTGATCTTTCAACCCCGGATCGGTCCCCGGCACCGATCCCAGGATATTGTACGCTGTCTGCTTCTCCCAGTCCATCCGCGCCCGGAGTTCAATCTCGAGTTCTCCCTCTACGGCCAGCATCCGCTCCAACACCCGTCCGGACTCCCGATCAATCCAAAACCGCTCCACACCGTTGGGAACCTGGAGAAACTTTTGCTCGGCCTGCATGGTAAAGGTGGAGTCTGGCTCGATAAAAATAACCTGCGAACTCCCCAGCATCGCCGCCTTGAGCCAGTTGTTCCCGCTGTTGAATTCCATCAGCACTGCGGCGTTCTCAATGTCGTGGCCCTCGAAATCCCGAAACTCGCCGTCCCCACCGTAGATGAGCCGGGTGCGCACCCCCGACCGTGGCAGTGTGGAGGTCTTCACCAGGTTGGGCCACACCGCATAAATAGGGAAGGAGGCACCGCTCCCCATGAGGGTGAGACGGCACCCCTTGTCCACGGGAGAAGTAACGTCGAAGGGTTCAAGCGCAACGTTTTGAAGACCGATGCGTTCAAATTCATTCCGAATAAAACGGGCTGCGGCTTCGTGCCCGGGATAGCCGCACACGCGGGAACCGTTCTGCGTAAACCGGGCCATGTGTCTCCGCACGTCTGCTTCGGAAACTGTGTTGACCACCTGTTCTACAACCCTCTGAGGCACCGGAGGCAGCGGGCGGACGGGCGTACTCTCCCGCGACGCATTCAAAAATTCCTGAATCCGGTCGAAATCGGACACACCCACAAAGATCGGAAAGAGGATAAAAACCATCGTGAGGACCACCCCGACCCGGCGAAGCAGTTTCATACGGCAATCTCTCTCCGGCTTCCACTCCTGAAGGACTTCGCCCGCCTCACGGCCTCTCAAAAATCCACACCCTCTCCCGATCCGTCACCAGCAATTCATCGCACCCATCCCCATCCACATCGCCGATTGCCGGGCTGTGGGTCGTGCCGTAGTACCGGCCCCGTCCGGGGAGCCTGTCCAGCCCGTGCCGTTGAATCCGGTCGTAAAAACTCGAACGCACCTTGAAACTGGCCAGCTCCTCGCCCGTGGGTGCAACCCACATCACCCGGTGCTCTCCATCCGGTTCCACCGGCCGTTCCACGCGGATCAAACTCAAAGGCCCCACATCGGTCGCCCAGTTGATGGCCGAATAGTAGCCCAGATTGCGATGACGGGACAGCTCTCTGCCCCAGGCGTCCACAGCCACCCCTTCCCGATCCCCGGCCGGACCGATTGTCTTATCCATCAAAACCAGCTGCAGCCCGGGCGTATCGGCAAAAAACTTCCCGATCAGGATATTCTGGCAGTGGTGCATCTGCACGCGGAACCGCTCGGCACCGTCGTCGTTGTGAACCACAGCGTCGTGTCCGTCGTGCGCCAGGGCGATTTCCAGCCGGCCGTCCCCGTCGATATCCGCGATGCGGGCGTCGTCCAGGTGGTCCCCCTCCGATGCCGGCGGATGGGCCCACAGCAGCGTGCCGTCGTGGTCGAACAGGCTGAACCCGGCCAGCAGCTCGTCCAGCCCGTCCCCGTCCACATCCGCGAAACTCCCGAAATGTCCGGGCCGCGCCCCGGGCGCATCTTTTTCCCAGACCACGTCGAAAGTTGAACTCAGCAGAAAACAGGGATCGACATGCGCAAAAATATGGTACTGTCCCGAATGATCGGTCCTCACCGCACGCGTGTAATACGCCCCAGGGTGGGGCATCTCTGCCTGATGGCGCAACGCCCCGGTCGCCCCGTCGTAGACCCGCATGTCGTCCTTGTGCACGAACAGAATCTCCACCTGCCCGTCGCCGTCGAAATCCACCACATGGCAGAACTCGTTCCAGTGCCCGTTCCACGAAAAGGGCCGCTCCAGCGCCCACGGTTCTCCCACCTGCCACAGGATATTCCCCTCCCCATCCGTCAGCGTCATGCAGAACAGCTCCTGTTCCTCAATGCCGGTCTTGTAGCCCTTGAACTCCGGAAACCTCGGATCGTGCCGCCTGTGGGCATGGCATCCCGACGTCTGCAGAAAAAGCACCTCATGCTTGCCGTCCCCGTTAAAATCGTCAACACGGAACGTATCGCATCCCCACGGCCGCACATCCCAGACCGCAACAGGGTCTACTGGCTTCATGTTTTATCTCCCGATGGTTCAAAACAAAAAATCCGCCCATCGTACGTTCCCACAACCAGCCCACCTTCCACCGCACACGGAGGCACCGTAATCGGCGAGCCAAAGGCCGTGCGGCCCCGGCATTCGCCCGAAGCCGCGTCAAGCACGTACAGACACCCGTCGCACCCGCAAATGAGAAGACGACCTTCAAAGACCACCGGCGCGGCCAGGATGGAACGGAGCCCTCTCCGGTAGGGAACCATATCCAGCAGATCGTCCCCCGTCTGAAACCGCCACAACCGCGCCCCGGAATCCAAATCGAAACAGAGCACCCCTGCCTCGGTTGTTGTGGCGACAATCCGTCCATCCCGCACGAGCAGTCCGGTCGGATAGCTGGACGGCAGCACGGGACGGCTCCAGACCACCTCGCCCGAATCCGTCCGCAGCGCGATGAGTGGCGACGCCTCCCCCGAGAAATGGTGAAGATTGGACGAACTACCTCCACCTCCACTCACCAGCAGGTCTCCGGCCACAACCGGGGCTGCATACGGGAAGTCGGCCCCCACCGGCTGTTCCCACACCACGTCCCCGGTCTCCCGGTCCAGCGCCATCAGCCCCCGCCGCTGGACAAGCAGCAGAAGCAGGTTGCCGCAGATTTGAGGGCTTACGTAGCAAGCCCAGTTATCGCTGCCTTCCACAGGCGTATACCACTGCTGCGCTCCTGTCTTCAGATCGTAGGCCGCGTAACCGGCCTTCGCCCCCGCGTACACCATCCCGTCCCCAATAACCGGAGAGGTGTAAATCCAGCGCTCCGGATACCCGGGCAGGTCCGCCTGCCACAGCACCTCTCCCGACGCCACCTCCATCCCGTACACCCGTCCGGTTATCGATACCGCCGCGCACACATCGCCGGAAACAGCGGCGCTGTTCTTAACCGCCGCAACCGTACGCGTATGCCACACCAGGTCTCCGCTGCGGGCCTCCACACAGCAAATCCCGCTGCGTCCGGGATCGCCCTCATCCCGCAGACTCAGCAGCAGCCGGTCCCCCGCCGGCACGGGCGCTGCCCGGTGGAGCCCTCCCGGCAGACGCTGCTCCCAGCAAAGCCGCAGCACCTCCCCCTCCAGCGAAATCTCCGGCGGCGCACCCCCCGGTGGCGGCGAGACGCCTGCGGACTGAAGCTCCCTGATCTCCACCGCCGCATCCTCCTCTCCAAACCGCACCAGGCGGTAGCCCTTTGGCGACGTGTCGATCCCCCCGAAACAGACCGGTGGAGCCGCGGCCACGACCATATCCCCGTAAGCGAACACCTTGCTGGAATGCCAGTGTCCATGCAGCACAAGCCGGACGTTGTACCGGCCCAGCGCCTCCAGAAACGAAACCGGCGGCGGCGTATGCACCACCACCACAATCTCCCGGTCCGCCGGCTGCAGCCCCAGATCAGCCCGGAACCACCTCTCTTTCCGCTCCCGGTCCGCCGACGAAAAGAACGACTGTTCGTTCGGGTAAAACGCAAAGTGGCGTCCCCCCCAGTCAAAGCTGTAGTACGAAGGACCGAGCACCGCTTCAAAGTGCCGGGTCGACGTCCTGCCCGCATGCTTCTCCACAATCTCCTTCAGCTTCGGGTTATTCGTCGCATTCATCCTCAGATATTCATCCACCGAAATACCGCCGTAACGCTCTTCGTTCCCGTCGTGTCCGCCGAACAGCGGAAAAACCGGCGTCGAAACCGTCTCAACCGCCTGGCGGAAAAGGGTCAACTCGGGCAGCCTTCCCCAGTCGGTCAGGTCCCCGCTCGCCACAATCAGGTCCGGCTCAGCCTCCCGCACAAGCTGCTGCAACGCCTCCGCAAGAACCTCTCCGGAACTGTGCGCCTCCCCTTCCGTCACAACGTGCGTATCGGTAATCTGCGCAAGCCTGAACCGCCGTCCGGCCCGCTCGGGCGCAGGCTCAAGCCCGAAATCCACCCCCTCCTGCGCGTCCGTCCAATCCAGCGCAGACCGATAGAACCCCGACGGAGCCCGAAAACCGTCCGGAACCGTCACAAACACGAACCGGTGCGCCCCCGGTTGCACCTCAAGCGCGTACCGACCCTCACCGTCCGTCTGCACAATCCGCTCCCCGTTGGAAACGGAAACGCCGTCCAGACCGCGTCCGGACGGGTCTTCCATCACCCTCCCTCGAACCTCAATCGCCACAGCACACCTCCTTATCTCAGGTCTCTACTCTGTGTACCACTTCAGCCGCTATTCGCCCCATATCACGCGATTGCGTCCAGGTCGGCACTGTAACCTTAAGGTCTTCATCCCTCCACCGGCTGCCAGATCTCGATCGGAATGGCGTCCGGGTCCAGAATGTAAAACGCGACCGCCGCCAGCTTACCGGCGCGCACGATCTCCGTCGGCGGGCTCATTGCACACACCCCGGCCGCCGTCAACCGTTCGTATTCGGCCTCCGCGTCTTCCACCTGCAGAGCGAGGCTGGAAGCCCCCACATAGTTGTTGCGCAGCTCCCGCTCAACAGGAGCGGGGTTCTGAAACTGCACCAGACCCACCACAAAGCCCGTGGGCGGATGCCGCATCATCCCCACCCGCACCTTCACACCCTCCATATTCATAATCCTGTCGTAAGAAGCCAGCCCCTCCCGTGCCGCCTCATAGGTCAGCTCAAACCCCAGCATATCCCGATAAAACAAGATCGACCGGTCCAGATCGCCGACCGTGTACTTGACGTGGTGAACCCTGGCGAATGCCATCTGCGGATCTCCTCATCCCCCCGGCCAGGACCGGCTGTACGTGCAATACCTCTCCACCGACGCAAGGTCCACCTCGACCCCCAGACCGGATCCTGCGGGAAGCAGAATGTGGCCGTTCTCGACCTCGAAAGCACACTCCCTCCCTACCTGTTCTTCTTTTGCCGAATACGAAATGACGCCCTCTCCCCGAACACCTTCGCATAGTTCTGGCCCGACATCTGTCCGCCGTCCGCCACAATACCCTGGCCGGTAACAAAAGCAGCTCCGTCCGAAGCCAGAAAAAAGATGATATTGGCGATATCCTCCGGCTTCCCGATGCGGTTGAGCGGAATCAGCTTGAGGTAGTTCCTCACAAAGACCCGGTCCTTGAGCAGATCCCCGTGGATGGGCGTATCGATAAACCCCGGCAACACCGCATTCACCCGGATACCATCTCCGCCCAGCTCCACGGCCAGCGTGCGCGTCAGGGCCAGCAGCGCGGCCTTGGCGGCATCGTAAGTGGCCGCGCGTGGGCTGCTCGACAGGGCATTGCGCGAAGACACATTGACAATGGCTGCCCCCTTCACCTGTTTCATCGCGGGCACAAAGCCACGAATCAGTGCAGAGGCGCCGATGAGATTGGTATTCAAGGACGCCTCCCACATCTCGTCCGTCGTCTCTGTGATATCCGCATACAGGCACACACCCGCATTGTTGACCAGCGTGCGCGGCCGCCCGAGTTCGGCAACGATCTGCCGGGCAAGCGGAGTAAGGGTCTCCACCTCCTCCAGATCGCACGGGTAGGGGTGGATGTGTGTGCCGACCCCGGAACGTTTCAGGCGGTCAAGCCCCTGTCCGGACCGGTCCAGGGCCGCCACGCCGAACCCCTCGTCGACGAAGCGCTCGACGGTGGCCTTTCCGATCCCGCTGGCAGCCCCCGTCACCACGGCAAGCGGTGCTTTTGACGATCCGGGCATCCGGAAGCCTCTTACCTCTTGATGCGCTCAAAATAATTGCACGGAATGATATTCAGCGGCCCAAACCGCCGTTCCACCTCGTCGAAAAACAGGTTGATCCCCAGGTTGTCCACCGCAGCATGCGGAATGCGCACCGCGCCCATGCCCGCTTCCCGGATCGCTTCCTGCACCCCCGTCCCGATGCCGACCAGCAGAACCGTGTCCACCCCCGCCTCGGCCAGCAGCGGGTACACGTGGGCAGGCCACCCCCACCCGCCCAGTTCCTGGTGCAAAATGCGGCCAGCCGGCCGGTCTTTTTCTCCCACAACAATCCTGGGTTCCGCCCCGATCCGCGCGGCGCTTTGCATCTCCGGAACCGTCAGCAGCACACGGAGGATATCTTCAAGCGTCTCCGGCCGGGCATCCGCAAGGAGATCGTCGATCCCTTTCCCGTGGTACAGGTCGGTCGGGGCGTGGATCTGGACCATCGGGAAATCGAAAAACCTCGCCATATCCGGCGCCATGCGGTTCGGGATGTCGTCGTAGGTCTTCCACGCCTGTTCCATAAGCGGACGATAGACCCGCTCCGCCTCCGCCCGCGGCACCCCTTCCCGCTCGAAGATATCGATATTCGCCGACATAATGTCGTAAACGTGCGAACGTCCCACACCGGTGCCTGTGGTGTGGTGGGCCACCAGTGCGTCAATCTGCGTGCCCTTACCGCGCAGATGGTCCGCCAGCAGGAACTCGGGCATCTGGATATTGATACCCAGTAAAACCGTATTCAGCGCCACATCCTCCGGCCCGTTCACAATGCGGCAATCCCCGTACGGATTCCTCAGCCGCTCCTGGTCAAAATAGGGCTTTCTCCAGTCCGGCAGAGCCTCGTATTCCTCCCGTCGGCGCGCCAGCTCCTGTTTGAGCGCCGCCTCACCCCGAAAATCCAGCGCCATACCCAGCGCTATAGCCGTCTCGTAGAGTTCACGCAGTGTCACGGTGATTCTCCTTCCTGCTGGACTGCCAACCCCGGCAAGCGCAATCCAGCGTCCGGTTTTTCTATTCCACACGGCTGAAAATCAGCTTCTCACCCACGAACCCCTCGCGCCAGACATTATCGCAGGCCTGTGCCATCTCCTCGAAATTCTCGACAATCGTTGCAAATCGGTTGCCGGGACAGGGACCGGTAATCGGCGAGAAGAGAAAGTTGTCCCGTCCGTAAAAAACCGCAAGGTCCACCACCCCCGTGCTGTAGGCGGCCTCCTGTACGTAAACCACGCCGGGTGGAAAAAAGAAATAGAGCACATCGCCCGGGATCGGAATAATACACGGGTTTTCAACGCCGGGCTCTGCCTCTGCAAAGGGACGTACCAGGGTGTAGACCTCATGTTGTGCAAACCTGGCGTGGTAGGCCTGGTCTCCCTGCGGCAGGGACTGCCATATCGCTTCACACGTCCTGGGCGCGAGATCGTCCAGCAATTCCGCAACACAACGCACACCGCGCTTCTCGAACTTGATCTCAATACATCGAGCCATCCGGAGCCTCCTCATTAATACGGTTTTCAACTCAGCCTGTACCGCTCGAACCGGTCCAGGGACGGCGGCCCTTCATTCAGCCACATCTCGCGCTCCCGACACACCAGAATCACGCCAAAATTCGTGGCCATACTCGACTCGTTATTCTCAGGACGCTGGCACAGCCCGCCTGGATTGTGCTCATCCATCAGAACCGCCTTCATCTCCTGAAACGTCAGCCTTCTCTCACCATCCCCAAATCGTCCGTAAAGGTGCGCGATCCGGTTCAGAGAGTTCTGAAAGTATCGGGAACGGATAAACTTCGGGTCCCATCTCCACGCCTCCGCCTGCATCTCCTCGGCGAAATAATGGTTCGTCGAGAACACAACCCCATGCTCCGGCTCCCGTACCCCGTGCATGGTACAGGCATTCTCCGTGGCAGCCGCATGCCCCTCCGCATCGGCCAGCACAATATTGATCCCTTTGCCTGTCAAAGGCGTACGCTTGAGAAAATCGACGCCCTCCTTCACATTTGCGCACCGGCGCAACACAAGCCGGGGTACAATGTGCTGGGGCACACCGCGTCCGTCCTGCCCCCGCATGGTCGGATGCCCCGAATTCGTTCCCATGCACAGCCCCTTCTCGTTCACTCCGCACTCCGACCACACCGTCCCGACCTGGTTCACGCAGAGCACATCGTATCCCTCATCCGAACGAATCGTCAGAATCGTCAACCCGTCCGAACGATTCTGCTCCGGGCGAAACCTCCCGTCGTCGGTCTTGCCCAGGATGGGCCCCACGTCGCTGGTCGCAAAGGCCACGCTACTGCATGCGAGGTCATCACGCAGCGCAGGCCCCACGGCATTGTACGTGTTTTTCAAAAACGCGGCATCATCCGAAATCTCCGCACCCCTGGCGATGCCCCGTATCTGTTCGGGGATCTCCGGGAACGCCTCTTCCAAATAGCCGCGCATCGCCTCTGACAGGGTGATCTGACGCCTCCGAATTTCCTCATCCTCAGACAACTGGACAAGCGTGCCCTGTATCTGCGCCCTGAACCGACGCCCGATCTGTTCGCCCCGCTGAAAGGGCGCTCCCCTCACCTCAAATTCCGGAATCATCGCTCTCTCCCGTACCGGTCCGATCCCCTGCGCGCCCGTCTCTGTGGGAAAGCATAAAGACCCACCCTCAGATTCGACACAAAATCGTACCCCTCACAGGCGTCGGCATCCAGATCGACAACCGCAACCTCCTGTTCGCCCGAAGCCTCCGCCACAACGCGTCCGTCCGGCGCCACAACCAGGCTGTGTCCGCCGTGGTTCGCACCATTGCAGCTGATCCAGAACAGCGCGTTCTGGTAGGCGTGTGCCCGCAGGACGCACCGATGGATATCCGAGTAGGGGTGATAGGGTGAAAACGCAGCAGTCGCAACCGGGTTGAGAACCACCCCGGCCCCCTTGCTCCGCAGCGTGCGCACCGCCTCGGGGTACCATCGGTCGTGGCACACCAGGATGCCCACCGTCCCCCAGGGTGTCTCGAATACCGGCAGCGCATCGCCCAGCGTATAGGACATATCCCTCAGAACGCCCGCCGTCTCATGCGTCTTGCGGTAAATCCCTTCGATCCTTCCTCCGGACGACAGCAGCACCACCGAGTTGTAAATATCTCGCCCCTTCCGCTCGAACAGCCCCGCGCACATCCAGACTCCGAGTTCCCCGGCGGTCGCGCAGAGCTCGTCCACCTCCGGCCCCGGAATCGTCGTGGCAACCGCCTGTAAGACATCGGGACGCGCGGACCAGCCATCCAGGTAACTCTCCGGCCCCAGGACCAGATCCGCCCCCTTACCGGCTGCCTCCCGGGCCAGCGCAATCAACAGCCCGTGGTTGTACCGAAAATCCTCAGGGCCCATCTGTGCCTGCGGGCGCGCAACCCGTGCGACCTCCGGAATCGTCTCCTTAAACGCACTCCGGAACACCCCCTGAAGCAGGCCGACCTTGAACCGACGCAACATGCCCTCCTGTCCCCCCTTATCCGCCTTTTCAGCCTTTCAGCCTGTATGTCGCCAGCCCGTCTCGTCGTCCCACCTCTACAGCGCCGTACTGGACCAGACGCTCCAGGTGGCCCATCAGAGGGAAACAAAGGTAGATATGGGCCTCGGCGGACCACTCACCCAGTTCGGCGCCCAGCATCTCGGTAAGTTCCTTCAGGGTGCGTGGCTCACCCTCCAGCGAGTCGCACAGAACCCGGTCGACGCGATCCACGTACGCGCGGCTCTCGTGCAGAAACTCGGCTACACCGGCGCCCGTGTAGACCGGATAGTGGCTGGTGAGCAGCAAATTGGGCCTGACACCCATAAACCGTTGCATGGAGGCGACGTAGGTGTCCACATAGCGGTAGGTGGGCGGGAAGGCCGGGCCGCCGTCGGCGCGCAGCACGGCATGGTAGAGGGTGGCATCGGCGATGATCAGGTTGTGGCCCCGCGGATCGTAGAGACTCACATGGCCCCGGGAATGGCCGGGCGTATGCCAGACTTCGACGCGCCAGTCAGCGCCCAGGCGGATCGCCTCGCCCCCGGAGAGGGTCACGTCGATCGGGATGTGGCGCGTCGAGGAACGGATGAAGTCCCTGGTCTCGTCACTGTCGGCAATGCCGTGGTCCTCTGCGAACTCCCCGTATCGATCAAAAATCATCCGTTCGATATCTTCCACCATGGCCCGGTCCAGACCGTGACACATGAAACAGGCGCCGGGAGCCAGCTCACGCACGGAGGCGTTGCCACCCGTGTGGTCGAAGTCGGCGTGGGTGTTGACCACATACCGGATGTTTTCCGGCGCCAGGCCGATTCTGTCAAGATAGGGCGCCAGATACGCCCCCGGAGAGTCGTCCAGGCCGGTGTCAACGAGCAGGGCGCACAGATCGCCTACAAGCAGATAGAGGCAGACGAAGCGGTCGCCCAGGGCAACCTCGATGCGGTGAATGCCGGGTGCGACTTCCACAGGATATCCTCCTATACGTGTCGTTACGGCGTGTAACGGTTATGGTCTCGGATGCGGCACCTCGACCCGCCTGCCCGTCCTGGCGGATTCGTGTGCGGCCAGGGCCACGGCGATCACGCGGCGCCCGGCGGTCCCGTCCGATTCGGGTCTTCTGCCCGCGCGGATACAGTCGAAGAAGCAGACCAGTTCGTCCAGAAGACCGTCGTTCCGGGCAACCTCAATCACAACCGACTCGCCCTTCTTCGTTGAAATAACGGGTCCCCCGGAACCCGCGCTTTTGATGGCGCCCTCCGTACCGGCCACGCCGAATTCTCCACCGCCGACCGGATAAATCCGACTGCACCCCAGGCTCCCCACCGCACCGCTTGCGAACTCAAGCCCGATAAAGATGTTCTCTTCGATTTCATTTTCCGGATCATCGCCGTAGCGCATCACCGCGCTGACGGACGCAATTTCCCCTGCCATCCACGCAAGCAGATCCAGCTGGTGGCTGTAAAGTGAGAAGAGGCCCCCGTACTGGTCCCGCTTTTTCTGCCAGCCCTGTACGCCCCCCGGAGGTCCGGTGCCCAGGCGGAGGGCGTGCGCCATGCGCACCTCACCGATCGCTCCGGAATCGATCTGCCGCTTCATCTCTTTGTTGGCCGCATGGAAGCGCAGCACGTACCCGATCATCAGGAAGACCCCGGCCCGTTCAGCCGCGTCGATCATGGCGTCGCAGTCTTCAACGGTGAGGGCCATGGGTTTTTCGCAGAAAACGTGGGCGCCCGCGTTCGCAGCGTCAATGGTGATTTCGCTGTGGGTGTAATTGGGGGTCACGACAAGAACGGCGTCCAGGTCCTGCTCCGCCAGCATCTTTCGGTGATCCGAGTACGCAGCCGGTTTCGAGGTCAGCCCGGCGGCCAGCTTCTCGGCAGATGCCTGGTAAAAATCGCAGACTGCGGCAACCTGCACGCCCTCTATCCCGTCGGCGTTCTTCGCATGGCGCCTGCCCAGTCCGCCACAGCCGACGAGACCTGTCCTCAGAATTTTGTCATCCGCCATGGTCACCTCCATCATGCCTCTGCTTCCAGGCCGGATGCTCCGAGCACGTTCTCCAGGTTGCGCCGGGCCTGCAAGATGCGGGCGTCTACCGCCTCGGGACTGAAGGGCCCGCCAATCCCGTCGGCCCGCTCGACGATTACGGGCCCACGGAAACCCGCCTGGCGGGCCGTGGCAAAAATCCGCTTGAAATCCACATCCCCCTCTCCGGGCACTGGAAAATCCTGTTCTGCACTGGCTCCCCTGTGGTCTTTGGCGACAATTTCGCAAGTTTGATCTGCAATCAGGGGAAAATCCTCCTCAGGCGAGATGCCCTCGTAGAAGCGGACATTCCCCGGATCGTAGCAGGCCCGGACAGCGGGGGAGCCGATTTCAGGCAGGAGCTGTGCGAGGTGTTTCGCCGTGGCCGTATTCCCGGTATGGGGTTTGAGGGCCAGCACAACCCCCGCCTGCTCGGCGTGGGGCCCGACCGCTTTCAGGTCGGCGACGTAGGCCCGGTGGGCCTCCTGGAATTCCGGGGCGTCCAGAAGCACGTCGGGAAACCGCCTGTACGACCCCACGCCAGCCATCTGGATCACTTCGGCGCCCAGAGCCTTTGCAACGTCGATCCGCCCCTTCAGCTTCTGCACCCGACCCGGCGGTCCAATCCCGGTACCCGAGACCACCAGGGGCGTGAGTCCGGCTTCCCCGCACAGTTCGCGGCAGCGGCTCACCGCGCGCGCTTCGGGATCGTGCCCCAGGACATCTTCGCTGCGACGCTCCCAGCCGACGCCGATGTACCGGTAGCCCGCACCGGCGATTCCCTCAACCGCCCGCTCCAGCGGGAGCTTCTCCCTCACATAGGGCAGCGTCAGACAGACGAGTTTAACCATAAAACCCTCCCTTCAATCAGGCGCCCCGAACGCCATCACCCGCCGCCGGTCCCACACAACCACCTCGTCCCGGCCGTCCCCGTCCAGGTCCATCACTTGGTTGTGGAACACAATCCCGTAATCGTATGCCCGAAAACCCCGGATCAGCTGTCCGGGCTGGACGTAGTCTTCCTTCCAGGGCAGTTCCACCGCCCGGTTGCCTTCCCCATCCATCAGGTAGGGCCAGAAGTTGCGGGTCTCCTCCGGCACGCTGTGGTAGGGACAGGCATCCCTTCTCTTGAGCAAATGCGGCTCGTAAAGTATCAGGTCCAGCCCGCCCTCGCCCCAGCCCGACACCGTTCGCCGGCCGTATCCCACGCCCTCCCTGTGCCACAGCCGGTGTCCCTCCGGCGTGTAGCAGGTCATTCCGATCCACTTCTCGGTCAGAACAATCGCCAATCCCTCCACGTCGCTTCGGAACCGGCCGGCGATCGAACTCTGGGCATGCCGGTGTTCCCGTCTCCAGACCTCTTCTCCCTGTGTATCAACGAGCAGAAAATCGCCGCCGTCAACGGCGTAGGCGAGCTGAATCCGTCCGTCTCCCTTCAAATCCACGGGATTGACATGGTCCACATGCTCCTTCTCGGCATCCACCCACAAAAGCGTCCAGAGGCGCTGGCCGTCGTGGTCCACCAGGCAGCTTCCCACCAGAATCTCCTCACACCCGTCATTGTCCAGATCCAGAACAACCGGACGGCAGCCCACGCACGGGTAGTCCGTCTCCACCCACAGCTCCGACAGGTCACTGTCCAGCACGAAGGTCGGATTCCCCGGTCTGGTGCAGGGCGGGTACGCACGTCCTCCGGCTTTCACCAGCAATTGCTGCCGGGTCGGGTCACCTTGAAGGTTCACAGGCACGATATTGTTGAAATTGTCCGTGGGCACCTTCAACTCGGCCTTCACCGCTCCGGAGCGCCCATCCAGAACGGTCAGCACGTCCCACACCACGGCCAGAACGTCGGGCAACGGGTCTCCCTCCAGACAGGCAACCGCAAAACCGGCGCTCCCGTGCCAGAAGTAGGGATGTTCTCCCCGGTGGGCTTCTCCCCCCTGCCAGAGCAGATTTCCCTTCAGGTCAACGGCCGAGATACAGTTCAAATGTCTCTCCGCTTCGGTGTACATGCCCCTCGGTCCGAACCTCTGGAACACGAGTTCTGCCCGGCCGCCTCCCGCACTTTGTCGCATAAGGATCTCCGGCTGCCCATCGCCGTCCAGGTCCGTCACAAAAAGCTCATCCCCGCCGAATCCATCCACGTCCACTTCCCACAACAGCCGCGCCTGCGGCAAGTCGCTGCCCATCTCAAACGCTCCTTCATTGACGCTCACACCACAACCTCATCCAGCAACGCCAGAAGGTTGGCCCCCTCGATCCGCTCCCGGTCCGCCTCACTCAAAAACGGCATCCTGGAAAACAGCCCGAACGTCTGCGGAAACGTCAGCCAGTCCAGACATGGCGAGAAATCCGACGCCCAGAGCAACCGCTCAGCACCAAACGCCGCCAGCAGGGCTTCCACATAAGGCCACGCCGCCCGATGCGGATAATCGTGACCCGGATCGGTCATCGCGTAAAAACCGCTCAGCTTCACCCGTGACTGTGGAAACCCGGCCAGCGCCAGCACGCTGGCCATCGCCTCCCTCGCGCCGGCTTCGGTGGGCGGTTCACCCACTTTTGGCGGCAGACCCAGGTGGGACACAAGCAGACGCAATTCCCCATGCTGCTGCAGGATCGTCTGCCAGGCAGCCCAGTCCTCCCCCTTTGAATTCACACTGATCAGCCACTGCCTGGAAGTCAGCCACGACCAGACCTCATCCGAAATGCTCAGAAGCGCATCCACCCGCTCCTGCCCGAAAATGTAAAAGCTCAGCCCCACAAATCCCCCGGACCTCAACCGCTCCAGGTCATCCGTTGTGGGCGGCTCTCCAGCATCGTAATAGGCCACGGGATGGACCCAATCGTACTGGGCCACCATCCGGGCCAGGTAGCGGTTATTCTCTGCCGCCCAGGGGACGTCGGCATACCCAACCACAAGCGCGGCCTTCACCCCGTGGTCCTCCGCCAGCGAAGCATAGCATACCGCCTCATCGATCGGCCGGCCCAGTCGTTTCACAAAGGAATCCTGGTACCCACCCTCAAACAGATGAATATGCGCATCGGCTCGTTCGGACATGGACCTGTCCCTCCCTTCTGAACTATTCCCACCGCAGTTCAACGGCCAAAAATTCCTTGTCGCCCGGCATCTCCACGGGCAGCCTGACCTCCTGCCCTTCAACCTGTGCAGCATGCAACAGGTCCTCTTCGGTATAGATATCCACCAGAGCCGTGGCCCTCGCGTCCCGGGGTACGCGCATCACCAGATTCGTCTCGTAAACCAGCCCCAGATAGTTGAAAATCAAACAGACCAGACAGCCGTCTCCCACCATCGGAAACAGCTCCATGGTCGGCACATCCCTCCGATCCCAGGGACGCACATCCCCATAATCGTTGTGCGGCGGGTACGGCCACAGCCGCGCCGTGGGCGCTTCGTTCGACAACCAGCCCAGCGCGTTGCGCAACAGCGCCATCCCACCCGTTGGAGTACGCACTGCTCCGTGGTCTCCGGGCTCCACGTAATTGAACACCGGAGTTCCCGCAAGCCAGACCTCCCGTCGGCCGCCGGACGCGCTCACCACCAGCCCCGGACGCCCCGCCACTTCGGCGATCGTCTCCCCTTCAATCCCCGGCTCTGAAAACGCCGACCCCAGCATAATCGGAAGCGCAACGCCTTCCAGCAAAGGATGGTCGGAGACCGGCTTCAACGCCGAAGGCCCGGCGGTCTCTCCCTCCGGCGGCGGACAGGCGCCTTCGCCGGACCAGTCCTCAACCGGCGTCCGCCCCACCCACAGCAACCCGTTTGCGCCCAGGGCTTCCCGCTGCTCCCGGGTCAAACAGTGGGTTTCCGGCAGAATCACCGGACCGCTCAGCGCGCCATTCGCATCGGAAAGCCGCCGGTCGAACACCCACCGCCAGGGCAGCCCCACCTGATTCATCACATCCGGCCAGCCGGCGATCACCTCCCGTCCCCAGCGCTTCTCCGGGTACCCGTAGATTTCCGTCTGCGAGGGTTTGATCACAGTGACGGCGCTGTAGGGCCGGGTCTTTTCAAAATAGGGGACCAGCCGCCTGGCCTTCTGCAGTCCTTCATAAAAACCGGGAACAATCCGGCACAGATCGAACGTATAGGGCGAGATCGTCTCCGCGCCCAGCGCAAAAGGGACCGTCCCCGCCATAAATCCATCCCGGTGCGTTATCTCCAGGCTCCCTGAGGGCGGCATAAAACCCTGGGGATAGATGAACAGCGAACGCCCGATGGTCGCCCCCGCCATCGCGCGCGTCGCCTCTCCCAGAATCCGCCGCATCGGACGATAGGTAAAGTGCGAATAGTGGATGTGGTGGTATGGATCGGTACACAGCACATCCATGGCCACCGCATCCCGGCACAGGTCAATCCCCGACAGCCAGGGGTTCTCTCCAAACGACACCACCTTGGGCGAATGCTGGATGCCCACGGAAACATCCGGACGCGACTTCTTGATCTCCGCTCGAAAATAGGCGTGCACCTCCGTCCAGGCCTTCATCCGGTGCTGCACCCACCTCCACCATTCCTCCGACGCCCAGTCGACCTCCCGGGGCGGCGGAACTCCGAATTTACGTTCGTATGCCGACACACAATAGTCACAATAACAGCCGATGTCCCCATTGGAAAACCCGATCTCCGCCTCATCGTTCAGATGGACCTCCCGCAGCGACGGCAGCTGGATCACCCGGTTCAACAGGTCCAGGTATTCCGCCTTGTTCTCCGGCTGAAACGGGCAGAGCCACCTCGTCCTCACGATATTGTCGCTGTCAAGAGCCGCACCCCTGCCCCCGATACACACCAGGCTCCGTTCCGGGTGGGTCCTCAGGAACGCCTCCCTGTACTTCATATAACCCGTGAACACGATCAGCCCCAGATCGAACTCCGCGCCCCACGCCCCCATCTGGCATACCTGCTCCCATACGTACCCCTGTCCGACAAATTTCCTGTCATCCGGTTTCAGCCCCACCCCGATATCGGTAAACCCCTCCTCACTGACCCACTTGACGTAATCCCGCGAATAGCTCACCTTCTCAAAATGCAGCATCGCCGTCCTGCGAATCGTCCGCTTCATCCTGCTTCCTCCCTGCTTATAGGGATGTGATATCAACGCGGACGGGAATGGAGCTGGACCACGCCCGGCGCCCGTTCCCGTCCTCCACGCACACAAATATCCAGTCCCGCATGCGGTAGCCGTCCACTGCAAGGTCCACCTCGAACTGCTGCGACGGCAACTCCGCCTGTACGCTGCGCACCCCAAACCCACGCGACCGGACGTGACAGGCAACGCATGGACTGCATTCCACCACGACCGCGCCCCGTGCCTCGATGCGAATATCCCGAATCTCCGGCCCCTCGCTCGCATAGGTACGGTGCGCCCGAATCCCCTCCAGAATGCCCTCCACACCGGGGTGCCGCACCAGCACCCCCGTCCAGGTCCGGCCCGTCACCGCCCCGTCGTCCAGCGCAATCGCATCGTCCACGCCGATCGCAGCCAGCCGGACCTCCGCATTCAGCAGCATCTGCCAGAGTTCTTCAGACCGCTCCTTCCCGTTGATCTGCCAGGTCAGCCGGTTGCTCACCTCAAATCCCACCACACCGGACCGCGCCAGCGCGTACGCCTTCTCCCAGGTATAATCGCTCCATGCCGGGTGCGCAAGCACCGCCACCCCCCCCTGCGCCTCCGTCTCCCGTACCAGCCGTGGAACATCCTCCAGCGTGTTGTCCAGCGGCCGGGGAAGCGCCTTCAGCCCCAGGCAGATCACATGCGTCAAGTCATCCTGCGCCGGGCAGAAAATCTCAGCCCCCGGCAGCGTCACAAACGCCTCCGTGGCCCCGGGCAGCGGAGTAATGCTCAGATAATCCGTAGCCGCCAGAAAATCGAACCCCAGATCCCGGTAGTGCGCGCAAACCGCTTCGGGGTCCCCCATCTGCGCCACGTGAGTGTGGAGCCCACCCCGAACCCAGCGTCCCCCTCCCGCAAACGGATTGTCGGCCTCAATCCGCAGCCGGATCGGCCCCTGTTTGTCCCGCCCTTCAATCTCAAATATCATAACCGGCTTCTCCGTCATTCGCCCTCACCCCTGTCCGGCAACTCCACCGCCTCCCGGATGCGATGCGCATGCTCAAAAAGCTGCTTGAACCGCCGCACCGTATTCCGCCGGCCCTCGTCATCCCGGACCTCTATGAACAGAGGAGCGCGGGTAATCTGGTGCGTGGACCATGCCCAGAGAAAACCCGCGTAGGAAATCCGCCTGCTGAAAAATCCGGGAATCTCCCGGTGACCGAAAAGCCTGCCCGTTTCAGGATCGGTATCCACCTGATGGATGTGATACCCCAGAACGCGCCGCCCGACACGGGCGTACCAGTCCCCCACAGGCTGCAGGTTATTTAAGTCACCCCCGTTGTTCCGCGCGTGCCCCACATCCAGCAGGGCGCCCACGGTCGCATTCGGAATATCGGCCATCCCCCGGTCTACCGCATCGATCCAGCGGAGGTACTCGTCGATCCGGGTCGCAAACGCCACATCCGGCGAATCCGCCGGCGTCCCGTGCGGATTGTGAATATTCTCAATGGCAATTCGGACGCCCGAACGGGCGGGATCCCGGAAGAGCCGGGCGTAGACCTCCTCGAACGCCTGATAACATTCGGTAGGCTGCCCCCCCTCCGGGCGCTCCATCTCGCAGGCCCGTGCGCGGGGAACGTGTACGGTCAGGCTGTCCACGCCCGCTTCCAATGCACAGTCTACGTTCGCCCGCACCGCGTCTGCTCCCTCGATCCGCCCGGCCTCCGGATTCCACGTCAGATTCGGCAGGTGGTAGGAAAGAAAAAGAGACCCTCGATCCCGCAGCGCTTGAAGCGCCCCTGCAAGCGCCTTCCGGGAAAAGGCCAGCTCTCTCGGGCGGAGCTCCAGGCAGGCCAGCCCGAAACTCAGGGTCTCCCTGGCAGCGTCCACAGGATCGCCGTGGATTGACCAGCCCACCGGTGAAACACCATCCGGGAGGTCTGCCGGCAGCAACCGGATGGCGGGGGACCAGGGAATGAACCGCTCGGACCATTCGCCCGGTTTCGAACTCTCAAACATGCTGATTCCGGGCATATCTCCCACCGCTTTATCCGGGTCCAATCCCCGAACGACAACCTCCAGACATCCGTTGACGTGCCGTGTCCGGTGAAAGTGGCTGTGTCCCGTTGCGAGGAGTTCCACGCGATGCCGTGAAAGCCACCGCGTCAGCCACACCCGGGCCTCCTCATCCATCTTATCCAGCGGATAGTGGGTAATCACGATCCGCCGCGCAACGCCGGAAGAATCGACAACCCGGTCTAACCAGGCCCGCTCATCCCCGGACAGCGTTCCGGTCGACGTATCGGGAAAAAGAACCAGCAGGTCCCCCCGCACGGTAAACCGCCGTTCGGGCGCGAGCAGGTCTTTCAGCAGCCGCAGCGCGTCCGGCCTGCGCAGCTCCGCATTCCCCGGCGTGAAAAACACGGGAACCTCAACCCGCTCCAGGGCCTCCAGGCATTGGACAGTGGACCCGGCCGTCGCAAAAGTCGTTATATCTCCGCCCACGGCCAGAAAGTCCGGCTTCTCCCGGTTGATGTGGTTTACAGCCCACTGCAGTGCGTGCCAGGCCGCTGTGTGTGAATGGTCCGACAGGTGCAGATCGGCCAGCAGGATAAAGCGGTGGGAGCCGCTCATAATGAAAAGGCCATCCGCAGCGGCGCCGTCCGCTCCGCCTGATCGTACCACCCCTGAGGCGCGTAATCGCTCATGTGGAGGTAGCACCTGATATTCACCTCCGCCTTCCCCTCCGTAAACGTCAACAGCCGGCTCATCGAAATATTCTTCCTGCCGTGATACCTCGAAATCGCCGCCACATTGACAAACGTCACCCCCCACTTCTGCTCCACGTGAGACCGTCCACCGTGCGTATCGTCCGGATGCGTATGCGTATGCCCCCCCAGCCACAAATCGACCGCGCCCGGATGCGCTTCCAAATACGACTCGAACGCCCCCGCATCCGGCTCTCCCCCCACAAAATAGATATAAGACGCGCCAATCGGCGCCCCGTCCTCAAACCGGCCGTGATACCCTCCGTCCACCCCCTCCCAGGGGCCCGACGCCACCGTCGTCTCCTTCAACATGTGATGGTGCGCCGTCACAATAATCTTATCCTGGTTCTCCTCCACCTTCTGTTTCCACCACGCGAACGTCTCCAAACTCACCGCCCCTGCCGGAAACCCTCCCCTCTCGCCCCGACCCACCGGAGGCCCCCCGTCGTTGCGGTCCCCCATCGCCAGAAACAGCATATTCCCTACCTGAAACGAATACCGCTCCCAGCTCCCCTCGACCGGGTACGGCCGTCGGTCGGCGTGAACTCCGGAATATTCGGTATTCTCCCCGGTGGGGTCCACCCATTTCCGGAACCACCACTGGCACGGCTCGTCCGGGCCGCTGGCGTCGTGGTTGCCCACGATATTGTAGAAATCTTCCCGGGGGTGTCTGGTCGATACGCTGTACTGCCTGACCACCTCTTCCCCTTCCCCGTCCTCAGGCGGCGTCTGCGACCCTGACAGATCCCCGATATCCAGCATAATATCCCACTCGAACGGAGGTCCACCTCCGGCACCGCCCTGTTCCGCCTGCAGAATCGCCTCCGCCAGGCTCAGGCGGTTGCCTCGCGCCAGGTCCGTACCCACATGCGCATCCCCTCCCGCCCACAGTTTAAACGTCTTCATGCTCAGTTCACACCTCACTTTGCGGTATAATTCGTCTCCAGCGGACATCCATCCCGGTCCAGGGCCAACAGCGCCAGCCTGGCCAGCCCGTGCAGCAGGTCCCCCGGCACCATCTGAGACTCATACCAGTCGATGCCCGCCGCGCCCCGTATCAGGTCCCCGTCCATATAGATCCCGATTATCTGCTCCGCCAGCGTCAATCCCCGTTCCAACCAGGAAGCGTCGCCGGTCAGATCGTAAAGGTCCGCCAGCAGCTCGACACCCAGCCCGGCGTCCATCGCCGGAACCGAACCCCCCTCCGGAAAGGGGGTTTTCAAATACCAGTGCCCCGCACCTTCTGCCCAGCTCAGCAGCCGTTCATCTTCCGTCAACCGATAAATACACAGGGCGATCAAAGCCACATAAGCCACCGGCCACTTGCCGTACTCACTGCCCCAGATGGACATCGTACTCAAGACCTCGCCCGTCCCACGCTGGCATGCAGACACAAAAACGCCTGCCTCCGGATTGTGCGCCGCCGCCAGAAAACCGCCGGTATAGACCCCACCCCGCTCCTGCATCCGATCAACCAGTTCCGGCGCACTTGCGTCCAGCAGAACCGCGGACTCCAGCAAACTGGCTGCCAGAGAAACCGTCTGTGGCATAGTGTTCACATTATGCTGGTGCGCAACCTCTTCAGGACACTGCGTATGAATCAGCAACATGCCCTTCTCGTCCCGGTGCGGCCACCAGTAATCCACCATCATCTCGATTTGTCTCAGAAAATCCTCGCGCCCCGTCTTCACATAGGCAAACGACCAGTCCAGAATGTAAAATCCCCCGTGACGCGGAAAATCCGCGGACTTCGGCCCCCGTTCGAGCCGCGCCTTCCGCTCGATGTGGGCATGCCGGATATACTCCCTCGGCTCCCCCGCCTTATAGTGGTAGTCCAGCCCCTCGGCAAACCGTTCGACGCATTGGGGATTGAATGCATACAGCTTCTCCCACAGCCACACCGGCGCCTGCCGCAAATGGTCGTGCAGCGTGGTGCCCGGCTCCTTCTCGGGCATGCCCAGGCGGTGGCTGTCCCCCACCCGGTCCTCTTCCAGGTGCCAGTATGCGTGCTCTCCCCACGGGAACAGGCCCGTAACCGTCTCCGTACAGTGGGTCGCAAACCGGCGCAGGTACCGGTCCGCCGCTTCTTTATACCCTCTCCGGTCCAGCGCGTACATGGTCTTGAGCACGTGCTGGTCGTGCATCAGATTGCTTCCCAAAAAGGCGCGGTCTCCCATCCGCTGCCCCTCAATCGGCGGAGGCAGTTCCCTTAACATCTCGTGCGTCTCCAGGTCCAGCAACGAAGGAAACAACCCCTCGTATGCCTTCCCCGCCTCCACCAGCACATCGATCGAATCGCAGACCTTCTCCAGAATCGCTTCAGGCGTCATGGATTCCCTTTCTTTCACCAATCATCCGGATCTGAACCATCTTTATAATTTAAATACTTATCTTTATGCTTAAATTAATTATCTTTATGCAATATTTTTTCCGGACCAACCGGATTTATCTGCCCGAATAATTCGCATCCATCGGACAATTTTCCCGATCAACCGCAATCAGCGCCAGCCTGGCCAGCCCGTGCAGCAGGTCCCCCGGCACCATCTGAGACTCATACCAGTCGATGCCCGCTGCTCCGCGCACCAGCGTTCCGTCCATATAGATCCCGATCATCTGCTCCGCCAGCGTCAATCCCCCTTTCAGCCAGGAGACGTCGCCGGTCAGATCGTAGAGATCCCCCAGCAGCTCGATTCCCAGACCGGGGTCCATCGCAGGTATGGCGACCCCTTCTGGAAACGCCGTTTTCATATAGCAACGCCCCACGCCTTCCGCCCACACACGCAGCCTTTCGTCCTCCGTCAGCCGGTAAGTGCACAGGCACATCAGCGCCACGTATGCCGCGGGCCACAGCCCGTACACACTGCCCCAGACCGGCGCATTCCCCAGAGGCTCGCCGGTCCCTCGCCTGGCAGTACTCACAATAAAGTTATTTTCAAGGTCGTGCGGCGCCCCCAGGAATCCCCCGATGTACACCCCAGCCCGCTCCCGCATCCGCTGCGCCAGCCCCGGCTCCCGGTCCTCCAGCAGAACCGCGGACTCCAGCAGGCTTGCGGCCAACGACAGGGTCTGCGCCACCCCGTTCACATTGTAATCCTGCGCATCCCCGGGCACAATGTGCAGCAGAAGCACCCCCTTATCGTCGCGCCGGGGCCATGCATAATCCACCATCTCGTGGATCTGCCTCAAAAAGTCCCCACGCCCCGTTTTGACATACGCGCAGCTCCAGTCCAGGATGTAGAACCCCCCGTGCCGCGGATAGTCCTGGGACCTCGGCCAGGGTTTGTGGCGAGCCCTCACCTCGATATAGGCATGGCGCATATACCGGCGCGGCTCTCCCGCTTTGTAGTGGTAATCCAGTCCCTCGGCAAACCGCTCGACGCATTGGGGATTGAATGCATACAGCTTCTCCCACAGCCACACCGGCGCCTGCCGCAAATGGTCGTGCAGCGCGGTGCCGTCCCAGTGCTGGTTTGCCATCACCGCGGCATCGCCGAACCGATGGCTGTCTCCCACGCAATCCTTCTCAAAATCCCAAAACGCGTGCTCTCCCCAGGGAAAAAGCCCCGTCGCCGTACCGGTGCAATGGGTCGCAAACCGGCGCAGGTACCGGTCCGCCGCCTCCGAATAATCGCCCCGGTCCAGCGCCCGGCTCAACCCGTACATCGCCTTCAGCGTGGGGTGGTCGTGCATCGGGTTGCATCCCGGATGCGCCCGGTCGTGCATCCGCTGTCCCTCAATCGGCGGGGGCAGTTCCCTTAACATCTCATGCGTCTCCAGGTCCAGCAACGAAGGAAACAGCCCCTCGTATGCCTTCCCCGCCTCCACCAGCACGTCGATCGAACCGCAGACCTTCTCCAGAATCGCCTCACCCTTCACCGGCCGTCCCTCCTGCCAGACGCAGCACCCTGAAATTGGAAACATCGGCGATCACCCGCGACCCGATCGCCCGGAACCCCACCTTCCCGGACGAAGGAATCTCGTCGGGCAGTTCATCCGGATCGGTAAACGCAGGCCCGGCCTTCCCGTCCACGAACTGCGCGCAGCGCCCACCGTCCTTCTCGATCCGAATCGCGTACCTGCGGCCGATCTCCTCGCACAGGTCCTCTCCCTGCCCCACCAGGTGCAGCCCCGGATTCCGCCGCCAGTTGCTCACCCCCGTGTGTTCTCCCCTGTCATTGTACCGGCTCACCGAGGTATGGTAAGACCGCAGAAGCGCATCCTCCCCCACATAATCTCTGAACACCCCCTCCCGGGCAGGCAGGTTCTGGATCATATCCTCCCCGTTCAACCCTCGCATCGCCACAAATGTAATCACCAGACCGTTGCTCTCGCGCACGAGCAAATCGTACTCAACCGCGATCCCATCCGCAAAATTCTCCCGGCAAAACGCGTGGCACCCCACGCTCCCCTGTTGGCTACCAGTACACTCCAGCCGCATTGTCCCCGGTTCCGAAATGGACACCGTCTTGCTCCCCTCTAAATGCCAGTGGTCCAGATTTGTGAATGGCTCCTGAAACAGAACCTCCTCCTGCCCCATAGTCACCTCCTCATGGCTGCTGAAAAACCCATACCCTCTCCCGGTCCGTAATCAGGAACTCATCGCGGCCGTCCCCGTCCAGATCCCCCACCGCGGCCGTATGGCACGTCCCGAAGTAGCGGCCCCTCCCGGGGAAGGTATCCAGCCCGTACTTCTGGAACCGGTCGTAAAAATTCTCCCGCACCTTCAGCCGCGCCAGCTCCCGGCCGGTGGGGTCCACCCACAGCACCCGGCGGTCCGCATCGGGTTCGACCGGCCACTCCAGACGGATCAGACTCTGCGTCCCCAGGTCCGTCGGCCAGCCGATGACCGAATAATAACCCATCGTCCGGTGCCGGGACAGCTCCCGCCCGTCGGCGCTCACAACCGCCGCCGTCCGGTCCTCCGCCTTCCCGATGGCCTTGTCAACAAACGCCAGCTGCAGCCCCGGTTCGGCCTCAAAAAACTTTCCCGACCAGATATTCTGACAATGGTGCATCGCAACACGGAACCGCTCCGTTCCATCCGCGTTGTGCACAACCGCATCGTGCCCGTCGTGCGCCAGGGCGAACTCGAAGCGCCCGTCCCCGTCGATATCCGCAATCACGGAATCGTCCAAATGATCGTTCTCCGACATCGGCGAATGGGACCACAGCGGCGTGCCGTCGTGGTCGAACAGACTGAACCCGATCAGCAACTCGTCCAGCCCGTCCCCGTCCACATCGGCAGTGTTGCCCCCATGTCCGGCCCCCTCCACCTCCTGCTCCCACACCACATTGAACGCGTGGTCCAGCAGCAGGCTGGGATTCCCGTAGCTGTGCGTGGCCGACGTTGTCACACTCTTTGTGAAAATGTGATACCGGTCCGAGTGATCGCTCCTGACCGCCCGGGCAAAATAAAAACCCGAATGAGGCAGCTTATGGCGCCGGTAAAGCGCACCGGTCGCCCCTTTGTAGATCATCAACTCGGCCCTGTGGACAAACATAACCTCCACCTGTCCGTCTCCGTCCAGGTCCACAACCTCACAGAAATTGCTCCCATTCCACGAAAAGGGCCGCTCCAGCGCCCACGGCTCTCCCACCTGCCACAGGATATTCCCCTCCCCATCCGTCAGCGTCAGACAGAACAGTTCCTGGTCCTCAACCCCCGTCTTGTACCCCTGAACCTCCGGAAAACGCGGGTCAAACGCCTCATTGGCGTGCGCCCCCGCCGTCTGAACAAACAGCACCTCATTCCTGCCGTCCCCGTTGAAGTCGCCAACCCTGAAAGCCGGACACCCCCAGGGCCGGACATCCCACACCGCAACAGGTTCGATCATCTCCATGTCAAACCCTCCGGTCCTCCGCGTCTCCGCGGCAAAAGAAGAAATCAACAGCACCCCAGCGGCATCCGGAGCGTCCCGAACATCCCCACAAAATAATCCACGATAATCCACACCCCCGAACAGACCACCTCTCCGATAATAATCCCCATAAAAAAGGGCCGGGTCGTCCTGTAGAGGTTCGCGCCACCGAACTTCAACACCACCGCCTTGATCCCCCATGCCAAAAACACACTGAAAAAGAACGTATCCGTAAACCAGATCGTGCTCAGCGGCAGCGCCACCGGGTGCAGCGGCCACCACACAAACCGGGTGCGCAGCAGCATCAGAAGCACTGCGATGCCCATCCCCATCCCGGTATAGAAAAATCCCCGGGTATAAATCGGGCTTGGCTCTAACAGCCGGCGTCCCACGAACACGTCGAATGGGATGATGGCATAGTCCTGAAAGAACCGGTCCAGGTTGAGCCCGCCGTGCCTGTAGCCCAGGTCCAGAGTCATATAACCCGCGGTAATCAGCCCGATGGCCATAGCCGCTCCCATCGCCCAGACCAGCCCCCGCTTCCGCCCGATCTCCCGGGTCAGCCGCAGCGCCCCCTGCGCGTGCGGCATCAAATTGTTCACCCGCGTCATCGTCCAGGCGTAGCTGAACCCCAACGTCACCAGGCCGGTCGGGCTAAACGCGGAGGAGCCCGTTACACACACCACAAAATCCGCCGGATTAATCGGCGAGTACGTGGTCACAAACCCCGTCTCGCTCACAATCCGCGCCATCACCAGGAACACCACAAAACAGGCCGCAAACAGGAACAGGATCAGCATCGGCGACATCCCCGCCTGGTAGAGCCAGCACCCCAGGTACAGCGTGCCCCCTCCAATCCCGAGCACCGCCGTCCGGTAGGACATCACCTCTCCCGAATCGTCGGCCTGCGACGGCCTCCCCAGCGCTTTTGTAAACACCCCCTTCAGGTGCCCTCTGGCCACCCAGAGGCTGTATCCCGCCAGCGCCAGCATATACCCCATGCCCATCAATGCCAGAACCGCCGATCCCCTCGAACTGAACCGGCCCACCATCCCGGACACATCGGAATACTCCGCTCCGAAAATGGCAAGAAACCCACGGATCACCCTTGAAATCACGTTGAAAAACCAGATGCTCAAACTCACGTCCAAATCCACAAAATAAGTGTACCCTAAAATAGCGAAGTGCAGCCTGAAGGGCAGGGGCGTCGTCTGCCGGAAAATCCGGACCTGTGTCCCCAGGTCGATCGATGGCAGCGCATGGTAATAGTTGTGCAGCCCGTTGATCGAACCGATCAGAAACGGGATCGCAAACCCCGCCCACATCAGCCGGCTCTTGAACAGCGGCCCGACCTTCCCCCCTCCCGTCTCGCTCATCTCCAGCGGCACCTGCATAATCGGAAACGGGAACCGCTCGTACTCCTCCCACTGCCTCCGCATAATCACAGCCAGACAGATCAGCACCCCGAACAGCACCATCAGGAAGACCCCCCAGCTCACCAGGGGCACAAACCACGCCTCCCAGGGCGGACGGACCTCCTCCGGCAACCCCTCGTACAGTCCCCGAACCACTTCGTGATTCTCAGGCGCCAGCCAGGGCAGGCTGTAGGGCAACACCGCCTCCAGGTCGCGCCTCTCCGGAGAAGCATAGTAGGTCATACCGGTCTGGTAGGAGATCAACGGCTTGGTCATCATCCAGGCGGGCAGGAGCACCAGGAACATCACGTAGATCGCCAGCATCTCGCCCCGGCCCAGGGCGTAGCGGCGCTTCAGGGAGGCCAGCACGGGATTGACGAGCAGGACAAGGCAGAAAAAAACAAAAAGCGCCCCCCGGTCCATGAAATAGGCCGCCATAAAAGAGCCCTGGATCACCATCCGGTTATAGGTAAGCGCCAGCCCCAGGAAAACGCACAGCACAAGCCCGACCAGAAAGGCCCGGAGCGTCAGACCGTCCCGCGGGGAGGCCGCCTCCGGCACGGGGTCCATCCGGTCTCCCAGTTGAAAACCACTCATCTCAGATCCCTTACCGCTGGAGATGTTAAACATCGAAACCCTGTGAATCGGAAACTATATGCAACAATTTTCATACGAAATCAATAAAAGAAATGACAGCCTGCAACCGCTGTCATTTCTTAACGTACAAAGCTGTTGTTGCGCTCAAAAACAGACCCTATTCCCCACCATCCCTTCCCGATGCCACGGGTCTTACAACCGGTCCTTTGCCACAGTAGCCACGCCGATGTGACGGTAGATACCCTCCGTGTCAGTCCCGATCGTCCCGTCCCCGGCCCGGTAGAGATTTCCCCAGTCCCGGGCGGAGTAGTACATCAGGTAGCGGTCGCCGTCGTCCAGCACGCATGGCGTGGACGTGTACCGTCCGTCGAAATCGTTCGGATCGCGCGTTGCGGGAAACGAAGGCTCCTTTAGGTGATGCGTCCAATTCAGCCCGTCCTCCGACGTTGAACAGAAAAGCTCGAAGATTCCCCCCTCCACATGGCAGCTGTACCACATCGTATAACCGCTCTCGTCCCGCAAAATGTACGGATAGATCACGCTGCGATGCGTC
>JAAXHW010000024.1 GCA_012270675.1 Candidatus Latescibacterota bacterium | reverse complement strand
CCGGGGGCTTACCGCGGTTAGTTACCGGAACTTGCCGCCGGGAGACTACACATTTGAGGTCAAAGCTATAGATCGCGACTTTAATTGCTCGGAGATAGCACAGGCGCGGCTCTCGGTAGAGATGGACCCGCGCATTAGCACACTGCCCTCCGTACTCAACGGGACTGATGGCGATTATGAAAAGTTTGTCGGACAGAGCCAGGTTCTGCATGAGTTTCAAACCAAACTCATGCAGGTGGCAGCCACTGATCTGACTGTGCTGATAATGGGGGAAACGGGTGTTGGAAAGGGACTGGCGGCCCGGGTATTACATGCGATCAGTCCCCATCGCGATGGACCTTTTGTACAGTTCGGCTGCGGTGCAGCGCCTGAATCGCTGATCGATAGTGAGCTTTTTGGTCATGAGAAGGGGGCTTTTACCGGCGCGGTTTCTCGCAGACTGGGCAAGGTGGAATTGGCCAGGGGCGGCACACTTTTTTTGGATGAGATTGGCGATATGACTCTGAAAACGCAGACCAGGTTTTTGCGATTGCTGGAAGAGGGCACTTTTGAGCGCGTTGGAAGTAGCCAGACACTGAGAGCCCGTGCGCGCATTGTGTCAGCGACCAATCGCAATTTGGAGGAGTTGGTCCGCGCCGGTGATTTCCGTGAGGATCTCTATTATCGATTGCAGGTTTTTCCGCTCTATTTGCCGCCCCTGCGCGAGCACAAGGAGGATATACCAGGCCTTGCCGAGTATTTCAAGAATCGCACCGCGGCGCAGTTGGGCAAGCAAGTCGCTCCCCTGGCGTCAGAGGTTTTGGAAACGCTGCAAGCCTACCATTGGCCAGGCAATGTGCGGGAACTGAAGCATTTGATACAGCGAGCCGTAACCGTGTGCATAAACGGTCGAATTACATTGGAAGATCTCGGGTCCTATCGTTCACCAGTCAAAAGCACTACTCTCGACATGGTGTGGACTCCCCTATCGGCTCTTCAAGACCGCGAAGTCGTGTCCCTGGATGAATTTGAACGCCGCTATATCCTCAAAGTGCTAAAAGCCACCAACTGGCGGATAGCCGGGCCTAAGGGTGCAGCGACTCTGCTGGGATTACCCCCCTCTTCCCTGTATGGCAAAATGAGAAGACTGAATATCAAACGCCCCTGAATTTGAATCAAGAGTGGAGTTACCCCGGTTTCGTGGACGGTTTTAGGCTTGGGTGTCAAGCCTGTGTTTGATGCTGCTTTTCGCAGGCATCGGCGCGTGGTAGGCGATTGAAGAATGCCTGCGATGAGGATTATACCAACCTTCTAATGTATTCGAAGATGGCCAACCGGGCTTCCCCGTGCGTTCGGAATTTCCAAAGCATACCATCCCCTTCAGCCTCACCCCTTGCGGCCCAGGGCCTCGGCCATGGCCCGAATGTGCTTGGGACCGGCATAGCAGCACGCGCCGACGAAGTTGATCCCCTCCGCCTTCGCCTTCAGGGCATACTCGGCCATCTCCTCCACGGGGACCGTCGCGTTGGGTCCGGCGTGCCCGCTCGGCTGATAGCCGATCGGCACATCCACCGCCTCCCGCATCTCCAGCACCACAGGCCACATCCTGCTCGGGCGGCCGCTGCAAACCGTGCCCACAACATCCGCGCCCTCGTCCACCAGAATACGAGCGCACTCCGCCGGAGACGCGCCGTCCGGCGTCCTGTCCCCAACGCCCATCAACACCATGGTCGGCACGTCCGCCTTCTTGCAGCTCTCCAGACACACCCGCACCTCGTCCAGTCGACTGAACGTCTCCGGAATCAGAAAATCCGCGCCCGCATCCACCAGAATCGCAATCTGCTCCTCCCACTCCGCCTGCGCCCGGGCGCGAGACGACGCATCGTCCGGATCGAAAATCGGATCGCCCTCCCAGGACCCGGTCCTGGTCGACACCAGGCATCCGCCCACCGGCGCCTCCCCGTCCGACGCTTCCACGGCCAGCTGCACACCCATCCGGTTCACCTCGTCCAGCCGGTCTCCCCACCCGAAATTCCGCTCCAGCTGGGACCTGGAGCAAAACCACGTCACCGCCTCAAGCACCTGAGAGCCTGCATGGTAGAAATCCCTGTGAATCTGCCGGATCGCGTCCGGATGTTCCACAATCGCCCTGGGCGTATCATACCCGCGCCACCTCGCCTCCAGAATCATCCCCCCGTCGCTCAGGACCACATCCTCCTTCAGCATCTCCAGTAAATCTTTCGCCATCCCGCATTCCTCCCATCCGTGTGATTCCATCGTATTCAACCTGTCCGCGGCATCTCCGCCGGTCCCTACCTGAGCCCCAGCGCCTCCGCCATCGCCCGGATGTGCGAAGGGCCCGTACCACAGCAACACCCGATAAAGTTGATCCCCTCCGCCTTCGCCTTCACCGCAAACGCCGCCATCTCCTCCGCAGTAACGCCCTCCGAAAAGCGCGACACCGCGTAGCCAATCCCTTCGGTATCCGTTCTCTGCCTGAACCCTTTCGGCTGGCAGGCGACCGGCACATCCACCGCCTCCCGCATCTCCAGCGCCGTCGGCAGCATCTGCTCCGGGTCCCCGATGCAGACCGTGCCCACAACATCCGCGCCCTCGTCCGCCAGCACCCGTGCGCACTCCGCAGCAGTCGCCCCATCCTGTGTGGTCTTCTCACTCCCAAGCCCCATCAGCACCATCGTCGGCACGTCCGCCTTCTTGCAACTCTCCAGACACACCCGCACCTCGTCCAGTCGACTGAACGTCTCCGGAATCAGAAAATCCGCGCCCGCATCCACCAGAATCGCAATCTGCTCCTCCCACTCCGCCTGCGCCCGGGCGCGAGACGACGCATCGTCCGGATCGAAAACCGGGTCCCCCAGCCGCGACCCCGTGCTTGTAGACACCAGACACCCCCCCACCGGCGCCTCCCAGTCGGACGCCTCCTTCGCCGCCTGAATCCCCGTTCGATTGATCTCGTCCACCCGGTCTCCCCAGCCGTACTTCGCCTCCAGCTGCGCGCCCGACGTAAACCAGGTCAGCGCCTGAAGCACCTGCGAACCGGCATTGTAAAAATCCCGGTGGATCTGCTGCAATGCCTCCGGGTGCGACCCGATGATCCCGGGCACGTCGTACCCGCGCCAGTTTGCCTCCAGGTACATCCCGCCGTCCCCCAGTACAACGCCCTCTTTCAACATATCCATAAGATGCTTCGCCATCTTTCGACCCTCCTCTCAATTGATCTTTCACCTTTCACACACGATACATCCGGTACGGCGTATCACACGGCTTGCCCCAGGCCGTAAGCAGCGCACGCTCTTTGCAAACCGCAACCGTTGAAATCGTCGTACTCATCCCGTTGACATCCCCGTACTGGCAGATCGCCCCTGCTTCGGCCCGGTGGCAGAGCACCTCCTCCATCTGCTCAAAGCGGAACCTGCCGTCCCGGTCCGGCTCGACCCGGGTCAGAAATGCGTGTCGCGCCCTCGAATTGTCCAGCGCCCACGCCTGGCTGTCGGGCCCATGCCGCAGCTTCCCGGAAGCGTAAAAATTCGTCGTAAACAGATGGCTGTGTCCGTTCAGCCGCTCCACCACCTTTCCCTCTGTCGACAGCTCGAACACCGCAGCGTCCCCTGCTTCATCCACCACGATAAAATTCACCCCTGCGCCCACAAAGGGATGCGCCTCCACAAGGCTGACGGCCTCCCCCACGGTCGCACACCGGTCCAGAAACAGCCTGCCCAGGAATCCATCCGTCAGCCCCGGCTCAAAGTCCGCGACCCTGCCGCTCACCGAAGACCCGCCCAGGGCCAGCCCCTTCTCGTTCACCCCCACGTGTCTCCACACCGTCCCCATATGCGTAAGCCCGAGCGAAGCCAGCCCGGTTGAAGGGCGCCAGAGGAGCATGGGCACAAACCGGATGAGAGACGCCTCCGGGTCCCCGCAATCCGTATTCTTTCCCAAAAGAGGCCCCCGGTCGCTGTTCGGAAACCCGATGCTTGTACAGTGCGCAGCTTCACGCACGGGCGCTTCCGCGGAAAGCGTCGTCCCGATACAACTGCACAGATTGTGCTTGAACACATCCTCAAAAGCAACCCCGGAACCCCCGGCGATTCCGGCCATCTCTTCAATCAGCGTCGGGGCGTGGTCCCTCAAATAGCCCTCCATACCCTCCCTGATGACCTCAACCCGCGCCGGATCGTGTTTCTTCAAATAGATCTCGGCATACTGCGCCACAATCCGGCTGAACTCGAGCTTTATGGACTCGCCATATCTCACCCCGATTTCAAAGGGACTGCCGCCGGTCTCCCTGACCTCAAAATACTCGGGACTCATCTCATCCTCCTCCAACCTGGCCTCCTGGACCTGACCCCCCGACCCCCTTCCCTGACAGGGCAAGTTTTTATTCCACAAATAGTTACGGAACTCCTCCTCTCCCTTGCAGGGGAGGGACCGGGGGAGGGGTCCTCAATACCACTGATGCACCCTGTGCCCCTGCCCCGGAAACCAGACCGCGTCCACCATAAGCCCTGCGAACACAGCCAGGATGTACCCGACCAGCATGCCGATGAAAAACGGCCTCGACCGCCGGTAAAACGATACCCCGCCGACCTTGAGCATCAGCAACTTGAACAGCCATGCGATCAGAATCGTGAAACACTCCAGCCGTGTAAAAATCGTGCCCGAGAAGGCAAACCCCACCGGATGAAACGGCCACCATGCAAACCGGTAACGCATAAAAGTCAGGAAAAGCATACTCACGACCCCGCCCAGAAAAAGCCAGTACTCGACCGTCAAAATCGGCCGGGGATTGCTCATCGCATTGATGGACAACCCGTACTGCCATATCCCCTCTCTCAGAATCGACCAGTTCTGGAAACTGTGGGCCCCCTCCCTGTAGGCCAGCCAGATGATGAACAGCGTAGACACCGTCACCCCCACGATGAACGCCCACCAGATGCTCCAGAAGAGCCTCCGCCTGTCCTTCCACACAAAGTCCCCCAGGCGGCAGGCGTGGGACATCATTGGCATCACCGAACTCCAGGGATGACTGAGCGTAAACGCCAGCAGGCCGCTGGCCGCGTGCGTGGACGGCTTCATCTCGCTCGCGCCGCCCAGGGCAAACAGGGAATAGTCCCAGCACAGCGCCGGGGCCTCCAGGTAGACCAGCCCCGAATCCGCCATCATCTTTGCCAGACCCACAAACACCAGAAACGCGGTGGGGACCAGCAGCACAACCATCTTCGCCTCGATCCCCACCTGCCCGAGCCAGGCCGCGATGTAGAGACTGCAGACAATCAGACCCACCACCGCTGTCCGGCAGGACAGCATCTCCCGGCTGTCATCCGCAGACGACCGAATCGCCTTATTCAGCACGTTGCGGAGGTGCCCCCGGGAAATCCAGAGCCACCAGAGCACCAGCGCAATGAAGGCCCCTGCCGTCTGCCATTTGTAGCTGGTCACCGCGTAGGGCCCGGCCCCAACGTAGGAACTGGACGTGGCCACGATCCCAAACCGGTTCAGCAGACCCGCTTCGAACACGTACAAAAGGTCAAAAAACCAGATGCTGAACAACACCTCGAGACTGGCGAAATAGGAAAAACAGATAACGAACGTGCTTGGAAACATAAAAAATGGGGGATAGTTCCTCGGCAAGAGGTAATGGAAGGACCCGCTCCACCCACCTCCCGTTGGAAACTGCGGAAAATGTGGATAGAACCAGCCGATCATGTTCCAGCAGAACACAAATAAGGTCAATGCGGACCCTGCCCAGAACGCCTTCCCCTTCATAAACTCCGGCAACGCCCGCCGCCCTGTACCCGCCCGCGCCGTCATCTCCAGAATCGGTGTCAGCGCCGGATACACCAGCTTCTCGTGCTCTGCCCACTGCCGGTGCAGGATCACCGACACGCAGAAACAGGCAAAAACGAACGCCGCAACCAGGAGAAAACTCCACAACAGCGGAACCGCCCAGACTTCCCAGGGCATCGACGCCCCCTTTGGCAGCCCCTCGAAAAACTGCGTGATCGCCCCATTCTCGTTTGAGGGAACCAACCACCCGGGCAGGTAGGGATGGATGTACTCCGCCCACCGGTTCTCCGGCGTCGCGAAATAATACGGGGACGCCAGAATGCTGAGGAGATAGCCGGAAGTCCTGTAGGTAGGGCAAATCGCGCTGCTGAACCCCATGCAGAAAATCGTGATCCACTCTGTCTGAGAGAAGACGAACCGGCGCCCGAACAGCCGTGCCAGCGCAGCGCAGGCCAGGATCGACAGGAGGAAGAGCATGAGGTTCACCATCGGCATCATGCTGATGGTCATATATGACCCGTGAAGGACATAGACCACCGTATTGGCCAGCAGGCTCACCCCTGCGGCCACGCAAATTCCGAAGACGATCGCCCGGAGCGTCACCCCCCGCTTCTGTCCCACCGCTCCCTCGACCTCCCGGAGCTCCTCCGCCATCCATCCTCCCCCCCCATCAGAGATTGACCCGGACTTCCTCCTCGAAGGCAGGGACGGATTCCCACCGCTGGACCACACCGTCCCCATCGTTCTCGAACAGGGCCAGTTCCAGGGACACGCTCGCCTTTCCACCCAGCCTGAGGCATACCGCCCTGCCGTCGGGCGTGGACGCGGCCGCAATCCACGACTCATCCCGGGCCCGGGTATACTCGGCGGCCTCATCGTGGCTCACCCCCCGGATATCGTACCGGTCCGTCTGCTGCGACAGCAGCGACAGCCACCGGTCAATCTCCTCCAGGGTCAGCACCCCGAACTTCTGCTCGTGGGTGGTGATCTCCGAAAAGAACCCGCTGTCCAGCGCCAGGCGGACCGAGCTGGCCGCGCGGTCTGCGGCCTTGACCATATCGTTGGTCGGATTGTCCCCGGCCCAGGTCGTACAGCCCGTCAACACGTCGGGCGCCACAAGGTGGCGGGGCAGCATAGCCCCGATATTGTACATCTCCGGGTCTTCAGGCACATAGTCGTAGAACAGACTGTTGAGACCGTAAGGCCACCAGTTGGGAAACAGCCGCTCCCACTTCACCTGTCCCAGATGGTAGGTCGAATAGACAAACGTCCGCCCCCGGGCCTTCAGATAGGGCAGGACGCGCACCCCCACCTCACCCCAGTGAAAAACCGCCCGGCGCGGCGGCCGCAATCCCCGTTCATCGTACCACCGGTCCACCCGCTCGAAGATCTCCTTCAACTCCGTGTCGCTGTACTCTCCGATGCCGAAATCAAAAGGAATCAACCTGTAGTAATCAAAAGCATGCGCGTCCCAGTCCACCTGCCCGGCCCTGTCACGCATAAACGGCACCACCTCCTCCGGAACGAGGTCCAAAAAGCAGGAGACCATCGGACGGTAGCCGTGCCGGTTCATCACCCCGGTATAGCGGAAATCGTGGCGCCCCCTGCCGTCGTCCACCCGGATCGTCACATAGGGCGGCATCATCTGCGCGACAAACGGCTTGCGCGCCGCCCAGACGATGGCGCGCCAGAAAAAGGCGTCCAGCCCCATCGCATGGCCCAGAAACTCCGGGTGCCAGATGCGGAGGGAACAGGCAAACTGCACCGCCCGCCCCCTGCCGCAAACTCCGGCCAGCACGGCCGGAAACTGGTCCGGCTCGTAGGCCGTACCCGGAACGTTGTGGCGGGAAAAAATGAGCTGGTCTTTGCCCATCGCAGCCTGCGCCAGCTCCACAACGTGTCGGCCCACCCGCTTGATCTGCGCAATGGTCACCGGTCGCTTCAACCGGACCAGACTGCCCGCCTGCTGCGTCCGGTTAATAAAATGGTCGTTGCCCCCGATGCGCAGCAGGTCCGAGGCCATCGGAATCCGGTCCGCCTCCAGCCCCAAAAGGCGCAGCAGCGGCGGTTTGTACAGCCGCAGCTCACCGTCGAAATTGACCAGCCCCAGCCCGGCCTCTTCCACCCCCGAGGCCAGCAACTCCGTCTCCTCCAGCGAGAGGGCATCCCCCAGGCGGGCCTGGGCGATAACCACCGCGGCGCAGTGCGCAAGCAGGTCGCGGGTTAGCGGACCGGCTGCCAAATCGTGAATGCGAAACGGAAACCCGAAATGCTGCAAAGCCACCAGCACGGTTTGGTCCACGATGCTCGTATCCGTATAACTGCCCCGACTGTCCACCAGCACCAGCAGGGCCCTGTTCCCCTGGCTCTCGGGGCGGGGGCGTTGCACCATTGCACGCGGTGAGAATCCCATCGGCCATTCCCTGGAAACCTGCTTACACCACTGGGGCGGTTCACGAACCACCCCCCCTCTCCGGAGCTTCTATCCGGATGCAGCATCCTGCGCAACCCGATGTGTGATCTCCAGCAAATACATCACCATCACATCCTCGTCGCCAAACCTTAAATGGTACGCGTCTGAAAGCTCCTCCACGCGGCGGATCTGATCGATATGCTCATAAAATCCCGGGCTGAAGTGAAAAAAGCTGTAATCCACCACACTGGCCTCGAACCCGGCCTCCTCCAGCAACTCTGCGGTCCGAAGCTGGCCCAGCGCCGAAATCTGCATCAGATAGACAACCCCGTCCTCCTCCAGCAACTCCGGCAGCAGGGAAATCAGATGATCCAGCAGGTTCCGGCCCCAGAAATCCGCTGGCCGGTGCCCCATCGGCTCCCCCATCGGATCCACCGGCATCTGATACAGACTCGCAACGATCAGCTCGTACTTCGTTTCCGGCAGATAGGTATACAGGTCAGCCACCTCTCCGCTCACCCGGTCGGCAACCTCGTTGCGGAACGCATTCGTAAGCGTATTGGCCACCGCTTCGCGCTGGATGTCGATCGCCTGCACGTGTTCGGCCCCGTTCAAAGCAAGCTGCACAGTCAGAATCCCGGTCCCGCACCCCACGTCCAGACACCGCTTCCCCTTCCCCAGCCCCGACCGGAACAGGTATTTCCACAGCAGGAAGCTGCCCTGCGTAGGCCGGAACACCTCCGGATCACAGACAATGTGGGGAAACGGAAGCGGGAAAAGGCTCCGCTGCTTCCCGTCAACCCACGGCTGGGGCGCACGCACCGGCGCGGACGGCGCCGCTTCGGACGGCGCCGGGTGTTGAAACGCGCCTCCGCACCGGCGGCCCGGCTTTGTCCCTGCCAGCGCCTTCCGCACCGCAACAAGGTGCTCCGGCGTAACCCCGCAGCACCCCCCCACAATCTGGGCCCCCTCCTCCCGCCACCCCCTGGTCAGTTGTGCGTACGCTTCGGGCCCCACCTGATCGTCAAACTTCCACCCCGGGTCCAGGTAGCGTCCCAGGTTCGGATATGCGCCCAGGGGCAGGTCCGTAAAGTCCCGAAGCCAGGAGATCATCCCCGGCACGTGGTCTACCGGCAGACAGTTAATCAACAACGCGCCCACCCCCATATTTTCAAATTCGCGCGCAGTCCGCCCGAACAGATCGCCCTCCGGCCCGCCCCAGTGCTGCCC
>JAAXHW010000023.1 GCA_012270675.1 Candidatus Latescibacterota bacterium | reverse complement strand
TTTATACCACACAACTTGAGTTATATAAGTCCCTTAAGATATATCCGATTCGCATCCGTGTCAATTTCCAGGTGCGTTGTCGGCCTGAAACCGCTTGCCTGTACCGGTCCTTCTGGCTATCTTGACCCCTGCCGGACGCAAACACCTCAAACAAAGCAACGGGAGCAGGCATGGCGCACACCGCAACCTACCTGGCCTATGACCTCGGCGCCTCCAGCGGGCGGGCCGTTGTGGGGCGGTTCGACGGGGCGCGCATCGCCCTGGAGGAGATTCACCGGTTTTCCAACGGCCCCATCCCCGTATCGGACGGCCTCTACTGGGACGTTCTGCGGCTTTTCCAGGAAACGATGCAGGGCCTCAGGCGCTGCGTGCAGACCTGCGGGAAGGACCTGATGGGCATCGGCATCGACACCTGGGGCGTCGACTTTGCCCTTTTGGACGGTCGGGACGACCTGCTGGGCAACCCCCGCTGCTACCGGGATGCCCGCGTGCAGGGCATGATGGAAAAGGCCTTCGACCGGGTGCCCAGGGAGGAAATCTTCGACCGCACCGGCGTCCAGTTCCTGGAGATCAACACCCTCTACCACCTCCTGGCCATGTCCGTCCGGAACGCGCCGCAACTCCAGATCGCCCGGACCTTTCTGATGATGCCCGACCTCTTCAACTTCTGGCTGACAGGCCGCAAAGTCTGTGAGTTCTCCAACGCCACCACCACCCAGTTCTACGACCCCCGCCGGGAAGACTGGGCCGTCGACCTCCTCCAGCGGATGGAGGTCCCCACCGACATGCTCCCCCGAATCGTCCCCCCGGGCACCTCCCTGGGGGGCCTGCGCCCTGCGATAGCCGATGAGGCTGGTGTTCGATCCGCTGAAGTCATCGCCCCGGCCTGTCACGACACCGGCTCGGCTGTTGCGGCCGTGCCCATGCAGCGCCCCGACTCCGTCTACATCAGCTGCGGCACCTGGGCGCTGATGGGCGCCGAACTCACCCGGCCGGCCATCACCCGGGCAGCCCTGGCCCACAACTTCACCAACGAAGGCGGCGTCTGCAACACCTTCCGATTCCTCAAAAACATCTCCGGCCTCTGGCCGGTACAGGAATGCAGGCGTATCTGGTCGCGCGACGGCCGCAATTTCTCCTACGACGACCTCACCCGCCTGGCCTCCGAAGCCCGCCCCCTCGCCGCCTTTGTCGACCCCGACCACGCCGACTTTTTCACCCCGGGCGACATGCCCGCCCGCATCCGGGCGTTCTGCAAGCGCACCGGCCAGCCCGAACCGGATACCGAAGGCGCCGTCGTCCGATGCACCCTGGAAAGCCTCGCCCTGAAATTCCGCCATACCCTCGACCAGCTCGAACAGACCCTTGGCAGAGAGATGAGTACCGTCCACATCGTGGGCGGCGGCACCCGGAACACCCTCCTCTGCCGGTTTACTGCAAACGCCACCGGCCGCCCCGTCGTCGCCGGTCCGGTCGAGGCCACCGCCCTTGGCAACATCCTGGTCCAGGCCCTGGCCCGGGGCCAGGTCGGATCGCTGGCCGAAATCCGCGAAATCGTCCGCAACTCCACCGACCTGGTCACCTGCGAACCCCGCGCAACAGACGCCTGGGACGAGGCCTACGGCCGGTTCCTCAAGCTTCTAAAATAACGACAACTGTTCGGTTGCCTTTTCCTTCCGCCCCGGCTCCAGATGCTCCCGGTGAATCAGGTCCGCCGGAATGTCCCGAACAAACGGTGAAACCTCCGGCCGAATACGCTGGCCGTAGCGCAGCCTGCTCCGGGCGCTTAAAAGCACCACCTCGTCCCGTGCCCGCGTCAGCCCCACGTAAAACAGCCGGCGTTCCTCAGCCAGGTCCGCGCCCCGCTCCCGGTATGGAATCAGACCGTCCTCCACCCCGCAGATAAACACCACTGCGAACTCCAGCCCCTTGGCCGCGTGGAGCGTCATCAGCGTCACCGCCTCCGGCCGACCATCCCCACCCGCCCGCTCGTAGTCCGCCTCTCGCCCCAACAGCACCGTATCCAGCAGCTGCGCCATCGAAGGCGTGTTCGCCGCCACCCGGACCAGGCGTTCGAAATCGGAATCGCCCCCGGCGCCGAATTCCTCCTGCCACTGCCCCAGCAGGTCCTCAGGACGCCCGGCCGCTGCCAGGTTTCGGAACCGCCCGGCCGCTTCCTCAAGCATCGCGGCCTTCCGGACAGCAGCCGGAGGCAGATCCTCAACACGCGCACCGGCAAGCGTGCGCCCCCCTGCGCGGCCTCGCAGCCGGGCAAGCGTAGCCCGGCCCGGGTGAAACGGCGGCAGGGCAAGCGCATTCAGAAACCGCAGGTCTCCCCCCCCGCGCAGGGCATAGCGGAAAAAGGCCAGCGCCTGGCGCACCGACTCGGCCTCCAGAAACCCCTTCTGTCCTACAATCCGATAGGGCAATCCCTCCCGCAGAAAACAGGTCTCCAGTTCATCGGCCTGCCGTCCGGTCCGGAAAAGCACCCCGAAATCGTCAAAACTCCTTGCCGCCTCACCCCCGCTGCCCCCGGTTGCCCGATTGTCGGACTGGAGCATATCGGCCCCGCCTACCATCCGACCGATCTCCCGTACCACGGCAATCCCCTCGGCCGTCTCGCCCGGCACCGAAAGCAGCCGGCACCCGACCCCCTCGCCCCGTGCGGCAACCAGCGCCATCGGTTGCCGGTCCGCATTGTGCGCAATCACCGCACAGGCCGCACGCACGATCTGCCCGGTCGAACGGTAGGCCGTCTCCAGCACGACCCTGTGCGCAGACGGAAAATCCTCCAGAACCGAGGCAAAACAGGCCGAACTTGCCCCCCGAAACCCGTAAATCGCCTGGTCGGCGTCCCCGATCACAAACAGCCCTTCCCCCCCACCTGCCATCAGCCTCACCAGGCGGTACTGCACCGCGTTCACATCCTGAAACTCGTCTACGAGCACGTGGTGGAAACGCTTCCGCACCCCCTCCAGCGCCTCCGCGTCCCCCTCCAGCAGTTCGAGCAGATCCAGAAGAACATCGTCGTAGTCCCGAACCCCGTAAGCCTCCAGCCGCTCCTGGTAGGCCCGGTACACTGCCTGCAGGTCGTCGCCTCCCTCAAACGCATCCGGCCTCACCCCCCTCGCCTTCGCCAGCGAAATAGCCGCCTCTGCCTCGGCCCGGGAAACCGGGCGCCCGGCGCTGGAAATCGCATCGGCCAGGATCTCCCGGGCCTCCACCTCATCCACCACATCTTGAGACCCTTCCGGGTGGCAGGCTTTCAGCAGATCCAGTGCCACACTGTGAAACGTTCCCACCCTCAGCGCTTCCAGCCCCTCAACCTCCGGCAGCAGCTCCCGGATGCGTCTGCGCATCTCCTCTGCCGACCGATTCGTAAACGTCACTGCCAGGACCGCTCCGGGAGGGACGCCCCGCTCCCGGAGCAGATAGGCCGCCCGGTGCGTCAACACCCGCGTTTTGCCCGTCCCCGGCCCGGCCACGACCACCACCGGCCCGCCCGCCGACCGCACCGCCGCCCCCTGCCGATCGTCCAGCCCCTCGCCCATTTCGGGTCCGGCGTTCCATTCCTCTGTTTCCTCTTCCGTCAACCCGGGAGTTGCAACCTTGAATCTGGAACGCACTTTCCTTTCCGGCATCTCAAACAGCGTCCCCTGCCCGCTCATCAGCGCCCGGTCCGCCTCTGAGAAGATCCGAATTTCGCCGTATACCCCGTCGTACCCGGCCACGATTTCCACTTCTCCGGCCCGCATCCGGCGCACCCCCTCCGCCACCAGCGGTTGCCCGCAGCGGGCGACCTCCTCTACCGGAACCGTCCGCAGGATGTGAAGCTCCGGCCCCAGGTCGGCCAGCAGCCGGTGGTAGACCGCCTGCACCTTCTTGCTGGTTGGCCCCACACCCAGGGCCGACCCGATGATCTCGGGCAGCGGAATCAGGTTCTCGTAAGGCCGTGTGCCCTCCGGCCACGTGCCCTCCGGCCGGTCGGCCAGGGCCTCCACCCGGTGGAGCACCCCCACCGTCAGCCTGCCTCCGCAGACCGGACAGACCCCCCCGGCGGCAAGCGTCTCCACCGGCTTCCAGCGCACCTCACATTTTCGGTGGCCGTCCCAGTGGTACTTGCCCTCCTCAGGGTAAAACTCCAGCGTGCCCAGAAACCGGTCCGGATGCCGCGTCTTCAGCGCGTCGTAAATGGCGTCATAGGCGAGTTCGGTATCAAAACAGGTCCCCTCCCGCGCCAGCTTCTGCGGCGAATGCGCGTCCGAATTGGAGACAATCGCGTAGCGGTCCAGCATGGACAACCGCCAGTTCATCGGCGGATCGGAAGACAGCCCCGTCTCCACCGCGAAAATATGGGGCAGCATATCCTCAAAGCAGGCCTCCAGGCTGTCGAACCCCGAACTGGACCCCAAAACCGCAAAGTGGGGCGTCCAGATATGCGCCGGGATAAAGAGCACATCCGCACACGCCTCCAGGCAGATCTCCACCAGGTCACGGCTGTCCAGCCCCAGAATCGGCCGGCCGTCCGACGCCAGGTTGCCGATCTCCGAAAGCCGGGCGTTCAGCCGCTCGACCGCGTCAAAATCGGGCATCAGCACCATGTGGTGAACCTTCCGGGTACTGCCATCCTTCTTGTAAATCACACTGATCTCGGTCGAAAGCAGGAACCGCACCTCCCCCCGGCAGCTCGGGTACAGATCGGCCTCAACCGGGGTGCGGAATTCGTCCTTCAACCGGTAAAGCCCCGCTTCCGCAGGCGCCAGCTGCTCCTTCAGTTCCGCGATCCAGGCCGGATGGGTAAAGTCCCCCGTTCCCACAACCGTCAGCCCCTTGAGCGCTCCCCACTTATAGAGGTTCTCCGGATTCAGCGCCCTGCTGGTGGCCCGGGCGAACCGGGAATGCAGGTGTAGATCCGCAACAAAACGCATGAAAAATCCCCTGACCTGGAAAAAACCAACAGAGACGGACCGTGTCTCATGGGTCTCCTCTGTCGACCTGTGACCAAACAATATAAGAAAACAATTCTCGCAAGTAACGTGCAAAATAAATGGATGGACACCGTTCAGGCGCCCATCCATTTCTATTGACCGGGTGCTTTCTACGAAATCTTACCTGCCCATCAGGCCTTTGCAGCTTCACACCTGTCTGCATACGTGATCGGTTAGGGATCAA
>JAAXHW010000022.1 GCA_012270675.1 Candidatus Latescibacterota bacterium | reverse complement strand
CTGGGGATTTTAAGACAGCTTCTTAGCTTTTACAGTCGGCTGGTGTGCGTTTCCCACGATATTTCACGTTATCAAATGTACATAATTGCGGGGCGCTCCTGCAAGCAGAGATGCGCCTGCCCCTCTTCCAACCAGAGACGCTCCGTCCAATTGCGCTTGACTTCAGCATGCCCACCCCCTATCTTGCCCCCTGGAAGATATTTTGCTACCTGGGTCGATTTTTTGAGAAAAGGATCGGACGGATGGCGGCTAAACCGGGTTTTCGCAAGCCAGCGCCGGAAGGGGTGGTGGAACAGACCGGCATCGGTACCGGTTCAAGCAACGGGATGGTGGTGCTGGACGACGGCTCCCTGATGATGGTTGTGGGGAGCGGCTGCCATATCTCGACCGACGGCGGACAGACCTGGGGCGAACCGCGGCCGCTGAACTGCCAGGCGATGGGAAGTCCGTCCAACCTGTCGTGTATCAAGCTGCAGTCCGGCAAGCTGGCGCTGGCGCACCGGGGCAGGGAGGAGGCGGGACGGGGGACGGAGATGTTCAACTGGAACCCCTTTTACCTGTCGGTGTCTGAAGACGGCGGACGGACCTGGGCGGGCGCGTGGCCGATGAAGCTGCTGGGCGGGCCGTACCACGATGCGATGATTCAGCTGTCGAGCGGGCGGCTGCTGATGCCCAGCCGGATTTGCCACAGCAACAACCGGCACCCGGGTTTGGAATACGATCGGGTGAGCAGTTTCGGGACCTGGAAGGGGCTGCGGTTGCAGGTAAGCGGGCACTATCACTATCCGGAGGTGGATATCGCCGCGGTGAGTTATTCGGACGACGAAGGACAGAACTGGCAGCAGTGCCAGGGGCAGCTGATGGGCTGGTTCGACGCGGAGGGCATTCCCAACGGGCGTGGCGGAATCACAGCGGTGGATGAACCGGGTGTGGCGGAATGCGCGGACGGGCGCGTGATGCTGCTGGCGCGGTCGACCGTGGGGCGGTTGGTGCAGAGCGCCAGCGAAGACGGCGGGGAGACCTGGACGCCGATTTTGCCCACCGATCTGGCCAGTTCGTATTCGCCGCCGAGGCTGCGGCGGATTCCGAGCACGGGCGACTTGCTGTGTGTGTGGAACCAGGTGTCGCGGGATGAGATCAAACGGGGCTACCGGCGGGGACGGCTGTCGGCGGCGATCTCCAGGGATAGTGGAGCGAGTTGGGAGCGGTTCAGGACGATCGAGGTAAGCGCCGGTATGGAGGACGTGGACCGGGTGGCGCCGCAGCACCCGATTACGCCGGTGGTCGGACTGCCCGAAGTGGGCACGCTGCCGGAGGGTTTCGTCACCTTCGACTACCCCAATGTGTGGTTTGCGGACGATAAGGCGTACCTGACCTACCACCGGAGCTGGGTCGAAGCGGACGAAGACGCCCGGGAAGCGGTGACACTGGGGGAACGGAAAGGGAGGGCGAGGAAGCCGGGCGAGATGGTGCTGCGCATTTATCCACTGGCGGAGTTTTACCGCTGAGAGAAGTTGTTTTAAAATTCCCGGTGNNGCTTTTGCAGCCGCGCGAAGACCGCTGGGGATTTTAAGACAGCTTCTGAGGAACCGAACAATGGACCGGGACGAAGTTCGAGCGCATCTGACAGGCCCCATTTCTTCAATTGCGACGCCGTTTCATAAGGACGGCAGCGTGGACTACGACGGGCTGCGCAACCAGATCGATTTTGTACTGGCCGCCGGGAGCAGAACGGCGCTGCTGACGGTTGGAGACAGCCACTACATCTGCCTTTCGGAGCAGGAGATCGCCCAGGTAACGCGGGTGACCTGCGAACACACGGCCGGACGGGGAATGGTTGTAGCGGCGGACCGGTGGCACAGTACAAGGCGATCGATTGAATTTGCCGGGTTCGCCAGAGGGCTGGGCGCGGATGTGCTGATGGTGCTTCCGCCGAACTGGGGGCCGTCCTGTACGCCGGAGACGCTTGCCCAGCACTACGGAGCCGTGGCGCAGCAGATGCCGGTAATGATCGTAACCGGAGTGTTCAGTGCCCAGGGGGCGGAGTTCGGGCTGGAGGCGATTGAACGCACACTGGATCAGTATGAGCATGTGGTGGCGATCAAGGACGATATGTGCGGGGATTTCGCGCGGCGGATGTGCCTGCTGGCCCACGAGCGGGTTGCGGTTTTTGCGGGAGGGCAGAAGGTGAACCATATGAATATGTGGCCCTATGGGTGCGACGGGTATATGTCCACGTATATTGCGCTCAAGCCGAAGATCGCCCACGATTACTGGCGCGCGGTCCAGGCGGTGGACCTGGAGGCCGTGCGGGGGATCATCCGGGACTACGACATGCCGTTTTTCGACACGATTATGAAGCTGACGGGCGGGTGGAACGCGGGGGTGCACGGGGCGATGGAGGTGTTCGGGATTGCGAAGCGGTGGCGGCGGAAACCGTATTATTCGTTGAACGACGAAGAGATGGAGGGGCTGGCGGGGTTTTTCAGGGAAAAGGGGATACTGTGAACCGTCCGCCGCTGGAGGTCCTGATGGGGAGGGGGCTATGAGCGATAGACCGAATATTCTGTTTATCTGCACGGACCAGCAGTTCGCGGGGGCCATGAGCTGTGTGGGCAATGGAGATCTGAATACGCCGGGGATGGACAGCCTGGCAGAGCAGGGGGTGCGGTTTGAGAAAGCTTATTGCACTCAACCGCTGTGCTGTCCGTCGCGGGCGAGTTTTATGACCGGGTTGATGCCGCACCAGGTGGGGGTGATTTCCAACGGGCACGACCTTTCCCCAAAGGCGCGGGACCGGGCGATGGGCAATCTGCTGCGGGCAGGAGGGTACAGGTGCGCGTATGCGGGCAAGTGGCATATTCCGGGGGCGACGCCGGAGGAACTGGGGTTTACCGAGTTGTGCGGCAGGGGGGATGGGGAGGTACCACGCGGGTGTATCGAGTTTCTGAACCAGGACCACGAAGCGCCGTTTTTGCTGGTGGCGTCGTTTATCAATCCGCACGATATCTGCCAGTGGGCCAGGAGCCAGCCGCTGCCCCAGGGGCCTGTGTCAGATGCGCCGACGGAGAAATGCCCGAATTTGCCGGTGAATTTCGCGGTTCCGCCGTTTGACGCGGAGATGCTTCGTTTTGAACAGGCTTCAAATCCCAGGATTTATCCGGTCCTGGGTTATTCGGACGAACACTGGCGGCATTACCGGCAGGCGTATTACCGCCTGGTGGAAAAGGTGGACGCGGAGATCGGGGTTCTGTTAGACGGGCTGAGGGTGTCGGGGCTGGAGGAAGAGACGGTGATTGTTTTTACCAGCGACCACGGGGACGGGCACGGGGCGCACCGCTGGAACCAGAAGACCGCGCTGTACGAAGAGTGCGTGCGCATACCGTTTATCATCAGTTTCAAGGGGGTGACCAGAGCAGGCGCTACGGATGAGACGCATCTGATTTCGATGGGGCTGGATTTGATTCCCACCCTGTGTGACTATGCCGGGATCGAGGCGCCCGCCGGGCTGCCGGGCCGGAGTGTGCGTCCACTGGCAGAGGGAGCGCAGCCGCCTGACTGGCGGGACGAACTGGTGATCGAGACCTGCCTGGACCTGGGAAGCGGGCCGCATGGCGCACAGTCGATGGGCCGGGCGCTGCGGACGGAGCGCTACAAGTACAGCGTGTACGCGATGGGCAGGCACCGCGAGCAACTGGTGGACCTGGAGGCGGACCCCGGGGAAATGGTCAACCTGGCGGTGGACGCCGGACACCGGGAGGTGCTGAACGACCACCGCAGGCGACTGCTGGCCTGGTGCGGGGAGACCGGGGATGCGTTTGCGAGTTTGTGCTTAACCTGAGAGGTGAGCGCCGTATGACGGTCAACCCTGTTGTCGATGTCGAAGAGGAGATTCATTCGTTCGAGCCGGCGAACAACGGCGCCGGGCCGCTGTGGTGCCACGGGTCGACGATTGTCGTCCGCACCGGAGAGGATGTGTATGTGACGACGCTGGAGACACTGCCGGATGAAGCGCCGCTGAACAACTGCCGCTGGGTACTCTATGCGCGCAGGGCCGACGGCTGGCGGGTTGTGCACCGGGATGAAACCGGCCGCACGCGGGAACCCTGTCCGATCGCCGCGCTGTACAACGGTGCCCTCCTGGTTACCGACAATCCGACCCTCACGGAGTCCGGACAGGAGAGGGGTCCTGCACAACCCACGGTGTTCCGCTTCAACACGAAAGACATCCGGGCCGGGTGTACACGGGAACTGCCCGTGTGGAAGGGAGCGCCGGGGTTTACCGAGCACTCTTATCGCACGGTGACGGCCGACGGGGAGAAGAACGAGGTGCTCTACATGCAAAATGTGGGGATGGACGTGTCGCACATGTCGCTGCTCAGACGCGACGGCGTGTGGGTGGGGGTGGGCACGCTCGCCTGGCCGTGGGGGGGCGAGTACCCCGTGCCCCAGCCGCTTCGCCTCTGTTACCCCAATGTTGTGATGCGAGACCGGGAGACGCATTTTTTCGGTGTCGGAGATATTGTCGAGCCGATCGAGGCCTGGAGGAACACCAGGCTTGAGATCACCGGGCGCCATTGGGACTACGTTTTCCGGCGGTTGTTCTACGCGTACACGCCGGATGTGGCCCGGCAGCCTTTCTGTGAATGGATCGAAGTGGCCAACCGGGATGCCACGGCCGGGGCAATGCGCAACAACGACATCTGGCTGGCTCCGGACGGTACCGCGCATCTGGTCTGGAGCGAGACGACTGTGGACGAACGCCTTCGGGACCGGTTCTTTCCGGATGAGACGGTCGCGCATTCGCTTGAATATGCAGCGGTCCGCAACGGAGAGGTCCAGGCGCGGCGCACCCTTGCCAGGGTCACAGAGGCCGCGCCGGGCGACCGGCCGCACCTGGCGCGGTTTCAGGTTACGGAGAACGGGACGCCGGTCCTGCTGGCGTCGTTTGTGTGCGACGCGCCATCGGCGCCAACCCACGTCTATCGGCTGGCTACGATGTCTTCCGACGGGAGCCTGTCGGACTGGGTGGATGTACCGTTTGGAAATCCGATTGCCGGGACGTTTCTCACCAGTACCGTGCGCGGAGGGTCACGGCCCGCCTCCACGATCGATGTGGTCGGGATGGCCGCCGGAGCGCCGCAGACGCTGCGTTACGCGCGGATTCGCCTCAACAAAGGGGGCTGTCGCTATGCAAGAGCCTGAGTTGCGCCCATTCATCCTTTCCGCACTCATCCTGGCCGCGGTCAGCTGCAGCGTTTCCGCCCAGGAAGTGCGCATCGGCTGGCGGACCGATGGCAGCGGACGGTATCCGGAGGCCGACCCGCCAATCAGGTGGTCGCCCGGGGAGAGCGTGGCGTGGAAGACGGCGATGCCGTCGTGGTCGAATTCGTCGCCGGTGCTGTGGACCGGTGCGCTGATGATCGTGTGCAGCGAGCCCGACCAGGTGCTGGGGGTTGATCCACACAGGGGGAGCATCGTGTGGAAGCAGTCGCTGGGCGACGTAAGTCCCGCATATGGGGTCAGGACGCACAGGTCCAACGGGTACACGTCCCAAACACCGGTGGCCGATCGCCAGCGCATCTACACCCTGTTCGGATCGGGTGTGGTGGCGGCGCACACGCTGGAGGGCAAGCGTGTGTGGGCGCGCGTGGTGGAGCGACCCGGGCACGGGTGGGGGCACAGCGCGTCGCCGGCACTGGGCGGTGGACGGCTGATCGTGCATATGACCGACCTCATCGCGCTGGACCCGGCGACCGGCAAGGAGGTGTGGAGGCAACCTGCAAAAGAGAAGTTCGGCTCCCCGGTGGTCACGCGGATCAGCGGTGAGGAGATCGTGATCACGCCCGCAGGTGACGTGTTCCGCGCGGTGGACGGGAAGCCCCTGGCCCGGGGAATCGGGAAACTGGAATACGCGACGCCCGTGGTTCAGGAAGGTGTGGTGTACTTCATCGAGAAGAAGGCGAAGGCGGTCAAACTGCCCGAGCAGATCGACGGCGCATTCGAAACCGTGTGGACCGCACGTGTGAACGGGTCGCGGCACTATTCGTCGCCGGTGATTCACAACGGCTTGATCTACGCCATTTCGCGCGAGGAGAAGTTCTCGATCCTGGACGCGAAGACGGGCAAGCTGGTTTTTGAAAAGGACCTGGACCTCGGCGAAGGGACGAACAGCGCGTACACGTCCATCACACTGGCCGGCGATAAGCTGTTCGTCGGCACCGAGAGCGGTACGACGGTCGTCATCAAACCAGGCGGGACCTACAGGGAGATCGCCCGAAATACGGTGGAAGGGTTCCGTTCCTCGCCCGTATTCTTCGGAAATCGGATGTACCTGCGCGCCTTCGACCATCTCTACTGCTTCGAGAAGCAGAGGTGAGCGGCAGCCGCGGTCGCACCGGCCGCGAACCCTCCTGCCGCTTCACAAAGGTCGACCCCCCAGAGAAAGGTGGAGTTATGCATCGAGCCACAAAAGCGTTTGAGACTGCGGCCGTCTTCATCATCGCCCTGTGTATCGGGTGCGGCGCTCCCCGGGATCAGGCTGAAAAATCCGCTTCGGATCGCCGGTTCTTCAGTGTGGGCACGGCCCCGCCCGGGGGGGCCTTCTTTGTTGTGGGAGGGGCCATCGCTCAGGTCGTCAACGATCACAGAGGGGACCTGTACTGGGACGTGTCCGCCGAAGCCACCAAGGGCACCCAGGAAAACATCCGCCGCCTCGTAAGCGGCGAACTGGACTTTGCCCTGGCCAACGCGGCCATCTCCTACTTCGCGGTTCGCGGAGAGGGCGCCTGGGGACAAAAGCAGGGGATCAACACCGTGATGACCCTGGCGCCCAATATTGCCCTCTTCATCACTCCGGAAAACTCGGGCGTCAAAACCATCGCGGACCTCAAGGACAAGCGGGTTGTTGTAGGCCCGGCCGGCGCTGGCTTCGAATACTTTCTGCAGCCGATCCTGAAGGCGCACGGCATGACCTATGACGACTTCACTCCGCTGCACACCCCCCAGGCCGGGGCTGTTGACATGCTTTCGGATGGATCTGCAGCCGCCGCCTTTCTGGGCGGAGCCGTACCCACCGCCTCCATCACCCAGGCCGGCGCCTCTATGGACATTCACTTCATTCCCTTTGACGCATCCGCCAAAGAGGCCCTGTTCCGGAATTACCCCTTCTTTTCCCCCGCCACCATCCCTGCCGATACGTATCCGGGTCAGTCCGAAGCCTTCGAAGGCATGAACGTGGGCTCGATGCACCTTATCACCCGGTCCAGCCTGGATGCGGACACCGTCTACCGGTTCACCAGAATTCTCTACGAACATCGGGCGGATGTGGTTAAAAAACACCCGGCCGGCAGAGCCATCAACCCCAGGAATGTCATCCGGCATACCGGCACCCCTTTCCATCCGGGCGCTGTGACGTATTTCAAAGAAATCGGAATCTGGCCCAATTGACATGCCCCGGCTCAAGTCCCGACTCTTCCGCATCCTGGCCCCCCTCCTCAGCCTCTTCATCCTGGTCGAAGTCAACTATCCGCAGCTCACGCCCCAGGCCCAGTTGGCCATTTTTGCCCTGCTGGGCTTGAGCCTTGTGTTTCTCAAGTACCCTGTCCACCGGAGCGCCGCCGGGAACATCCCGCTCCAGATTCTGGACCTCTTCCTTGCCCTCGCCGTTGTCTTCTGCTTTGGCTACATCCTGATTCAGACCGACCCTGTTTTTCAAACCTACTGGCTGAACGGCCGGTCTCTGGGCAACCGCGCCGGTCTGGAACACCCGCTCGATCACATCGTGGGCCTGGTGGGCCTCCTTCTGGTCCTAGAAGCCACCCGCCGGGCCATCGGCCTCACCCTGCCCCTGCTCGCCCTGGCCTTCCTGGCCTACGCCGCCTGTGGGTATGCGATGCCCGACTGGCTCTTCCCCCACAGGGGATACCCCTGGGACCGCATTGTATCCCAGGTCTTCCTGCATTCCCAGGGGGTCTTCGGCATTGCCCTGAAGGTCATGTTCACCTATGTCTTCCTCTTCGTCCTCTTCGGCACGGTCCTGGAACAGACCGGCGCCACGGGCTACATCCTGGCCACGGCCCGCCGGCTTTTTCGCAGCAGCACCGGGGGGCCTGCCAAGGTCGCTGTGATCTCTTCGGGCATGATGGGTTCGCTCTCCGGCAGCGCCGTGGCCAACACGGCCACGACCGGCACCTTCACCATCCCTATGATGCGCTCGGCCGGATTCCGCCCCGCCGTTGCGGGGGGCATTGAAGCCGCCGCCAGTTCGGGCGGAGCCCTTGTGCCGCCCATCATGGGCGCGGGGGCGTACATGATGCTCGAAATGGTCCAACCGGCCGTGACCTACCTGGAAATCATCAAAGCCGCGCTTGTTCCGGCGCTGCTTTACTACACCGCCCTCCTCCTGGTTGTGCACTTCTACGCCCGGCGAATCGGGGTGGCCGCGCAGGGCGAAGACCCGCTCAAGCGTCCCCCCGGAGTCCGGGGGCTCATCTTCCTGGTGGCCTTCTTCAGCCTGGTCTTTTTCCTCGTGTTGGGCTATACGCCCTTCCGGGCCGTGAGCATCTCCCTGCTCTGTGTCCTGCTCAGCAGCGCCTTCAGCCCGCTGACCCGCATGGGGGGCCGCGCCCTTTCACGCGCCCTGGAAGGCGCGGCCCACGGCGGTGTCCCGCTGATCGCGGCCGCCGCCTGCGTGGGCATCATCATCGGCATCGTCACCCTCACCGGCATCGGCGCCAGGCTCCCCGGCGTTCTCATGCCTCTGGCGAAAGACAACCTCATCCTGGCGCTGCTCCTCCTCATGGTCTCCACCATTATCCTGGGGATAGGCCTGCCCTCGGCCGTCTGCTACCTCCTCATGGCCACCCTCGTGGGTCCCGTCCTGGGCGAATTGGGCATTGTCCCTCTGGCCGCCCACTTCTTTATCTTCTACTTCGGCATGATGTCTATGGTCACACCCCCCGTCGCCCTGGCGGCTTACACGGCCGCCGCCATCGCAAAGGCCGGTATCATGCGAACCGGGGTCGCTGCCTTCCGCTTCGCCCTGGTCGGCTTCACCCTTCCCTACGCCTTCATCCTCCATCCCGAGTTGCTCCTCCTCTCCCCCGACCTTCCAGCCACCCTGGTCAACCTCTGCACCGCCCTTCTGGGCATCCTCCCCCTGGCCGCCGCTATCGCAGGCTACGGCTTCGCTCCCCTGAACACCTGGCAGCGTTCCGTCCTCCTCGCTGCGGCCCTCCTCCTGTTCCTTTCCCCTTCCGGAAGTGTCCGCCTCTGGCTGCAGGGATTGGCCTTGCTTATCACCGGGATTATCGCCATCTTAAACCGGCGGTATGCTTCCTCACTCTGAGCCTTGAAAGGGGATAAGTGATGGCTGTTTTGAACGCTGTTGTGATCGGATCAGGCGGCAGAGCGCGCGCACACCTGGCCGTTATTCCGAAACTGTCCGACAGGTATCGGCTGGTGGGGGTGTGCGATATCGATGAAGAACGGGCAAGGACGGTTGGTGCGGAGATGGGCGCCCGTGCGTACACGGACCTGGAAGCAATGCTGGACAAAGAGAAGCCGGATGTGGGTCTGATTGCCGTTCAACCGGAGATCCACCACGCCGTCGCCGGGGTCCTGGCCGAAAGAAAAGTCCACATGCTGACGGAGACGCCCATTGCCCTCACCGTGCCCTGTGCGGACGCAATGATACGGGCGACTGCGGAGAACGGTGTTTTTCTGGAAGTATCCGAGAACGTCCGCAGATGGCCCCACGAGAGGTTGAAGCGGAAGATCGTGGAAAGGGGGCTTATCGGTGAGGTCAGGACGTTCTACCTCTCTTACACTTCCGGCGCCTATCACGGGGTAAGTGCAGTCAGGGCCATACTCGGCACAGAGGCCCGGGGCGTTACGGGTGCGTTCCCGGATGGAGAAGCGATCAGGGAACGGGGGAGGATCGAGTGGTCAGGTGGCATCCGGGGAACATACGAATACAATACGGAGCGGAAGAATTACTGGGAGATTATCGGGACCGGGGGGGCCATTCGGGGGAGGGAACTGCACCTGTACGAGGGGGATGGAAAGCTGGATCTTGTGACCGAGACCATCGGTGAGGCCCCCCGGAAGACTGTGCGGAGAGCCTGCGTGGGAACAGAGCCGGAAGTATCCTGGGAAAGTCATCTCCAGGCTTATGCCCTCCCCGAAGCCGATGGCGTTGCAATCGCCGACGCCTGGTGCAGTCTGTACGATACTGTCGTCCACGGAAAGGCGCTCGACTACGGGGGGGAAAACGGCAGGAGGGATATCGAACTGCTGATGGGGGTGCGGGAATCGGCCTTGAAGCACGGAGAAAAGATCGCGCTGCCCCTGGCAGGCATGACCGAATACGAGACGCGGGTTCACTCGGCGTTTGAGAAGGTCTACGGGACAGACATCCTGGATTTGAAGCCCCGGCATCTGAAGCAGAAATATTCGCTGCCGGACCACTTGCGGGATCTGGTCCTCTATGGAAGAATGTTGGGGAAATAGCTTCTGACGGCAATGGGCCACCAAAAGGAGAAGCAGGTGACACGTTTCGATGAAGTTTTACAGGAAGTCGAAAACCGCTGTCGAGAGCAACGCTTTCCGATGCTGGGACGTGAGAAGGCCGAATTTCTCGGCAGACTTGTCTTCAAAACACAGCCCTCATTGATCGTCGAATGCGGTACAGCAATCGGCTATTCCGGGTTGTGGATGGCATCCCGGTTGAGCGCGGCGGGCAAGGGACGCATCATTACACTTGAGATCGATCCCGACCGTGCCGACGAGGCACGCGAGAATTTCACACGCGCAGGGGTTGGCGATCTGGTGGATTCACGGCAGGGAGATGCGAAAGAACTGCTCAAAGCGATCCATGAACCGGTCGATTTTCTTCTGCTCGACAACGGCTATACAAACTACTTTCCCTGCTTCCGGGCAATCGAATCCCGCCTGGTCAACGGCGCTACGGTCGTCGCCGATAATGTGGGAATCGGCGCAGAGGCAATGGCGGATTACCTGGATCACGTGCGTGCCCGCTCCCAGAGCGAGACACACTGGTTTGATGTGGACCTGCCGTGGGTCAAGCGGGATGCGATGGAAGTGACGGTCTATCAAACCTGTCAGGATCAGAATTAAAAAGAGGAGGGTGCTTATGTCTGTACCTGTAACGCGCGAGCGTCTGCGCGCAGCGCTGGACCGGCTGCCGCGCGTGACGCTGGCGGACCTGCCCACGCCGCTGCACGATTGTCCCCGGTTTTCGGAGGCGGTGGGCAACGGGGTGCGGGTTCTGGTTAAACGGGACGATTTGACTGGCCTGGCCTTTGGGGGAAACAAAACGCGGAAGTTCGAATTTGCCCTGGGAGACGCAAAGGCGCAGGGGGCCACGGCGGTGGTTACGGGCGCGGCGTCGCAGTCGAACCACGCCCGGCAGGCGGCTGCGGCAACGGCCCGTCTGGGGATGAAGTGTGTGCTGGTGAACCGACACGACCACCGCAGTCAGATGGGAATTCAGGGCAACCTGTTGCTGGATTACGTGCTGGGAGCGGAGGTGCGGCTGGTGAAGAACGGGAATCAGCAGGGAGTGAAGGAGCAGGTAGCGGAGGAACTGCGGAAGCAGGGGGAGGTTCCCTACATTATCGGTGGCCGGGCCAGGGCGCTGGGTACGGCGGCCTATGTGGGGTGTCTTCTGGAGATCCTGGACCAACTCGACGCGCTGGATGCGACGACGGATTTTATCTGCACGGCGTCGGGACACGGGACGCACGCGGGGCTGGCACTGGGGGTAAAGGCGCTCGGGCTGCCGATTCGGGTGCAGGGGTATACGCCCAGCCGGGGGGACGAACAGCAGCGCAAAGAGGGGGTGGCGGGCACCGGCAACGAGGCGGCGGAAACACTGGAGATAGTGACGCGGCTGGAGGCGGCGGCGGTGGAGAGTACGGATGCATATGTGGGCGAGAATTACGGGATTGTCACACAGGCGGGGCTGGACGCGGTTCAACTCCTGGCGCGGACGGAGGGGATTTTGCTGGATCCGGTCTATACGGGGAAGGCGGTATCGGGGGTGATCGACCGGATTCAAAAGGGGGAGATCCCTGCGGGAGCCACGGTGGTCTACGTGCATACGGGAGGGACGCCCGCGCTGTTTGCCTATGCGCCGGAACTGGTGGCGCACGGGGATTACAGTCAGCAGATTGTGTCAGGCCCTGAAACCGTCTGAGAAAGAAGGAACAGGGTATGAAATCGGAAGCGCTTGAATATGCCTTGTTTTCCAGAAAAGAGATGGCGCGTCGGTACGCCCGGGCCAGGGAGTTGATGGGACAGCGCGAGATCGATGCGCTTTTGATCACCGGAGAGGAGAATTTTCAGTATTTCGCCGGGACCGCCGTGAGCGTGGCGCTTCACTATTCTCTGACCAGACCGTCCGTTTTTATCCTTCCTCTCAACGGGGAGCCGATTGTCGTTACCCAGAAGAGGGATAACCTGACCCTGGGGTCCTATGTGAGCGATATTCGAGATTATTCCGACCTGTTCGGTTTTCCCCATAACCTGGTTGCAGATGCCCTTCAAGACACCGGGCTGAAGCACAACCGCGTGGGTGTGGAGTTGGGCCAGGAGCAGCGGATGGGGATGCCGGTGGGAGCCTATTTCGATCTGGTGACGAATCTGCCCGAAGTGACATTTGTGGACGCTGCGGATGTCATCATCAAGCTCCGGATGGTGAAGTCCGGCGAGGAACTGGTGTATATGAAAGAGGCGGCGGATATTACCGGCAGGGCGCGGCAGCGGCTGTTCGATCAGGTCGTCCCGGGGATGACGGAGCGGGAGGTGGCCAGGCTGATGCGGCGGTTGATCCTGGAGGAAGGGGGCGACAGGACCGCGTTTGTCATTTTGCAACTCGACCGCCCCGGCGCCGGCAATCCGTTCCATTACGACCGGCCGCTGGAGAAGGGGTGCGTGCTTGCAGTCGATACGGGCGCCTGTGTGGGGATGTATACCATCGACTATCCACGCATGGCCGTTCTGGGTAAGGCCACGGATGAGCAGAAGAGGCTGCACAGCGCGGTACTGGAAGTAAACGCGAAGATGGCGAACGCCCTGAGGCCCGGGGTGACGTGTGCGGAATTATACCGGGTCGGAACCGGGGCCATTGAGGAGGCGAACGCCAGAGGTGAGGGACTGGCACCATTCGGGTCGGCCAGGATGGGGCACGGCCAGGGGATGCTGGTGACCGAACCGCCGAGTATCAGTCCGGATGATCACACGGTGCTGGAGCCGGGTGTGGTGCTCAGCACAGAACCGGGCGTGAGGGCCGGGGACGTGCAGTTTCTGTGGGAGGATGTCCATGTCGTGATGGAGGAGGGGCATGAGCAGCTTACGGTGGAAAGCAGTGACCTGAGGGAGATTTCTTCTTAGCCGCCGATGTGGTCCCGGAGAAGTGCGGTGAACCGCACCAGACGCGAAGATCAGGCAACGACTTTATCCCGGGGATGGGGCTTATGGAAATTCGGGAGATTCGCGAATCGGAATTGCAGGAAATGATCGACCTGCTGTGCCTGGTGTTCCGGCCGGACGGGCAGGAGCGGTATGGGCAGTATATCCGGGGAGATTCGAGTTACAGGCTGGATCAGACCCGCGTTGTGGCTGCTGACGGGCGGATCGTTTCGACGCTGCGCGTCTGGGACCGCAGGATGCGGGTCGGCGCGGGTGTCGTGCGGATGGGGGGAATCGGGGGGGTGGGCACGCATCCGGATTATCGAGGCAGAGGATATGCCACGGCGTTGATGCGGGATGCGGTCAAGTACATGGAGGCCGCAGGGTACGATGTGGGCCTGCTGTTCTCGGAGATTCCGTGCGCGTTCTACCGCAGGCTGGGGTGGGAGAGTCTGCCGCTGGCAGGGTTTCGGGTGTGGCGAAGGGGAAACATCGAGCTGGGGGATACGGACTGGGAGGTTGGGGCGTTCGACGAGGAACGGGACCTGGAGCAGGTGGCTGCGCTTTACGATGCGTACAACGCAGGCCAGAGCGGGTCAATTGTGCGGCCCAGGGCCCACTGGGATACGGCGCCCGCGCGGATACGGGACATCCTGCCCACCGTGGTCGCCCGCCGTGGGCATACCCTGGGCGGATATCTCAATTTTCACGTCGGAGAAAAAGCTGTGACGGTGTTCGAGGTGGCCTGTGATCAAGGCGACCCGACCGCCTTGACAGCACTGGTCGGCCACCTGCTCCGGGTGTGTGAAGAGAAAGGCGTTGAGGAGATATGCGGCGAGATTCCGCACCGACATCCACTGGTCGACCTGACTGTGGAGGGCAGCGCAGGGGACCTGAGCCTGAAGGGGAGTACGTCAACGATGCTCTACGCCGTGAATCTCCCCGCGCTGCTGCGGCGGGTGCTGCCCGACCTGCAATCCCGGCTGGATGCATCCGACCGGAAGTTCGGTCCGCTGTCGGTCTGCTTTGAGGTTAACGACCGGCAAAGCGTGCTGAGGCTGCACGATTCGGGAGCGCTTGAGGTGGGTGACGCGCACCCGGATGCGGAGCGGGTGAGCATGCCGGGAGCGTTCTTCTGGCGGGCGCTGCTGGGTGAATCGAGCTGGGAGCAGCTTGAGCCGGTTTTGCAAGCACGGGGGATTTCAGCGGGACCGGAGATTTCCGGTTTGTTGCGCGTCCTGTTTCCGCACCGGGAGGTGATTCTCTGGGGGCCGGATCACTTCTGAACCTTTTTGGGTCAGTCTGCTTTTTTGCCGATACAGTAGAGGTGGGTCGCGGTCCGGATAAAAAGCTGGGACCCGGAAACCGCAGGGGATGACAGCGTATAGGTGCCGTCCAGTTCATTCGTAGCCAGGAGCTTGAACTCCGGCCCGGCCGCCAGCACCGTGGAAACGGCCATTTCGTTGAGGATGTAGAGCTTCCCGTCGGCCAGCACCGGAGAGGAACTCACAATGCCCCGGGCGGTGCGCTCCGGCCCCCAGATCACCTCGCCGCTTTTGGCATCCAGACAGGTCGCCCGCCCCCTGTCGTCCACCATGTAGAAGTAGGTGCCGTCACACACGGGCGTGGGCACGTCCGGCCCGCCCCCCCCGGTCCACCTCCAGACGATGTTGTCCGTGACATTGCCTGTGCCTCCGGCGCGCAGGGCCAGCAGGGGCCGCCTGCGCGTGGGCGCATAGATCATATCGTTGACCACCAGGGGCGAGGCGACGATCCGGTAATTGCGTCGCTGCTCGGGGTTCAACCCGCTCGCCCGCCAGATTTCTTTTCCGGTCTCAGGATCGTGTCCGGTGACGTAATCCCCGCCCGAGATCACCACCTGGGTCACCTTGCCCTGTGTGAGCAGGGTGGGCGTGGTGTAAGCATCGGGCGATTCCGCCCACGCGTCCGTGGGCCGTTCCCGCCGCCAGAGCTCCTTGCCGGTCATTGTGTCGAAGGCGACAATGTACGAAGGGTCGTCCGTATAAGACCCATGAAGCACCTCAAGAATCAGCTTTCCGTCGTAAAGAAGCGGTGAGGAGGCATAGCCAAAGTTGAGGCCAAAAGGACCGTAGTCCTTCTGAAGATTACGCTTCCAGAGGACCTTCCCGTCCATGTCCAGGGCCGTTACCTGGCCCGTGCCGGTCACGACCCAGACGTGCTTCCCGTCGGTAACGGGAGAAGGCGACGTATTGTTCTGTTTTCGATAAAGCCAGTTGCCTTCGCCGAGTTTGTGCCTCCAGAGTTCCCTGCCGTTCTCCCTGGAAATGCAGAGCAGGAGCAGTTCTTTGCCGCCCGGCTCCTTTTCCTCCTCCGACGCTGCCGGCGAGGGGGATGTCACGAAGATCCGATCCCCCCAGATGATCGGCGTGCTCGCGCTCCAGGAGGGCAGTGCGGTCTTCCACACGATATTCTCTGTCAGGCTCCAGGTGGTGGGCAGCGCCGTCGCAGCGGAAACCCCGTTCTGATCGGGTCCGCGCCACTGCGGCCAGTTGTCCTGTGCATGGACCTTGTAAACAGGAGCGAGCAGCGCAGCGGCCAGCAATACAACACAAACACACTTTCGGATCACAGTATGGCTCCCTTATGCTTATCCCTGAAAAGTCCGCTGTCCTATCGGCTGGCCCAGAGCATGCCCCGTCTCTGGATCTCCTTTGCCTCGGGTACGTCGAAGTCTTTTGCCACGTGGCCCAGGGAGGAGTAGAATACCCGGCCCTCTCCCCACATTCGTTTCCATACGATGGGCATGACACAGCCGTTGACCCAGGGCGCGACCTCCGTCTGAAAGGTTGTGGTGGCCAGGACTTCGTTGGAGGGATCGACGTGCATGTAGTACTGCTCCGAATGCATTTTGAAGGTATCGATTCCCCGTGTGATGGGGTCGTCAGGGTCGACGATATGGACTTCATAGTCCAAGATGCCGCCCGGATGGGCCACCCACTGGCCGCCGACCATCCACTGGTAGGTTGTGCTGTTTCGGAACGCATCGGCCATGCCGCCGTGCCACCCGGCAACGCCCACACCGCTTTTGATCGCGTCCAGCAGGCCCTGCTCCTGCGCCTTTTCGATGGTTCCCATCGTCCAGATCGGGACGACCAGGCTGAGCGCACGCATCCTGTCCCGGTTCAGGTAGGCATCCAGAGTGTCCGACAGGTCTACGTCGAACCCGCTGTCTGCGAGGAGGGGGGCAAAGATGTCGACGCACTGCCGGGGTTCGTGACCTTCCCATCCGCCGTAGACGATCAGTGCTTTTTTCATTTTTCGCCTCCAGGACGAGTGATGCATCCGGTGCCCCCGGAGAGAGCCCCATCGGCAGCGAAGTCGTCCGGGACAGCCAACGTGCCGCCCACTTGTTGACGCCCCTGCTCGCGTCCAGCACCTGGAAGGCCAGGTCCCCGCTGTCCCGGGGTCCACCCAAATGTAAGGCGTCCGCACCGGGCTGTCAAGGCCATACGGAAGGCTTGCGCTGCAAGATCCCGGCGGTGCCCGGCCTCATAAAATTTGGGTTGACAGGCGGAGGTTTACTTTGTAGGGTTCAGTCGCGCACCTTCACATCCGTGTGGAAAGAGGCAACCCATGATTCGGGCGGGATTTGGTCAAAACGTGATCACGCCGGAGGTCGGGGCGGAGATGCCCGGGCAGATTCAGAAAAAGATCTCCCAGGGCGTCCACGACGATCTCCTGGCAAATGCGATGGTGCTGGACGACGGCGCCACGCAGCTCGTTCTGGCCGGGGTCGATGCGTTATCCATCAAACGTTCGACCGTGCTGAAGGCGCGGAAACGGATCGAAGCTGCAACGGGAATCCCCGCCGGGCATGTACTGATCTCGGCAAGCCACACCCACCACGGCGGTCCCACCGCAGACGTTTTTATGAGCGAATCAGATCCGGCCTACTGCGATTGGGTTGCCGAACAGGTCGCGCAGGCGGCGGTTGAAGCATACGAGAAACGTGAGAAAGTCAGGGTGATTGTGGGGGCAGGGCAGGAGAGCAGCGTGGCGTTTAACCGGCGGTTTCGCATGAAGAACGGAAAGGAACAGACCCATCCGGGCAAGGGCAACCCGGATATTGTCCGGGTCGCAGGTCCCATCGACCCGATGGTTGGCGTTATCGGGGCGGTTACCGAGACCTGCGCACTTCTCGGGTGCTGGGTCAACTACTGCTGCCATGCCACGCTCGGAGTTGGCGGAAACGGGTTTTCAGCCGATTATATTTACTATCTCAGGCAGACGGTGCGACGCGCGATGGGGGCCCATGGTGCAATTGTGGTTTTCGCGAACGGCGCATCGGCCGATGTGACGCAGGTTGACAATCTCACAGATCGGGAAAGCGAGTTCGGAGCGCACTGGGGGTGGCACGTGGGCGCCACCGTGGGCGCAGAAGCGGTCAAGGTGCTGGCGCGAATGGATTATACGGATGAGGCCCCTCTGGGGTGTGCGAACGAGATGCTCACATTGCCTTTGCGGGACCCGGGCGATGCGCCGTCCGGGCAGGCCCGGGGATGGGGCAGGCAGGATGCCTGGGAGCGAGAACTCGAATTGCTCAAAGAGATCAAGAAGGTTGAACCGGACGTTACGGCGGAAATCCAGATGATGCGAATCGGACGCGCAGGGCTGGTTGCGGTGCCTGCGGAGTATTTCTGTTATTACGGGTTGGAGATCAAAGCCAATTCTCCTTTCACGCCCACATTCGCTGTCTCGCTGGCCAACGGCTGTGTGGGATATGTTCCAACGCCACAGGCATTTGTCGGGGGCGGCTATGAGCCCCGTACGGCCCGGTCGAGTAAATTGTGTCCCGATGCGGGCGACCGGATCGCAGAAGCAGCAATCCGGCTGCTCAATTCATAGACGACAGCCGGGGTGTCGGACTGTCTGAGAGATAAAAAGGAGGAGCGTTCCAATGGCCAATCCAGTCGAAGTCGGTGGGCTGCAGGTCGATGAGCGGTTGTATCGGCTGGTGAAAGACGAGATTGCGCCCGACACGGGCGTAGATGCGGACGCCTTCTGGATGTCGCTGGGCAGGATCGTGGAAGACCTGGGGCCCGGAAACCGGGAACTGCTGGAAAAACGGGATGCCCTGCAGCAGAAGATCGACGCGTGGCACCTGGCCCGAAAAGGACAGCCGATTGACCGGGAAGCATACCGGACATTTCTGGCAGAGATCGGTTACCTGGTTCCCGAAGGCGATCACTTTCAGGCGGTGACGGCAAATGTGGACCCCGAAATCGCGGACGTATCCGGCCCGCAGCTGGTGGTACCGGTGGACAATGCCCGGTATGCGCTGAACGCCGCCAATGCCCGCTGGGGGAGCCTGTACGATGCGCTGTACGGTACGGATGTGATCCCCGAAGCAGAGGGGGCCCGGAAAGGTGAGGCCTATAATCCCGTACGCGGCGCAAAGGTGATCGCACGGGCCGAGGCGTTCTTAAATGAGGTGGTGGGCCTGGAGCATGGCACATTTTCGGATGTCACGCAGTTCTCGCTGAGGGATGTTGACGGGACAAAACACCTGATTGCAAGGCTCAGGGATGGGAGCGAAGCGGGCCTGGCGGACCCCGGCAAATTTGCGGGATATGCTGAGACGGAGGGACGCCTCAGCAGTATTTTGCTGAAGAACAACGGACTGCACATCGAAATTCGGATCGATCGGGACCACCCCGTGGGGAACGCCCACCTGGCGGGGGTGAAGGACGTGCTGCTGGAAGCCGCCATCACGACCATTCAGGACTGCGAAGATTCCGTTGCTGCTGTGGACGCCGCCGACAAAACCAGGGTCTACGGCAACTGGAACGGCATGATGAAGGGCACGCTTGAGACAACCTTTGGAAAAAACGGCCAACAGGTGACACGAAGGCTGAATCCGGATAAGACGTTTGTTTCCCCGGGTGGCGAGCGGTTCACACTGCCGGGCAGGAGCTTGCTGCTCATCCGCAACGTAGGCATCCACATGTATACCGATTGCGTGACCACCGCAGAGGGGGAGGCAATCCCGGAAGGGTTCCTCGACGCCATGGTCACCACACTGGCTGCAATCCACGATCTCAAAGGGGGTGGGGAACACACCAACAGCAGAACGGGCAGTATCTACATCGTCAAACCCAAGCTCCACGGCCCGGAGGAAGTTGCGGCTACGGTGGAGCTGTTCGACAGAGTGGAGCAAGCCCTGGGACTGGAACGGAATACCCTCAAGATCGGCATTATGGACGAAGAGCGCCGCACCACGGTGAACCTGAAGGAAGCCATAGGGATGGCAAAAGAGCGCGTGGTTTTTATCAATACGGGCTTCCTGGATCGGACAGGCGACGAGATTCACACCAGCATGGAAGCGGCCCCCATGCTGCCCAAGATGGAGATCAGAAACCAGCCGTGGCTTTCGGCCTATGAAGACTGGAATGTGGATACCGGCATTGAGACGGGACTGACTGGCAGGGCACAGATCGGCAAGGGGATGTGGACCATGCCCGATGCGATGCGGGAGATGGTCGAAACCAAGATTGCGCATCCACTGGCGGGTGCCACGACGGCCTGGGTGCCCTCGCCGACGGCTGCCACGCTCCATGCCATGCATTATCATCAGGTAAATGTGGCAAAGCGGCAGGCAGAGCTTGCCGGCAGGGGCCGCGCCGGCCTGGACGATATTCTGACGCCTCCGTTGCTGGACCGGAAATTGACACCAGAAGAGATTCAACAGGAACTGGACAACAACGCCCAGGGCATCCTGGGATATGTTGTGCGCTGGGTTAACCAGGGGGTTGGCTGTTCAAAAGTTCCGGATATTCACGATGTCGGGTTGATGGAAGACAGGGCAACGCTGCGCATCTCAAGCCAGCATATCGCCAACTGGCTGCACCACGGGATTGTAACCAGGCAGCAGGTCGGTGAGACATTTCGAAAGATGGCAGAGGTGGTAGACGGGCAGAACAGCGACGATCCCAACTATCGCAATATGGCGCCGGAGTTTGACAGCAGTATTGCGTTTCAGGCGGCGCTGGATCTGGTCTTCAGGGGAAGAGAGGTGGCCAACGGGTACACCGAACCCGTACTCCACGCCCGCAGAAGAGAGGTCAAAGCGGCTGTTGTACACACGCTTTTCTGACGATGGGGGAACATGCCTCCTTCATTTATTTTTCTATTCCCGGGACAGGGGTCCCAATACGTGAGGATGGGTTTGGAATTGTGCCAGACCTATCCGCAGGCAAAAGCGATTTTTGAGCGGGCCGATGAGCTGCTGGGGAGAAAGATTTCTTCCTTGATCTTTGAGGGGCCGGAAGAGGAGCTGACCCGTACGGATAACCTCCAGCCTGCCGTAACCATCGTGAATGTTGCCTGTCTTACGTTGCTCCGGGAGTACGGTTGTCGCCCCGTGGCAGTAGCCGGTCACAGCCTGGGAGAGTATACGGCACACTACGCTGCCGGTGTATTCGACTTTTCGGCGTTGTTGAGGTTGGTCCAGGCCCGTGGCTCACTGATGCAGGAGGCTGCGAAAGCGCATCCAGGCAGTATGCTTGTCGTGATTGGCCTTGACCAGGAGCGCCTTTTTCAGATCACGGAAGAGGCATCCGCTTACGGCACCATCTGCATTGCCAACTACAATACCCCCCAACAGATGGTCCTCTCAGGCGCGTTTCCCGCCCTTGAGAGGGCAAGCGACGCGGCCAAATCGGCCGGTGCGAAGCGTACCTTGATGCTCCAGGTCAGCGGCGCCTGGCACAGCCCGCTGATGGACTCGATCACGGAAAAATTCGAGGCGGAACTCGCGCAGGTCACATTCCGGGACGCCCACACCCGGGTCTACTGCAACGTTACTGCAAAACCCGAAAGGGATGCATCGAAAATTCGACAGCTTCTGGGCCAGCAGATCTGTTCGCCTGTTCGATGGTCTGAAACGATGCTGCGGATGACCGGGCGTTATCCTGATGCCGTATTTACGGAGGTGGGACCGGGCCGTGTGTTGAAGGGCATGATGCTGGCTATGGATCGCAGGCGAAAAGTGTACACTATCGAAAACCCCGCATCGCTGGAGGCCTGGACAAGTACCTTTATAACCTGAATCTTTCCAGGGGGGAAGACCTGGAAATCCCGTTTGATTTGGAGGAAACAATGCTGACAGACGATCAGACCCGGCGGTTCCATCCCGGCGTTTATGGTGGCCGGCACATCGTCCGGGGCACATAAGAGATGGGACGTGTCAAACTGGACCTGCCTGAACGGTTCGATTTCTCCACCGACATTCCGATCCGCATCGGAGACATCAACTACGGCGGGCACCTGGGCAACGACGCGGTACTTACGCTCATCCACGAAGCGCGTGTGAGATTCTTAACCAGATACGGCTTCACAGAGTTGAACGTGGACGGCCCCGGCCTGATCATGGTCGATGCGGTCGTTGTCTACAAATCCGAGGCCTTTTACGGCCAAACCCTGACCGTCAAAATCGCCGTCGGTGCCTTCTCCCGGACCGGCTGCGACCTCTTCTACCACCTCTCCGACAAAACAACGGGCCGCGAGGTCGCCAGGGCAAAAACCAGCATCGCCTTCTTCGATTACGGCAACCGCCGCACGGCAAAAGTCCCGGAAACATTCAAGACGATTTTTGCCCCGGACCCACCGTCCGCAAAGAAAACTCAGCCCTCACCCCGGCCCGACCTTGACAGGCAAAAAAAGATTTGATATATTACCTTTGCCTGGACGTTCAGACCACACAGGATTTAAGTGCCGAAGTGGTGGAACTGGTAGACGCGCGGCGTTCAGGGCGCCGTGAGCCTTGCGCTCGTGTGGGTTCGAATCCCACCTTCGGCACCAGGAAAAACAAGGGGTTACACGATGTGTGTAACCCCTTTCTTCTACTCCGAATTACACCCGACCAAACTCCCAGATCACGCATGCCACCGCAAATGTGATGTAAACCAGGGAACCAATCACCATCATCACCGTACACACCCCTCCCGGCCTGGCGACTTTGGGAAGGTACCGGTGGTTGATATAAAGTGTCAACGGCACGTAGAGCGCCATCGCAAACCCCCCAATATAGGCTGCGTTAAACAAAAACCCCAGCTCGCTCACACCCCTCTGCTCCATCACATAAGTAATCACGCAACCCGCCACAATCCAGACCGTCGCCACCAGCAGGTACCACCAGCTCTGGTCCCGTTTCCGGGCTCCCCTGAAATTGGTGTACACAATATCGGCAATCGACCGTGACACCCCGTCCACCAGCGCAAGCTGCGTGCCGAACAGCGTGGCCAGGCCCACCAGCAGAAAAATATAACGCCCCGGCTCGCCCCATACCTCGGCCAGCACCTGCGCCTCGTCCCAGATCAGCGTGCCTTTGGCGGGCACAATGCCCTTGGGATGCAGCACGGCCAGCGCCCCCAAAATAAAAAGCAGGATGGTTACCGAATTCAAAAGCCAGAAAAACAGAATCTGATCCTTCTTCACATAGTCCCACCACCCCATAAAACGCCGGGTATTCTCCCCGGTCTCCTCAAACCGGAATCCGGTCGAGGGAATCGCCTCGGTCCGTTCGCGCAGCGGGTTCAGCATCGTGGGCAGGTGCATGCCCATCCCGATATGTTTGTCGCGCAGGTAGAAGGTATAAAACAAATTGGCCGTACCACCCGCCCCGGCGAACACAATCGCAATAAACATTGCCTTCACGCTCATCCCGGGATCGATATACCCCACATTCACCATGCCCTTGCCCAGCGCTGCCCAGGTCTCCGCAGAGCCAACCGCAAAAGCCACGATAATCAGGCCAACCGTCACAATCACCACCAGCAACTCAACCGTCCGCTCCACCGACTGGTAAATCAGCTTCGGACCAAAAAGAATCAGGGCCACACCCGCAAACGTGACCACCGTCCACACCGTGTCCGATCCCCACCCGCCCGGCCCTACCAGCAGCGCCTTCAGCGCAAGCCCCGACGCCCGTCCCCAGCCCGGCGCAATCCAGCTAAACAGCGTCAACAGAATAAACACAGGGGCGAAACCGCGCCACACCCTGCAGTACCCGGTATAAATCGTCTCGCCCGTTGCAACCGTCCAGCGCCCCACCTCAAAATTGATCCAGAGTTGCAGAAAAATGCCCAGCGCGGCCGCCCACACCATACTCGCCCCGAACTCCGCCACAATCCGCGGCCACACAACAATCTCTCCCGCCCCAATCGAAAGCCCCACCAGAATCGCCCCCGGCCCGGCCATCTTCCAGAACGGCAGCTTCCGCTCGGGCAGGTCCTGGACTTTAAAATCGTCCAGCGGTTCGTACAGGTCGGCCATAAGCCCCCCTCTCTGTGTGGATTTTAAGACAGCTTCTTAACCGGACACGGCCGGGTCGGTCTTTAGCAACACCTCGTTCGCCACGACCTGCTCCAGCCTCTGTCGCTTGCGAATCAGATGAAAGCCCCCATCGCGGGCCAGCAGGACCTCCGCAGCCTCCGGAAAAGAGTTGTAATTCTTGGACGACATCCCCGAACAGTAAGCACCGACCCCCCCAATCACCACCGCATCGCCAATTTTGGCCTCCGTAAGCAGCCGGGGTGCCAATCCCTCCGGATTCCCCGGCTCCGGGGTCAGCACATCCCCGCTTTCACAGCAGTGCCCGGCAACCAGATAGGCTTTCTTCCCCCGCATTTCCATCTCCCCGGGCACCACCACGATCGGGTGCTGGGCACCGTATAAACTGATCCGGAGAACCTCGGTCATTCCCCCATCGACCTTGATAAACGTATACCCGTCTTTGCCCGTATCCACACTGTCGATCGCCGTACAAATAAGCGCCCCGGCATTGGCCACCAGATAGCCCCCCGGCTCCACCTCTAATGTCAGCTTGCGGCCGTGTTGTCCGTAAAACGCCCGGAACGCCTCTACCACATGAAGCCCGATCTTCTGAAGATCCGCCGAAGATTCGTCCGCCATGCGCCCCACCCTGAACCCGCCCCCCAGGCTCAGCGTCTCCACCTCGGGCAACTGGGAAGCGATGCGCAGCGAGATCAGCGCACAGTGTTCCCAGACCTCCGGGTCGCCTCCGGACCCGATGTGCGTATGCAGGCGTCCGATCTTCAGATCGTATTTCCGCTTGATCTCCCCGACCTGGCCCAGGTGTTCGCACCAGATGCCGAAACTGGCGGACGGCCCCCCCACATTGGTCCGGTTGCTGTGCCCCGAACCCAGCCCCGGGTTCACACGGATGCACACCTCCCGGCCCGGATAACGCTCCCCAAAAAGGCGCAGCTGCTGAAGAGAGCAGGCGTTGAAGATCACCCCCCGGTCCACCAGCGCCTTCAAATTCACGGGCGTTTCCTGCGCGGTGAGCAGGATGTGCGCGGGCGGTACCCCCGCCCGCATCGCCCGCTCCGCTTCAAAACCGCTGCTGGCGTCAATATGCAACCCGGCCCGGTTCATAATCTGAAGAATGGCCGCCGTGGGCAGGGCCTTCATCGCATAACGCGCGGTAAGGCCGAAGGCGTTTGGAAAATTGAGCGCCTCCTCCGCCCGGGCCTCAAGCGTTTTCTGGTCGTACACAAAAACAGGCGTCCCGAATTCGCGCTGTATATCCCGCACCTGGGCTTCGGTTAAAAACGCAAGCTGCTCCATCACACCCCTCGCAGTGAATGGTGTTTTCCGCTGAATGGACGAACCGGTTGAATAATCCTCGAATTTTTCGTATGCTTTAAGACAGAGGGGTCCTGCCGCCTGAATGAACAAAAAAAACGGCTTCTATGAGGAAGCCGTAACAACGATCTGATTGGGGTGCGAACGGGGGGACTCGAACCCCCACGGGCGCCAAACCCACCAGATCCTAAATCTGGCGTGTCTACCAGTTCCACCACGTTCGCTTTTCCGGTCCCTCCGCGTCGGCAAGAAAAATAAAATTAACCCTTTAACCCCGTTTTTGCAAGGAAAAAATAGCGCCAGTCGTAACCGACTGGCGCTCAGCGTATCCAATCTGAAACCGCAGCCACCTGCCCTGCCATCGCCAATTTTTCCGCCTGAATGAGCTGGATCTCCAGGGCCTTATTTATAAAAAATATGAATATTTTCTCTAAAAAACAAGTGCTTATCGACCGAAAACGGCGAGAATATCACCGGATCTGGCGCGCTGCAGCCCTTCTCTGCCTCCTCTGGACCGCCCCGTCCGCGGCCCGGACCGGAGCACTCCCTTCCCCCATCGGCCCTGCTGCAGCCTCCGATTCGGTCCACTACGAATACGAGGCGGACCGGGTCGAATACGACGTTCAGACCCGGCGGGTACTCCTTATCGGAAATGCGGTCTTCCGCTACCGGGAGATGGAACTCAGCGCAGGGCGAATCGTAGTCGATCGCAGGGCACAGCGCCTGGAGGCTGAGGCCCTCCCCGATTCGACCGGACAAAAGCGCATCGGCCTGCCCCACTTTACCCGGGGCAGAGAGCACTTCTCCGGATCTGAGATGGTCTACGACCTGGAAACCGGCCGCGGCAGGGTGCGGGGCGGTCGGGCCGTCCACCAGAGGAAATACTACCGTGGGGAGGATATTTTATTGAACAACCAGCGGGAACTGCACGCCCGGGACCTCTCCATATCCACCTGCGAAAAGGACCACGTCCACTACGACTTCCTCTGCGGGGACCTGAAGGTCCTGGAAAACGACAAAGCCATCGCCCGTTCCGTCACCTTCCGCATCGGCCCGTTGCCCGTCGCCTGGATGCCCTTCTATGTCTTTCCCATCAAGGCGTCGGGACGGCAGTCCGGCCTGCTGACTCCCAGCGTGGGCAGCAACAGCCGCTATGGCGTCCATGTCGGAAACCTGGGCTACTACCTTGCCCCCAGTGAATACTGGGACGCCACCTTGCGGGCAACCCTCCGGGAGCGAGGGGGGGTTCTCCTCGACTCCCGGTTCGTCTACGCCGTGCGCAACCGCCTCAACGGCTCCGTCGATTTTTCTTTCGAAAATGGCAACCTCTCGGGGACTTCCATCCGCAACTGGCGCTTAAACCTCTACCACCAGCAGCGCCTCAACCCCACGCTCAACATCCGGGGCAGAGGGAACTTCACCAACAGCGCAAGCTTCGACCGGCGCAACAGCAACAGCCTCTACCAGTACCTCAACCAGCAGCTCCGCTCCAGCTTCTCCCTGGACAAACAGTGGACCGAATCCAACCGCAGCCTCGACGCCAGCCTGACATACTACCGGGATCAGAGCAACAACCGGAACAGCTTTCAGGGGTTTCCGCGCCTTTCGTTTCGCCAGGGCCGGCGGGCCATCCTGGGTGGACCTTCAGGGACCTTCGGAGTGGGCCGCCCCTGGTATCAATCCATCTACTACAGCTTTTCCGGAGACCTCGACACCGACTTTACCCGAACCCCTGAGCCGGAGCATAACACCCACGACCTCACCCTTGGCACCCGCCTCTTTCTCAACAGCCAGCAACGCCCTTTCGGATGGCTCGATTTCACCCCGTCCCTTGCCATCAGCCAGGTCTCCTCCGGAAACAATCAGGACCGTCCCACCCGCCGGGAGTCCTACATCGCCAGCGTCTCTTCCAGCACGATCCTCTACGGCATCTTCCGTCCCCGTATCGGCCGCATCCGGGGCATCCGGCACCGGCTGCAGCCCCAGGCCGATTTCCGCTACAGCCAGTTGGCCCGGGTGGAGGGAGGCACCCTTGGCTTTGGAGGAAAAAGGATCTGGGGAGACCCCAGGCGGAGGCTCAATATGGCCCTTGGCAACACCTTCGAAATCAAAACCGAAACAGACGGAAAAGAGCGCCGCTCGACCTTCGCCACAGCAAGGCTCTCCACCGGTTACGACTTCGACCTCCCCGGCCAGAAGTGGCAACCCCTCCGCACCAGCGCCTCGGTCAAACCCAACCGCCGCGTCGACATCCGGATGCGCATGGCGCACGAACTCTACAACGATCAGGGGCGCTTTTCCCTCCTGAGCCCCCGGCTCCGCAGCTTCTCCGTCACCTCCAACTTCCGGTTCCAGGGGCGCACGGAAAGGGCGTCCTCCGATACGGAGCGCAGGCCCGGTTTCTCCATGCACACGACCGACTTCGGGTTCGAGCGCGACCTCTACGACGACTTCGATGACGTCACCCAACCCTGGCGCTTTACCCTGACCCACTATTTTGACCTCCAAAAACTGTCCGGCACCACCCGGAAACGCTCCTGGATAAAGGCCAGTTGCGGGTTCAACCCCACCCAGAACTGGCGCTTCGATTACGCCATCAACTACGACATGGTCCGCCGCGACATCACCGCGCAGAACCTCTCCATCTACCGCAGCCTCCACTGCTGGGAAGCCCGCTTCTCCTGGTATCCCACCGGCTTCAACAGGGGATTTTACTTCAAAATCAACATCAAAGATATCCCCCAGATCAAATTCGAACACCGCCGGGGCGGGTTCGGCGTCTGAATCTATTTTGGCGCTGGGAACCTTCTTTAATCCGCAATCCACAGTCCGCAATCCACAATCTTTACCTTGCATCCCTGCCCTAAATAGACTAAATTGAAATAGATTATTCAACTTTATCCTCCATTTTTCACGTTTCACTTTTCACGTTAACATGCGGGCGCTTGTGCAACGGGTCAGCCGGTCTGCTGTTTACATAGAAGGCACCTCCCCGGCTGCCCAAATCGGCAACGGCATGCTCATTCTCCTGGGGGTCGGCCGGGGAGACACCCGGGACGACCTGCGGTTTGTGGCCGAAAAATGCGCTCACCTCCGGATCTTTGAAGACGACCAGGGGAAGATGAATCGGTCCCTCCTGGAAACCGGAGGCGAGGCCCTGGTGGTCTCCCAGTTCACCCTCTACGGCGACACCCGAAAGGGACGCCGCCCCGGTTTTTCCGACGCTGCTCCCCCCCAGGTCGCCCGGGTGTTCTACGAAGGCTTCGTCGAAGCCCTCCAGGGCCTGGGCGTACCGGTGCGCACAGGGGTCTTTGGCGCTCATATGCACGTAGAAATTCACAATGACGGGCCGGTCACGTTGATGGTGGAAAGCCCTTCGCGTTGAAAATTGCCAGAATTGAATATTGGGTATATCTGTCACGCTTCAATGCAAAAATTAATTCTCGCATCTGCATCGCCCCGCAGGGCAGACCTCCTGCGGATGTTGGGGCTGCCCTTCCGGGTCGTACCCAGCGGCGTTTCAGAGGTTCTCGAAACGCCGCTGGAGCCGGCCGACTACGTTCTGGAGATCTCCCGACGAAAAGCCCGGGCCGTGGCCCGGAAGTTTCGAGGCGAACTCGTTTTGGGCGCAGATACCGTGGTCGTTCTGGAGGGCAATATCCTCGGAAAACCGGCAGACCCCAACGATGCGGCCCGGATGCTCACCCGGCTTTCCGGAAAAACCCATCAGGTCTTCACAGCCCTGACCCTGATCGATACCGCCAGTGGGTCTACCCTTTCCGACGTGGCCGTCACCGATGTGACCATAAGGCGCCTCTCTCGGGAAGATATCCGCCGCTATGTGGAGACAGGGGAGTCTTCAGACAAGGCTGGCGCCTATGCGGCCCAGGGCAGGGCGGTGGTATTCATCGAATCGGTCTCCGGCTGCTTCTACAATGTGGTCGGGCTGCCGCTGGCCTGTCTGTGGGACCTGACCGGCCGCATACTTGCCCGCTCCCCCTGGTCCCTGATTCCAAAGGGAGCCTCCGTGCCCGACCTGATTTCATCCGGGCGATCAGAATCGCGACCGCGCTGTTCTGAGAGTTAGACAATGGACGATTTCTGTGCAGAACTCAAGGCCCGGCGGGAGGCCTCCGGCCTTTCGGTGGATGACCTTTTCGAACGCACCCGGATCAACCCCACCTTTTTGAAAGCCCTCGAAGCCGGGGATTTTGACATCCTCCCCGAGGCCTACATCCGGCTCTTTCTGAAAAAATACGCCCAGGAGATCGGGCTCAACCCCCGCGAGATTCTGGACCGATACGAGGCGCTCAGGCGTCCCCCGGATGCATCAGTCAGCCAGTCCCCACTCCCGGCGCGCACACACACGCCGTCCGCAGGGCCAGTACTGGGCATCGCCTTCGGGCTGGCCCTGATGGTGGCCATCGGCGCGATAGTCCTCAAGGACCGGGACTGGTCTGCTTCCTCCAAAGCGCCCTCAAAAGAGAACGCCCGGACCGCCGTTCAACCACCCTCGCCCCCCGGGGAGGCCGCACGCGGAGAAACGAGCGGTTCTGTTTCACGCCCCAACGATGTTCCCTCCGGTGCGCCGGTTACCCAACGGGAGACCCCGCAAACGCCCACTGGGGAGGCCCGGGCACCAGACGTCCGGGTGGAGCCTCCATCCCCCGGGGATTCCCACACCACAACGGGGCCCACAACCCTTCGCACCGAACGGGTCGTTGTGGCCTATTCCCTCCCCATCCCGCTTTCCTCCATCAGCACGGACAGCCTCCTGATCCTCACAGGTCGCGCCCTTCAAACCACCCGGGTAACCGTGCTGGCCGACGGCGAACCGATATTCGACGACACCCTGTCTGCCGGTCAAAAGCATCTCTGGAACGCCCACAGCCGGTTCCGGATTGAGGTCGAAAACGCCCCCGATGTGGCCTTCTCTCTGCAAGGACACGATCTCAACCTCCTGGGCAAACCGGGCCGTAAACTTCGCCTCTTTATCTCCCGGTCCTCCATCTGGGTGGAAGAGATCGAGCCCTCCCCTTCCAGCGCCGCCGTGGACTTCTGACCCGATGACGCCCCCCGCCTACGCACAGATCGTCCCCCTGGGTGCACCCATAGCCCAGGCCATGACCTACGCTGTGCCCGCCGACCTGCACGCCCACATCCGGATCGGCAGCCGCGCGCTTATCCCCCTGGGCGCGCGATGGACCACCGGCATCGTCGTCGGCTTTCAGGACCGGTATGACCTGGAAGGGGTCAAATCGGTGGGCATCCTCCTGGACCCCTATCCGGTGCTTTCGGAGGGCATGATCGACCTCTGTCGCTGGGTGGCCGACTACTATCTCTGCACCCTGTCGGAGGTCCTCAAGACCGCCCTGCCCGCGGGCATCCATACCCACAGCGGCCAGCGCATCGTCCTCCAGGATGCCGACCGGATGCCGGACGGCCTCGTCTCCCCCCGGCAGCAGGCCGTGCTGGGCCACCTCCGCAGCAGCGGACCGGCCACGCTCCGCCAGATCGAACGCCGCCTTGGGGGGAAAGGCGTCCGCAGTGCGGTCTACGGCCTCCTGCGGCGCGGCCTGATCAGCGTAGATCAGGAGATACACACCCCCAGGGTCAGGCCGAAGCGGGAACGGATCGTGGAACTGGTTCCCCAGGATGCCCGCTGGATCGATGTGGAACTCCCGCAGATGGAGCGACGCGCGCCCATGCAGGCCGAGTGCATCCGCCGCCTCTGGCGGGCGGGCGGGCACCTCCCCTCCACACACCTGACCTCAGCCGGCATCGGCGCGGGCGTGCTGAGGGCGCTGGCAGACCGGAAGGTCGTCCGCTTCGGCTTCCGGGAGGTTCTCCGGGACCCCTATGCCAACCTCAACGTTTCCCCTCCCCAGGACCTGGCACCCACAACCCACCAGCAAAAAGCCATAGAGGAGATTTGCCAAAGCCTCGATGCCGGGACCTTCCAGGCCCACCTCCTCCACGGCGTCACCGGCTCCGGCAAGACCCTCATCTACATCCGTGCCGCCGCCCACGCCCTCAAAGCCGGGCGGGGGGCGCTCATCCTGGTCCCGGAGATCTCGCTGACCCCCCAGACCGTCCGCAGCTTTCGGGCACACTTTGGCAACCGTGTCGCCGTACTCCACAGCGCCCTCTCCGAAGGGGAACGCTACGACGCCTGGCGGGAAGTCCGCGAAGGCAAACGGACCATCGTCATCGGTGCCCGGTCTGCGGTCTTCGCCCCCGTCCAGAACCTTGGACTGATCGTGGTAGACGAAGAACACGACGGCTCGTACAAACAGGCCGACCCCGCCCCCCGCTACAACGCCCGGGATGTGGCGGTCGTACGTGCCAAAATGGAAGGGAGTGCCGCCGTCCTCGGGTCGGCGACCCCCTCCCTTGAATCTTACCACAACGCCGACATCCACAAATTCAACCTCCTCTGCCTCCCCGAACGGATCGACGCGCGCCCCCTGCCCGAAGTCATCCTTGTCGACATGAAAAAAGAGGGCGGCGGCATCTTCTCCAGGCCCCTGCGGGAAAAGATGGTGGATCGACTTCGGAAAAAGGAGCGCATCATCCTGCTGCAGAACCGCAGGGGCTATGCCCCCTTTGTCCAGTGTACCGACTGCGGCCGCTCCCTGGAATGTCCCAACTGTCAGGTCACCTTCACCTACCACGCCACCGGCCGCCGCATGGTCTGTCACTACTGTGCGCGCAACGTCCCGGCCCCTGCTTGCTGTGATGCCTGCGGCAGGGCCAACCTCCAGCTTTTTGGCGTGGGCACGCAGCGCGTGGAAGAGGCCCTCAAAGCGCAGTTTCCAGAGGCCCGGATGCTGCGCATGGATGTGGATACCACAAGGCGTAAAGGCGCCCACGACCGGATCCTGGAGTCCTTTCGCAGAGGGGATGCGGACCTCCTCTTGGGCACCCAGATGGTGGCCAAGGGGCTCGACTTTTCCGGCGTCACCCTCGTAGGCGTCATCTCGGCCGATACCAGCATCCACCTGCCCGACTTCCGCGCCGGCGAGCGCACCTTCCAGTTGCTCACCCAGGTCAGCGGACGGGCCGGACGGGGAGCAACGCCGGGAGAGGTGGTCGTCCAGACCTACCTCCCCGACGGAGAGGCCGTCGGGTGTGCGCGCGAACATAACTTCCTCAAGTTCGCCCAACTCGAATTGGCCGCGAGGCAAAGCGTGGGCTACCCCCCCTTCGGCCGGATGGCCCTCTTCCTGTTCAGGGGGAAGGACGAGCACGAGGTCGCCCGCAAGGCCGGCATCTGCGCCGAAGCCATGCGATCCGCAGCGCCCCCAGGCGTCAATGTCATGGGCCCGGTACAGGCCCCGCTCGCCCGCATCCGGGGCAACTATCGGTGGCAGGTCATCCTCAAAACCGTCTCGCCTCACAAGCTGAACGCCCTGGCCCGGAGGGCCCTGGACCGGTTTGGCAACCGCAGCCGAAACCGCCGTTCAGGCGTCATCCTGGACATCGACATCGACCCGATTTCCATACTATAACAAACCGTACGGGCGACCGGCCGGTCGCCCCTCCTGTCCATGCTCTTCGACCGAATCAAATCCCTGTTCAAACACACCGCCATCTACGGCATCGGCGACCTGCTGGGACGCTCCGTATCCTTCTTCCTGCTGCCCCTCTACGCCCGGATGCTCTCCACCGGCGACAACGGCGTGAGGTCCCTCGCCTTTGTCTTTATCGGCCTCAGCACCATCTTTTACTCTCTGGGGCTGAACCAGGCCCTGGTTCGCTATCTCTCGGGAAAGGGCGACCCGGCGGTGCATCGCAACCGCTTCAGTTCCGCCTTCTGGACCCTCTTTGGCGTGGGACTCACCCTCTCCGCCCTGCTCTGGGCAGGGGCAGTTCCGCTTGCGCACCATTTCCTGGGCGCCGGGGCCTATGCCGATATCTTCCATCTCATAGCGGTAATTATCCTGCTGGATACCCTCAGCGAACCCCTCTTCACCGTCTGTCGGGCCCGACAGCGCTCCGCCACCTACGCGGCGGTCAGGCTCGTGCAGCACAGCCTGCAAATGGGCCTCACCGTCTACCTCATCGCCGGCCTCGGACAGGGTGTTCGAGCGATTTTCTGGAGCAATATCGCCAGTTCGGCCTTCGCCTTTCTCGCGCTCTCTCCGGTCTGCTGGCAAAACCTCCGCCTGATCTATTCTCCCGCAGCCGTCCGGGAACTCCTTGCTTTTGGCATTCCCTTTGTTCCCTCCGCCCTGGCGCTTCTTGTCATCAACCTTTCCGACCGTTACCTGATCCGCATTTTCCTCGGAATCGAAGAGGTGGGCATCTACGATATCGTCTACAAGTTCACCCTGCCCATGCTCATTGCGGTCCGTGTGCTCCGGGCCGCCTGGGCGCCGACGGTCCTCTCAATTCCCGACCGGGAAGGCGCGCATGCCCTCTGTGCGCGGGTGACCACATACTTCAGCCTGACAGCGGTGTTTCTCTTGCTCTGCATCCTGAACTTTTCCAGGGAATTGATCCTCCTGGTCGCCGGGTCCAACGCGTCTGTCTACCTCAAGGCTCAGGGTATTGTTGCCCCCATCCTGCTCGCGTACCTCCTCTCCGGGATCTATGTTATCTTCACAGCCGGCGTCTACGTCCAGAGGCGCACCCGGATGCTCCCGGCCATCGTCGGTGCAGGAGCGGTTGTCAATATCGGCATCAACCTGCTGCTCATCCCCCGGATCGGATTTATCGCCGCAGCCTGGAGTACGCTGGCCGCCTACAGCCTGATGGCGCTGCTCCTTTACCTCCAAACACGCCGTTTCTACCCGGTGCCTTACGAATACCGGCGCCTCGCAAAGATCGGTGTGGCCGGAACAGTTGTCTTTCTCTTCACATCCGATTATATTCATGGGATCACGCCCGGGGGCATCGCGCGGGGGATCTCCCTGCTGGCCTACCCCATCATCCTCTGGGGCTGGAACTTTTTCGACCCGCAGGAATGGCATAACCTCCGATCGATGGTCCGGTTCCCCCGGGTGCAAAGCGAAAAGCGTCCATACGAAAACTCGCTGAACGGAGAGGGTTGATGGCGCTCAAATTTCGGCAAAAAATCAAACAGGCAACCGGAAAAGTTCGACGTTTTGCCCTGGTCCACTTTCAGAAGAACTACGTAGACCGGCAGATGGCGCTCCGGCAGGGAGAGTGCAACCGATGCGGGAACTGCTGTGAAATTCTTTTTCGCTGTCCATTTCTCATTAAAGAAGACGGGGGCTCCGTGTGCAGCATTTACGAAGACCGACCCGGCCAGTGTGCGGCGTTTCCCATCAACGAGAAATGCCTGGCAGATGTCGACTTCGACTGCAGTTTTACCTTCGACGTCCCCGCTGCGCATCCCCAACAGCCCATTCTCTTTCAAATCGCTTCCCCCGCTTCAAACCGCCGGGCTGCAGACTCCTGAATGTATCATCAAAGAAAATGAATAGAATGGGAAGAATTTTGAAGTCAATTCACAGGCCAAACAGGTTCCTGTCCACGCCTGCGCTGTGTCTGATCCTCTATCTGGGCCTTGTGGTCCAACCCTCCGCTCAGCTCCGGCAGCCCACCGCAGGATTCACCATGGCCAGGCTCAAATACGGCGGAGGTGGAGACTGGTACAACGGCCCCACCGGAATTCCGAACCTTCTGGCCTTTATCCGCAAACACACACCGATTCGGACGGCAAAAGAAGAGGCCCAGGTCGAAATCATGGACGAAAACCTTTTCGCCTACCCCGTCCTTTATCTCACCGGCCACGGCAACCTCCGCTTCACCGAAGAGGAGGTCCGCCGACTCCGGACCTATCTGGAACACGGAGGCTTCCTCTTCGCCAACGACGACTACGGCCTCGACCGCGCCTTCCGCAGGGAAATCGAACGGGTCTTCCCCGACAAGCGGCTTGTGGAGCTTCCCCCTTCTTTCGGCATCTTTCAGACCCCCTTCAAGTTTCCGAACGGACTGCCCAAAATTCACGAACACGACGGGGGCCCGCCGCAGACCTTGGGCATCTTTCACGGGGAACGGCTTGTGGTCCTCTACACTTTTGAGAGCGACATCGGGGACGGCTGGGACGACCCCGATGTCCACAACGATCCCCCGGAGAAACGGGAAGCTGCCCTCAGGATGGGCACCAACATCATCGTCTGGGCCCTGACGCATTAACATGTTCAGCACCTCCGTCCATATTGCCTACCAGGACCTCCTGCAGCGGCTCCGAAGGCTCCGGCGAAAGCATACCGCTGCCCGTTGCCTCACCGGCCTTTGCCTTACACTTGCCTGTGGCCTGGGTGCCGGGCTGGTCCTGCTCCTCCTCGAAGCAGGGGTCTACCTTTCGCCCACGGCCAAGCTCCTCCTCGAAGCGGTAGCAAGCCTCGGTCTGATCGGCCTTCTTGCCCGCTTCTGCCTCTATCCCCTCCTGGCTCCCCCGACCCTGGAGGAGGTGGCCCTTTGTGTGGAACGCCACTTCGGCGGGCTAAAGCAACGCCTCATCAGCGCCCTCCAGCTCTGGAGGGACAGGGAAAGGGACAGGCAGGGGACCTCCCCCCAAATGACAGCCGCCGCCATTGTGCAGGCCACACAAACTGCTGCCGACCTCGATTTCGATGCCACAGTCGACCGCGCCCGTCCCCTCCGCATGGCCGGCCTGTGCGGAGGGATGGCCCTGTTGGTCCTGGGGTGCTTCGGCCTCTGGACCGAACCCATAAGAGGCGCTGCCAGCCGCCTGGCCCACCCCCGGACGGCCTACGTCCGGCCGTCCGATACCCGGATCGAACTTCGGCCCGGAAATGCCGAAGTCATTGCGGGGGACCCCTTTGAAATCCACGCCGACCTCTCCGGGGTGGTCCCCCTGCAGGCCCGGTTGACCGTCCGGGAAAAGGGCGTAGACGTCTGGACGCCTCTGGACCTGCCGGTCCGCCAGAACCGCGTGAAACATCGGTTCGGTACCCTCACCCGCTCGTTGGCTTACCGTCTGCAGGCCAACGACGCTGAAACCCCCGCTTATACCCTCACGGTCCGTGCGCGTCCCATGGTCACCCAAATCGTACGTCACTACCACTACCCGGACCATACCCGGCTGGACGAACGCCGTGAAGTGGAAGGGGGAGATATCGTCGCACCCATCGGCACATCTGTCCGCCTCCAGATCCAGGCCAGTCTGCCTTTGGAGGAAGCCTGGCTGGACTTCGATAACAATACCCGACTGCCGACCCGCATCAACGGCCGCACCGCACAGGCCGAACTCACCGTCACCGATGACCGGCGCTATACCATCGGTCTGCTTGATCCCCATATGATTCCCAACCGGGATCCCGTGGAATACCGGATCGTTGCCCTCCGGGACCACCCCCCGGAAGTCCGCCTGCTGCGCCCCGGCGCCGATTCGGAATTGGGAGAAACCATGCAGGTGCCCCTCCTTGCCGAGGCCCACGATGACTTTGGGGTCTCCCGGATGGAAGTGCGCTACACCATCAACGACGGCACCCCGAATCAGACCCTTCCGGTTGCCCTGGACACCGTCGGTGCAAAAGACCTGACTCAGGGCGTCCTCTGGGACCTTTCCGGCCTGGACCTCCTGCCCGGAGACCAGGTCACCTACCGGATGCGCGTCTATGACAACAACACCGTATCCGGACCGACCCACGGCGAATCCACCCAATTTACGGTCCGCTTTCCCTCCCTCTTTGAAATCCACCAGGAGGCCCGGCTGGCCCAGCAGGAAGGCCTGGAGCAGATGGAATCGATGTGGCAGGCGGGAAAAGAACTTCAGAAACGCCTTGGAAAAGTCGCCCACGAACTCCTCAAAAAGGGCGACCTGGAGTGGCAGGAGCGTAAGGAACTGGAAATCGGCCTTGCAGAGCAAACCCGGGCCGGCGAACGCCTGAAACAGATTGTGCAAAAGCTCAACAAAACCCTCGACCGGCTCGAAAGCAGTGGCCTGATGGCTGCTGAAACCCTTCAGAAACTGGAGGAAATCCGGGAACTCTTCTCCCAAATCCAAACCCCCGAACTCAACCGGGCAATGGAAAAGCTCCAGGAGGCCCTCAATGCGGTCGATCCCGATGCCGTTCAGGAGGCCCTCAATGCGTTCCGGAATGAACAGGAGGCGTTCCAGCAGGCCCTCGACCGCAGCATTGCCCTCCTCAAACGGGTGCAGCACCAGCAGAATCTGGATGCTCTGGTCAAAGGAATGGAAGAACTGGCAGCCGAACAGCAAGACATCGTAGAGGACCTCCGGAAAGAGGCGCAGCCCCAGACCCTGGCCGAACGGGAAGACCTGTTGGCGCGCGATACCCAAAGGCTACAGAACGAACTGAGCCGGGCCGCAGAGCAGATGCCCGATCCCACGGGGGAAGACCTGCACCGGGTGGCCGATGCACTCGGCGAACGCCGGGTGGCCGACCGCATAGCGCGGGTCGGTCAAATCCTCCGCGCCGGGCAGATAGGGCCAGCCCGGCAGCAGGCACAGGCGGTTGCAAAAGACCTCCGGGAAATGACCCGACAACTCAGACAAACCCGACAGGCCTTCGTACAGAATCAGAAAACCGGGATTACCCGGGAACTCAACCGGGCCTTGCACGACCTCCTCTCCCTCTCCCGGGATCAGGAACAAACCGCCCGGCAGGCCGAAGCGATCTCCCGCGATACGCACTCAACGTCTCTGGCCCTGGAACAGGCGCGCATCTTCTCCGGCGCCAATCGGATGGCCCAGCGCCTTTCGGAGGCCTCCCGGAAGACCTTTTTCCTCACACCTCAAACCAGCGGCGCTCTGGGACGGGCCCTTCAGAAAATGGAGGAGGCTGCCGGCCACATCCAGCGCGGAAATGCTTCCCGTGCGGCCCGAAGCGCCAAAGAGGCTATGGGCAACCTCAACACCGCGGCCCTGCTGGTGCGCCAGGGCCTCACCGACCTTGCCTCCGCCGCTTCGGCACTTGGCTTTGAAGAAATACTCCAGCGGATGCAGCAGCTTTCCGGCCAGCAGGGCGAGCTCAACGCCCGGACCGAAGCCCTTTTTCAGCAGCAGAGGCCGGGGGGAGGTACACGGATGAGCCTCAACCGGCTGGCCGCCCGACAACGGGGCATTGAGCAGGCCCTGGAAGAACTTCTGAATTCCCTGCGCCAGCAGCTGCTCGGTGACCTCAGACATATCGCTTCGGAAATGGAAGAGGTGGCTGGGGACCTTCAGCGGCAGCGGATCACACAGCAGACCCTGAACCGCCAGCGGCGCATCCTCTCCCGCCTGCTGGATGCCCAGCGCTCGGTGCGCCAGCGCGGATGGAGCAAACAGCGGGAAGCCCGACAGGGCAGAAAGGTCGCCTACCGCGGTCCCGGCTCCCTCCCATCCGACCTGGGAGAGGCCGACAACCCCCTCCGGAGGCGGCTCCGCGATGCCCTGAAGGAGGGATACCCCGCTGAGTACCAGGGCCTCATCCGGCGCTATTTCGAAAGCCTGATGCAGGATGCCCTCGCAAAAGGCCAGAACCATCAAAAACCGTAACCGGGGATACTCATGAGCAAGTATCTTACACGGGCCTTCCTCACCCTGCTCCTTGGCTTCCTCCCTGCCCACGCCAAAGTCCTGGACATAAACCACACCCTCAAGCGCGCAATAGCCCTGGAAGCCAGTGGCGACCTCGACAATGCCCTGGGCCTCTACCGTACGCTCTATGCGCACTATCCCGGACGTGCCGACATCCTCTTTCGCCTGCAGAACCTGCTTTTCCGGATGGGGCGGCACGACCAGGTCGTGTCCCTGCTCAGAGCACGCCTCAAAAGGGTCCCCCGGGATATCACCGCCCGCCTCAGGCTGGGCGATGCCCTCTACGCCCTGGGGCGCCGGGACGAGGCCTTTGAAACCTGGGACCGCATCCTGGAGGGTGCCACCGCTTCGGGGCCTTACAGCCGGGTGGCCAGCCGTTATAAGGCGAACAACCTCTATGCACGGAGCGCAGCCACCTACCGAAAAGCGCGCGAGGCCCTCGGCCTCCTCCACCTCTTTGCCCGGGAACTCGCAGAACTGGCAGAACGCCAGGCCCGGTACCCCGAAGCCGTTTCGGAATACCTCCTCTACCTCCAGGAAAAACCGGAATACCTCCACCTCATCACATCCCGTTTCCGGAAATTCGCCCGGGAGGGAGACGACCACGAAAAGATTGTGGACCTCCTCGCAGAGGAAGTTCGAAAACACCCTGATGACAACGTCCGGCTCACCCTCTTGACCGAATACGCCCTCCCGGCTGGATACGCCGGATACGCCCTGCGGGTCTTAACCGGGCATCTGCGAGAGACGCACCGCCATCGGACGCTCCTTTTCCAAATCGCCTCACATGCGCTGAAGGAGGGGGACAACACCACCGCAGCGGTGGCCTATCAGACCCTCATCGGCCGTTTTGACAGGTCCAAACCCCAGCCCCTGGCCCTGCTTGGACTGGCCCGGGCCGAGGGTGGACGCGGCCGGCCAGACCAGGCCCGGCGCCTCTACCGGGACCTCATCGACCGCTACCCCAACCGCCTCGAGGCCGACGAGGCCCGATACCGCCTTGGTCGACTCCTGCACGAAGCCTATCAGGATTCCCACAGGGCCCTGCAGACCTTCCAGGCGCTGGTCGAAACAGGCCGCCGCACCCCCTGGCGCTACCGGGCCCTTTTCGACATCGCAGAGGCCATGCTCCTGTCGGACCGATTTGCCGAGGCCAAAGCCGCCTGTGTCCTCATTGTCCAGGAACGCCGGGGACAGCAGGGAGCCGATGAAGCCCGGCTCCGGATCGCCGAATGCCACTTCCTCGCCGGTGACTTCGACGCGGCCGGGGATCTGCTCGACCGCCTCCTCTCGGGCTCAACGGTCCGCTATGTCCTCAACGACGCCCTCGCCCTCTCGGTCCTGATTCAGGACGGACGCCAGGGTGACCCGAATGCTCTCAAAGCCTACGCTGCCGCGTTGAGACTCAAACGCCAGCAGAAGGCCGAACGCGCGCTGGGTGCCTTTCAGGACTGGCTCAAATCTCACCCCAAATCGGCCCTCCTGGACCGGGCGCTGGCCCAACAGGTTGAACTCCTGGAGGCGCTCGAACGCTACCCGGAGGCCATCGGGGCCTGCCGCCGATTGATCTCCGATGTCCCCTGGAGTCCGCTGTGTCCCTGGGCGCAGATGGCCCTGGCCCGGATCTACGGGGAGCGACTGGGACAGGTCTACGACGCGCTGAACGCCTACGAAACCCTCCTGATCGAATACCCCCAAAGCCTGGAGGCCGATACCGCCCGGGACCGCCTGCAAGCCCTGCGGAAAAAGATCTGAAGCCTCTCAGAAGGAAACCGGCTGAAATGAAAATAAAAAAAAGACAGAAGAAATACGGCTTCTTCCATTCTGTATTCCTTTCTCTTTTGATGGCGCACCCCGTCGGCGCAGACAGGCTCCTCATTCCCATGGACCTGGAACAGGCCAACCACCTCAAGGCCTACGGCATCGCCTACTGGACGCTGCAGCGCAACCTCGACGTGGAATGGCTTCTCAACTACCGTGGCGGGGCTTTTATGATGGACGCTGTGGATGCCATCGGCCGGGAATGCCGGCTCCGGGATGTCACCTTTCTGCGCATCTCCGAGGTCCAGGCCGCCCGAATCTATGCCGAAATGGAATCGGGCAACATGGACCCCATACGCCTGGAAAAAGCGCCCAAAATCGCCGTCTACACCCCTCCCAACAAGCAACCCTGGGACGATGCGGTCACCCTGGCGCTCACCTATGCGGAGATCCCCTACGATACCCTCTGGGACGAACAGGTCCTCACCGGCAAACTCGCCGAATACGACTGGCTCCACCTCCACCACGAAGACTTTACCGGACAATATGGAAAGTTCTACAAAAGCCACGGAAACCAGCTTTGGTACCGGCAACAGCAGGCGCAATTCGAAGCCCTCGCCCACCGCCTCGGGTTCTCCAAGGTCTCCGTTGAAAAGGGCGCCGTGGCCAGGGCCATCTTCAACTACATCCAAAACGGCGGCTTCCTGTTTGCCATGTGCTCTGCCACCGACACCTTCGACATCGCCCTGGCCGCCTGGGGCGTGGACATCGTCGATTCGGTCTACGATGGAGACCCGTCCGACCCCCAGGCCCAGGAGAAACTCGACTTCTCTCGCACCGTCGCCTTCAAAAACTTCCGGTTAATTACCGACCCGATGGTATACGAATTCTCCGACATCGACGTCTCCCCCACGGAAATGGGCCAAATCCATGGCCCCGAAGCCGATGCCTTCACCCTCTTTGAATTCTCGGCCAAATACGACCCGGTGCCCACCATGCTCACCCAGAATCACGTCCCTGTTGTCCGGGGCTTCCTCGGACAGACCACCGCCTTCCACAAGAGCCAGATCAAGAAATCGGTTACCGTCCTGGGCCAGGTCACCGGCACCGACCAGATCAAATATATCCACGGCAATGTTGGCCGGGGGACCTTTACCTACCTGGCCGGACACGACCCGGAAGACTACCAGCACTTCGTGGGCGACCCACCCACTCAGCTCGCCCTGCGCAAACACTCCCCCGGCTACCGGCTCATCCTCAACAACATCCTCTTCCCGGCTGCGAAGAAGCAGAAGCGAAAAACATAGAGGCCGTGAAACGGCAAAGATGTGCGGGGACGTTCACAATTCAAGGAACACACACCAATGCCTGAAGAACGGAACGGCGACCTCGAAGCCGTCGAAAAACTCAGAACCGCATACACCCGCATCGTCGACGAAATCGGCAAAGTCATCGTCGGCCAGAAAGAGATTGTCAACCAGCTCCTCATCGCCCTCCTCTGCGGTGGACACGGCCTGCTTATGGGTGTGCCCGGACTGGCCAAAACCCTTCTCATCAGCACCCTCGCCCGGTCGCTGAGCCTCAGTTTCAGCCGCATTCAGTTTACCCCGGACCTGATGCCCTCCGACATCACCGGCACCGAGGTTCTGGAAGAGGATCATGCCACCGGCCACAAAGCCTTCCGCTTTGTCAAAGGCCCCATCTTCGCCAACATCATCTTGGCCGACGAAATCAACCGTACGCCCCCCAAAACCCAGGCCGCCCTCTTACAGGCCATGCAGGAACACGAGGTCACCGCCGGCGGCGACACCTTTCGCCTCGGTGAGCCCTTTTTCGTTCTCGCTACCCAGAACCCCATCGAACAGGAGGGCACCTATCCCCTCCCGGAGGCGCAACTCGATCGGTTCATCTTCAACCTCTGGATCGACTACCCTTCCCGGGAGGAAGAGAAACAGATCGTTCGCACCACCACCAGCGCCTACACCGCCCGGGTAAAACCGGTGCTCGATGCCCCACAAATCGTCGATCTCCAGCAGCTCATTCGGAAAGTCCCCGTCGCCGACCACGTCATCGACTACGCCGTAGGCCTGGCACGCAAAACCCGCCCCGGTGCCAACGGCGCTCCCGCCTACATCTCCGAACTGGTCAGCTGGGGCGCCGGCCCCCGGGCCTCCCAGTTCCTGATCCTGGGCGCCAAGGCCCGCGCCGTTTTAGAGGGCCGCTACGCCGCTTCTGTCGATGACGTAAAATCCGTCGCCATCCCCGTCCTCCGTCACCGCATCGTCACCAGCTTCAACGCCGAAGCCGAAGGCGTCACCGCTTTGGACATTGTCAAACGGCTGAGGGATGAAACCACCTGATGCCCGACATCCGCGATTACCTCAGACCCGACGTTGTCGCCCGCATCTCCCGGCTGGACCTCGTCGCCCGATTGGTGGTCGAAGGCTTCATCACCGGCCTCCATCAGAGCCCCTACCACGGCTTCTCCGTCGAATTCTCCGAATACCGGCAGTACATGCCCGGAGACCCCATCCGGAACATCGACTGGAAGGTGTACGGAAAGACCGACCGGCTCTACGTCAAACAGTACGAAGAGGAGACCAACCTCAAAGCCTATCTCCTCCTGGACGTGAGCGCCTCCATGGACTACGGGTCAGGCGGCCTGAACAAATTTCAATACGCAGTCTACACCGCCGCCGCCCTCGCCCACCTCATGCTGCGCCAGCGCGACGCTGTAAGTCTGGTCGCCTTTGACACGGGCATCCGGAACTACATTCCCCCCCGCTCGGTGGGCAGCCACCTCCACACCCTCCTTCACGCCCTGCAGGAGGCCACCCCCGAAGGTGCCGACACCGACCTTGCCCGGGCATTTCACGACCTCGCCGAACAGATCGTGCGCCGCGGCCTCATCATCGTTCTCTCCGACCTCCTGGACGATCCCCAAACCCTCCTCTCCGGCCTCAAACACTTCCGGCACCGTAAGCACGAGGTGATCGTCTTCCACATCTTCGACCCCAGGGAACAGGACCTCGCCTTCGACCGCGAGACCCGCTTTGTAGACCTCGAATCCGGCGCCTGGGTCGCAACCGAACCCTGGCACATCGCCCCCGACTATCAGGCGCACATGGACGCATTGATCGACCGCTTTCGCCGGGAATGCCGCGAAAGCCTCATCGATTACGTCCCCCTCGACACCACACACCCCTTCGACACAGCCCTCTTCAATTACCTTGCAAAACGCAAACGCCTGATGTAACGTCAACCCCGGAGAAACCCTTATGGATCAGGTAAGAATAGGCATCCTCGGCATCGGCAAGATGGGACGCACCCACATCGAGGCGCTTCGGGACGTCGAACGGGGAGAAGCAGTGGCCGTAACCGACCCGGCCCATTTCCCGGACGCCGGTCCGAACCTGGCCAGGGAGTACGGTCTGGATTACGAGGAAGACATCGACGCCCTGGTCGCCCGAAAAGATATCGACGCCGTCATCGTCACCACCCCCCATGCACTCCATGCAGCGCACGCGGTTCAGGCCTTCCAGGCCGGAAAACACGTACTTGTAGAGAAACCCCTGGAGCTAACCCTTGAGAAATGCAACCATATCATCGAGGCGGCGGCCCTCGCAAAACGAAAGCTCATGGTCGCCCAGAGCCACCGCTACTGGGAGGGAGGCGCGGTCGCCAAACAGCTGCTCAAAGAGGGAGCCATCGGCAACCTGCTCATGTGCAGGGATGTACTGGCCGGGCCCGGATACCGGAAGTTCAACCCCGAAAAGACCTGGTTCACGGACCTGAGCCTCTACGGCCCGGGCGGCCTGATCGCCTGGGGTGTCCACGACACGGACCGGCTGCGCTGGTGGTTTGACTCCGAAGCGGATACGGTCTTTGCCCGTTCCTTTTCGCTGCGCACGGAAGTCCCTGGCGATCGCACCTCGGACATGGTCATGATCGCGTTTCGGAATGGCGGATGCGCCCACCTCCTGTACTCGGAAGCCCTCCCGCCCCCGGGCTGGAAGGGGTATTCCTGCCACGCCCAGCTGATCGGTGACGAAGGCTTGATGGACGTAGACCCCTACAACCAGGTCAGAGTCGCCCGAAAGGGCACGGGCGAATGGGAGACCGTATACGACCACGCAGCGGTGGCGGACCCCCGCCAGAAGGCCTTCTCGGATGAGGTCCGCGACTTCGTCCGGTGCATCGCAGACGACACCCCGCCCCCGGTAACGGGCGCAGACGGCCGGGCCGCAGTGGAAATATGCCTGGCCGCCTACCGGTCTTCGGAAACGGGAGAGGCCGTAAAATTACCTCTGGCAGATTAAGGGGCACACGGTCAAACAACAGGGGGCGCACTGCTGTGCGCCCCCTGTCTACGATACATGAATTGAACACCTGCTCCCCATAAAGATCAACCGACCGCCTGCCTCAAAAAATCCAGACTCCTGCCGGTCCAATTGCTCAAAACCACCTGGAACCGGATCAGGTGGACATTGCCCTCTGCAATCTTATTGTTGACCTCCTGGGAAACGATCGGAATCTCAAACGCCGTCTCGCGCAAAAAGAGCTCAAAGGCCTCCTGGTACGCCTTCAAAGCCTCCTCGTACTCAGTGTGAATAAGGCGAAGTTCCGTATTTTCAGGCCGAACCCCCCGGACCTGTTCCCGGAGGAGCTCCACGCGATTGATCAGGTTCACCGTATACTGCTGCGTCCAGTACCTCGACGTCTGCCCTCTCATCCAGCTCTGCGAAATTACGGTATACTCACTGATCATCACCGCAACCGACTCGAACGACCTTTGCACACGACCGATATAGGCCTCCACTTCCGCACTCAGGATAAACACCATCTGCCCCTCAGGTGCTCCCGGCTCCGGACTGCTCGTTGGAGAGGAAGACCCGCATCCGACACAAACCAGCAAGACCACCATCCAGTGTTTCATCGACCTCCAGCCCTTTCCATTTTTGGATTGTGCATTGCTTCTTTCTCTTTTTTGGCGCCCACCCGCAATGAACTCACCGGCTTTCGACAATCGCTGCTGGGTGACCGAAGCCGGGAGCACGGTGTTAGAGGCTGTGTGGCCAGGGGTAGGGTTGCGTGGTTGCTCAAGCGCTTAAAGACCGCGCCACAGTTTCGGGGTTTTCCGAAGCAATCTTGAGCAGGGCCCGGGCAGGACCCTCGGGACGGCGCCGTCCCTGCTCCCAATTTTGCAAAGTAGAGACGCTGACCCCAATCATCAGGGCGAATTCAGATTGCGATTTATCCAGTTTCTTTCGGATCATCCTGATATCGGCGGGATCCATCCGGGTCATGCGCCCTGGCTTCAACTTGCCGCGCTTGATCGCTCCGGCTTGCTTGACGCTGGCTACAAGTTGGTCAAAGTCACGCTCATTCATGCGAGATGCTCCTTTACGAGTTTACTAAGCAGCTTGTACTGTCGGGGGGTGAGATCTTCCTGTCGGCTCTTGCGATACACCTAAAGGACATCGTCCGGCTTGTCCCAATAGTAGATAACACGAAGACCGCCCCGTTTGCCAGAGCGAGGAAATTTCCACCTCAGTTTTCGCAATCCACCCGTACGTTGAATGATCTCTCCTGATTCCGGGCGGAATAGGAGCGCCAGCTGTATTGCCCGGTAGTCCTCATCGGATAATAGTGTCACAAGCTCCTTTGTGAAGATTGGCGTTTCGACGAAGACCATATACCTAATATACGCCAATGACGTATAGCACGCAAGGTTTTTACTTTGGCTACATGGCCTCTACCGTTCCCACCGTGCGCGAATACGTCGCAGCCGTAGCCCGCTGTTATATTGTGCCGCTTGCGATCAGTCAAACCCATCAAGGGGCGGCACCCAGCTGTCACCCATCAAAAGTCAGCGACAGTCCGTCAAATGCGACTCTGTAGCCATGTGCTTCGGCATACGCGTCCAGTTCGTCATGCTCGAGGTATCCTTCGTGTGAAATGTGAGTCGCGTAAGCCTGCGCGTTGCCCTTGAGGAGGCCACTTCGCCGAAATCGGTCCACATGGCCTATTACACCTGCGGATGCCAGATGATCGGGCGGACTGACGTCAAAGCCGATGCCGTACGTGTGATCCAGAATGAGCAGATCAAACTGCGTGCCTGCAAGCAATAGATGCTCCCATACCTGCTCTGAAAAGACCGAGGTATCGGTACCGTAAAATACGGCATGTCGGCCCTGCTCGATTGCGTAGAGCAGGCACCCCTTTTCGGCGCCGTGGTTCGCGGGATACCCTGTAAAACGATAGTTGCCGACGACCTGTTTCTTGAATGGCTCGACGGTCAACAGATCTATCTTCAGCGCACGCCGGGTCTCATGATCGAAAACACTTCCGTACCCGCATCTTCCGGCCAAATCCTCGTCGATGGATCTCAGCGTATCGATTGAACCTGCCAGAACCATGTCCTTCGCGACAACAGTCCCGTAGTCCTCGTGTCTGGCCATGAGGAACTCGGCATCAAAGTGGTCCTCATGGACATGCGTCAGAAGGCAGACTTCGACGCCCGTAAGACAAACGCCGTGTTCGAACGACGCGGTCGCTATGTCCGGGCCGATATCCACCATCAGGTCATCGTTAATTGCGATGGCCGACCGCCTTCGAAGGTTCTTTCCGCCCGCCCGTCTCGCGCCCGAGCAGGCCTGACACACGCAAAAAGGGTTCGGCATCGACGGCGCGGCTGATGTTCCGAGAAACGTGACTTGCATAGCATAACCAGTCTACATCGTGGTTTTCCATTGACTTTTAAGATAATCGCAGATCACGCCAGATGCTCCGTCCGCAGTTGCCGCGACCAGTCAAAGTACTCGTCCAGCCGCACCAGCTCGAATTCATCGACGATATCGGCTGCGGTGCGCTCCGCAGTCTCGCTGTAGATCACCGACGTGCCCACCTCCCCGGTCGTGACAATGCGCACGGCCTCGCCGTATTTCCGATGGATAGCGTCGAACCTGGCCCGATTCTTGTCGAGATGTACCACTTCATAGTCCAGATTGATGCGCGCCGTGGCCCAGCTCTGATAGTTATTGCTCTGAGCCAGGGTGGTCCCCTGCGGATCGATGATTGTGCAGGGCGTCCCCCTGTACACCGAGCCGACGAAAAAGGCCTGCACGTCCAACGCCCAGAAGTTCTGCACCAGACCGCCGTGGTACATGGAACTGAAAAGCAGCAGTTTCGGCTTGAGCTTCTTGTACTGGGCCCGCAATTCCCCGAAGTTCAGATCGAAACAGATCACCCCACCCACCGGCCCGAATTCGGTCCGGATCAGGGTCGCGCCTGGACCTGGACGGGTGCCGTGGTCAAACTCCGGGTACACCGGAATGTACTTGCGGTAGATACCGGCCAATTCCCCCTGCCGGTCCAGCAGCCCGAGGACATTGAAGACCGCCTCGCTCTTGCGCTCCTTCTGATGTACCGGCACAGTGATGTAGCAGCTATATTCCCGGGCCAGGCCGGCCAGTAGCCGGGTCGTCGGCCCCTCCGGCACGTCCTCGTCGCAGGTCCGGCAGATGGTCTCGGGCAGCACGATCAGATCGGGCCTGGTAGCCCGGGCGACCTGCCCCACCAGACCCTCCAGGTCCTTGTGGGTCTGCGCCATCACCGCCTGGTCCTCTCCGCTGATCGGGGCGTAGGAAATGCTCGATACGACAATGTGATTGCTCATGGGATTTTTCCTTTTCTCAGTTCGTGCAAAGCATCTATCAGTTGATCTACATGATCAAAGCCGTTGCAGATGTGGGTGGAAACGCGAATCCAGTACCCATCGTCGCTTTTTGCCGTCGGCACAGTGATTCGATATCGCTTATAAAGATCTATATCGTCGAATCCGGAAAGGTGGAAGGCTGATATGGACCCGGATAGGGCAGGTGCGGAGGGCGTGAGCTGTTTTGCCCAGCCAGTTGCAGCCA